>DASXME010000069.1:0-24166 GCA_036495825.1 Streptosporangiaceae bacterium
CGCTTTCCCCGGGTGGTCAGAATGTGTTGCTGAAACAGATAGTCGAACAATTCTGCCCTAGGTTCACCCCCGGTGCCGAAATCCTCTATATCGGAGACGCTGGCAAAAAGTGGGCACTGTTCGAGCGTAGCCGCCTCGCGCAACTGGGAGTGATCGTCGACGCTCACGGCAAGATGCCAGACCTTGTTGTTTACATGCCGGATCGTAACTGGCTGGTTCTGCTTGAAGCAGCATCGTCTCACGGTCCTGTCGACTCGAAGCGCCACGGTGAGTTGGCATCACTGTTTTCTGGTTCGACCGCCGGACTCGTCTACATTTCGTGTTTCCCTGATCGCAGCGAATTCAGAAAGTATGTCGACAAGATCTCATGGGAATCCGAGGTCTGGTGCGCTGACCACCCTACGCACATGATTCATTACAATGGCGAGCGCTTCCTCGGACCGTACGACTACGCATCCTGACGGCGACGCTTTACGACCCTCAACGCGTACTGGTAACGGGCGCTGTGGCCTGACTCGCCAACAGAACCGGACCAGATTCCCCTTGTGCGACAGTACCCGGTCACCGACCTCTTGGACCTGGTCCCCAAGTCCCCCATCCTTCTCGCAGGTGCCGAATACCAAGCGAACGGACGCGGCTACCTGCTGCCACCTCCGGCAGATAGCGGTGTGGCGGTCGGTCAGGTGCCGGTTATGTGCTCGGGGCGGACGGGGATGCGGGGGAGTGGGAGGCCGGTGGCGGCGCGGATGGCCGCGACTATGGCCGGGGTGGATGAGATCGTCGGCGGCTCGCCGACGCCGCGCAGGCCGTATGGGGCGTGCGGGTCGGCCAGTTCGAGCACGTCGAGTTGCATCGGCGGCATGTCCAGGATGGTGGGGATGAGGTAGTCGGTGAACGACGGGTTGCGTACCTTGCCGCCGGACACCTGGATCTCCTCCATCAGCGCCAGCCCGAGGCCCTGCGCGGTGCCGCCCTGGATCTGGCCCTCGACCGCCTGCGGGTTCATCGCCTTGCCGACGTCCTGCGCGCAGGCTAGCTCGACCACCTTGACCAGGCCCAGCTCGGTGTCCACGTCGACCACGGCCCGGTGCGCGGCGAAGGCGTACTGCACGTGCGCGTTGCCCTGGCCGGTCTGCGGGTCGAGCGGGCTGGTCGGCCGGTGGCGCCAGGTCACGGTCGCCTCGGCCGGCCCGTCCGGGCCGGCCAGCAGGTCGGCCAGCACGGCGCCGTCGGCGGACAGCAGCTTGCCGCCGGCCAGGGTCAGGCCGCCGTGTGCGGGGAACCGGGCCCTGGCGCGGTCCAGCAGCCGCTCGCGGACCTGCTCGCAGGCCGCCTTGACCGCGCCGCCGGTCATGTAGCTCTGCCGGGAGGCAGAGGTGGAGCCGCCGCTGCCGACCGACGTGTCGGCCGGGGCGACGTGCACCGCTTCGACGCCGAGTTCGGTGCGCGCGATCTGCTCCTGCAGGGTGACCAGGCCCTGGCCTACCTCGGCCGCGGCGGTGTGCACCTCGGCGACTGGCTCGCCGCCGATCAGCGCCAGCCGCACCCGGGCGGTGGAGTAGTCGTCGAAGCCCTCGGAGAAGCAGACGTTCTTGATCCCGACGCCGTAGCCGACGCCGCGCACCACCCCCTCGCCGTGCGTGGTGTTGGACACGCCGCCGGGCATGGCCCGCAGGTCAACATCCCCGTCCGCGGGCGGCCCGGAGGGCAGCGGACGGGCCGAGACCCGGCGCAGCAGCTCGGCGACCGGCGCGGCGGAGTCCACCACCTGGCCGGTCGGCAGCACGCTGCCATCGCGCATGGCGTTGCGGATGCGCAGCTCCACCGGATCGAGGCCGAGCCTGGCCGCCAGCTTGTCCATCTGCGACTCGTAGCCGAAGCATGCCTGCACCGCCCCGAAGCCTCGCATCGCCCCGCAGGGCGGATTGTTCGTGTACAAAGCACGGCAGTCCATGTCAACGTTAGGAACCTCGTAAGGTCCTATGCCCAGGGTGGCGGCGTTCGCGGCGACCGCGGTCGAGCTCGACGCGTACGCTCCTCCGTCGAGCACGATGTCGGCCCGCACGTAGATCAGCCTGCCGTCGGTGTCCGCGCCGTGCTCGTAGCGCATGGTCGCAGGGTGCCGGTGCACGTGGCCGAAGAACGATTCCTCGCGCGAGTAGACCACCTTGACCGGCCGGCCGGTGCGCAGCGCGAGCAGGCAGGCGTGCACCTGCATGGACAGATCCTCGCGGGCGCCGAACGCGCCGCCCACCCCGGCCAGCGTGATCCGCACCTTGTCCTCGGGCAAGGCCAGGCTCGCCGCGACCTGGCCGCGGTCCACGTGCAGCCACTGGGTGGCCACGAACAGGTCCACGCCGCCGTCATCAGCGGGCACGGCCAGGCCGGACTCCGGGCCGAGGAAGGCCTGGTCCTGCATGCCGACCTGGTATTCGCCGCGGATCACCACCGGCGCGGCCGCGTCCGGATCGCCCCGGCGGATCCGGACGTGGCGCAGCACGTTGCCGGTGTCGTGGACGCGCGGTGACGCCGGGTCGATCGCGGCGCGGGCGTCGGTGACCGGCTCGAGCTCGGCGTACCTGACGTTGATCTTCGCGGCCGCGCGGCGCGCGGTCTCCGGATGGTCCGCCGCCACGATCGCGACCGGCTCGCCTTGGTAGCGGACCTGATCGGCGGCGAGCACCGGCTGGTCCGCGTGCTCGAGCCCGTACGTCTTGCGACCGGGCACGTCGGCGTGGGTCAGCACCGCGTGACAGCCGGGCAGCAGCAGCGCCTCGGTGATGTCCAGGCTCTCGATCACCGCCCGCGGGTGCGGGCTGCGCAGCGTGGCGCCCCAGGCCATGCCGTCCAGCCACAGGTCGGAGGAGTAGGCGAACTCGCCGGTGACCTTCTGCCTGGCGTCCGGCCGGCCCGCGCTGCGCCCGACGCCGCCCGCCGGCGGCGAGACACGCGAGCCCGCGTCGGTCAGCGTGCCGCCCCGGCGGGTCATGCCGGGCCGCCCGCGAAGAGCCGGCGGCGGGCGTCGCGGACCTCCCGGGCGGCGGCGGTCACGTCGACGGTACGCAGCTCGCCGTTCGCGACGACCGGCTTCCCGCCGACGAGCAACAGCGCCAGCGAGGCGGGCGGCCCGAGCGCCAGCGCGGCTACCGGGTCGCCGCCGGGGCCGTGCGCGATCGCGTCGTGGGCGAGCGTGTCCAGCCGCCACAGCGCCACGTCGGCCAGCGCGCCCGGCCGCAGCGCGCCGATCTCGTCGTCGCGGCCCAGGCACCTGGCCCCGCCCCTGGTGGCCAGCCAGAGCGCCTGCCGCGCGGTCAGCGCCGCGGCGCCGTCCTCGTCGCGGCTGCGGGCCGACAGCAGCGCCTGGCGGATCTCTCCGGCCAGCCGGGTGCCCTCGCTGGAGGCCGGGCCGTCCACGCCGAGACCGACGCTCACGCCGGACTGCAGCAGGCTGCGGACCGGGGCGATGCCGGAGCCGAGCCTGCCGTTGGAGCTGGGGCAGTGCGCGACGCCGGTCCCGGTGGCGGCCAGCCTGCCGATCGCGGCTTCGCTGAGGTGCACGCAGTGCGCGAGCCACACGTCGTCGCCGAGCCAGCCGAGTTCGGAGATGTATTCGGCGGGGGACAGGCCGGTCTGCTCGCGGCAGTAGTCTTCCTCGTCGCGGGTCTCGGCCAGGTGGGTGTGCAGCCTCGTCCCGGTCCGGCGGGCCAGCGCGGCAGACTCGCGCATCAGCTCGGCGGTCGCGGTGAACGGCGAGCACGGGCCGACCGCGATCCGCAGCATGGCGCCGGGCGACGGGTCGTGATGCGCCGCGATCGCCGCCTCGGTGGCGGCCAGCGCCGCCTCGGTGTCCTCCACCACCTCGTCGGGGGGCAGGCCGCCGGCCGAGGCGCCCAGATCCATCGAGCCGCGGCACGGGTGGAAGCGCAGGCCGACGACGGCGGCCGCGGCGATCTCCGCGTCGAGCGGGTCGGGGTAGTCGGCGGCGGGGCCGCGGTCGCGGCGCGGGAACACGTAGTGGTGGTCGGTGCTGGTGCTGCAGCCGGACAGCGCCAGCCAGGCCAGCCCGGCGGTCGCCGCGGCCTGCACCTGGCCGCCGTCGATCCGCGCCCACACCGGGTACAGCTCGGTGAGCCAGCCGAACAGGCCCTGCTGCTGGGCCCGGCCCTGGGTCAGCCACTGGTACAGGTGATGATGCGTGTTGACCAGCCCCGGCGTGGCCAGGCAGCCCGCCCCGTCGATCCGGACGGCGTCGTCGGTCGGCCCGGCTGGCGCAGGACCCGGGCCGACCGCCGTGATCCGCCCGTCCGTCACGATCACGTGCCCGGTGCGGTACTCGGCGCCGGCGTCGCCGGGACCGGTGCCGTCCATCGCGGCGATCGCGCAGCCGTCGATGATGAGCGATGCGGGACTCACGACTGTGCCTCCGTCATTCGTGTCTCGGTCTTGCGGGCCGCCGCCAGCCGGACCGCGTCCAGGATCTTCTCGTAGCCGGTGCAGCGGCACAGGTTGCCGGCCAGCGCCTCGCGGATTTCGGCGTCGGCCGGGGCGGGGCGGCCGGCATCGACGGTGCCGCGCAGCAGGTCGTGCGCCTGCACGATTAGGCCGGGGGTGCAGAAGCCGCACTGAACGGCGCCCGCGTCGATGAACGCCTGCTGCACCGGGTCAAGCGCGCCTGCCCCGGTACCTCCTGCTGAGTCCTCTTCCGGCGCGGCCAGGCCCTCGATCGTCACGACGTCGCGGCCGGCCGCCTGCCCGGCCGCGACCAGGCACGCGCATACCGGGCGGTCATCGAGATAGACCGTGCAGGACCCGCATTCGCCCTGCTCGCAGGCGTTCTTGGAGCCCGGCAGGCCGAGCCGCTCGCGGAGCATGAACAACAGGCTCTCGCCTTCCCACACGTCGTCGGCGCTGACCGGCCGGCCGTTGACCCGCAGCATCACCCGCATCAGGCGGCCTCCTTCCGGTAGGAGTCCCAGGCCCAGACCGCGGTGCGGCGGGCGAGCACGGACAGGGCGTGCCGGCGGTAGTCCGCGGTGCCTCGCACGTCGTCGATCGGCTGCGCCGCGGCGGCCACCAGCTCGCCGAACCGGCCGGCCACCGATGCGGGCAGCGGCCGGCCTGACGCCCACAGCCCGCTGCCGGCCAGCTCGGCGGCGAGGAATTCCTCCGCGGCGGCGGCGGCCAGCGGGACCGGGCCGGCCGAGCCGATGCCCGTGCCTACGGTGCTCGCGGGGCGGGCCGGGCTCCCGGCGCCGGCCGGGCTACCGGGCCTCGCGGGCCGGCCTTCGGGCCACAGCGCGAGGGCGAACGAGCAGACCGCGATCACCATCGCGTTCCGCGTGCCGACCTTGGCGAACTGCTGGGGGCCGGCCGCGCGGGCGATCCGGACCGCGGTGATCAGCTCGTCCGGCTCCAGCATGCTGCGCTTGGGCCCGGTGTAGAAGGCGGCCGCTGGAATCAGCCGGGTGCCGCGCACCGACGCGGCCTCGATCACCGCGTCGCAGGCGAGCAGCACCGGGTGCGTGTCGCCGGCCGGCGAGGCCGCGCCCAGGTTGCCGCCGACCGTGCCGCGGTTGCGGATCTGCGGCGAGCCAATCGTCCGCGAGGCCATGGCCAGGCCGGGCAGCAGGCCGCCGAGCCCGGCGATGATGCTGGCGTAGGGCACGCAGGCGCCGATGCGGACGATGTCGCCGTCCCGGCCGATCTCGGTCAGCTCGCCGATCCGGTTCAGGTCGAGCAGCGCGTCCGGCCGCCGGACGTCGAAGTTGATCTCCACCATCACGTCGGTGCCGCCGGCGATCGGCACGGCGGACGGGCACTGCGCCTTGACGGCGAGCGCTTCGCCGAGCGTGGCCGGGCTGAGGAAGTCCACTATGGGTTCACCAGGCGAGGCCGGCCGGGGGCGCGTCATCGCGGATGACCGTGCCCTCGATCAGGCCGTAGGGCCGGTCCGCCGCATAGAACACCTCGTTGCGGTTCGGCAGGCCGAACGGCGCCAGGTCGACGGGGAAGTGATGCTTGTTCGGCAGCGAGAGCCTGACCTCCGCGATCTCAGGCCGTTCGGACAGCACCCGGCGGCCCATCGCGTAGAGGGTCTGCTGCAGCGACCGGCTGCGGTGCCCGGCGAACGTCTCGATCAGCAGCCGCCGCGTCTGCTCGCGGGAGACGGCCCAGCTCGCGCTGCCGTCAGGCACGGCCGCGTGCCGCCACCGGGCGTTCACGTCGGTGGCCAGGATCCGGTCGCTGGTCTCGGCCAGCGTGGTGTAGCGGTCCTTGATGTAGCCGCGGAACTCCGAGCCCGCCGTGTTGAGCAGGGTCAGGCCGCTGAGCCCGCTGACGGCCCAGGCCGCGGCGCCGTCGTAGCTGACCGTCGCGGTGCTGGCCTCGCCGCCGCGGCGGGCGAACGAGTGGCCGCCGTCGCCGGTACGGTCCCACGGCTGCTCCGCCACGCTGACCCGGGCCGTGCCGACGGTCGGCTGCGAGTCCACGAAGTGCCGGGCCAGCCTCAGCGCGAACGACTCGATCTCGCCGACACCGTGCTCGGCCGCGAACGCGAACACGGTGTTCTTCTGCGTGTCGGTCGGCAGCACGGCGGCGTTGTCGCCGGTCAGGTGCACCTCGGCCATGTCCCCGGTCAGCTCGACGCTGACCGTGAGATCCCTGATCTCGTCGCGGCCGGCGCCGCGGTCGACCCGCACCAGGTGGATCTCGGCCTTGCCGTAGCGGTTGGGCCCGAGCACGATGGCCACGGCCTAGCTCCCTCGGTAGGTGGAGTAGGCGAACGGGCTGAGCAGCAGCGGCAGGTGGTAGTGCCCGGCCGCGTCGTCGATGCGGAAGGTGACGACGACCTCCGGGTAGAACGCGGTGACGCCGCGGCCGCCGAAGTACGCGCCGGTGTCGAACGTGAGGCGGTGCAGGCCGCCGGCGAGCCGGACGGTCGGGTCCCAGTCGGCTAGCCTGCCGTCGGCGCCGGTGACCCCGGCCGCCACGGTGACCCAGCTGCCGCCCGCCTCGGGCCGCTCCGGTGGCTTGTGTCGCTCCAGCCGGACCGGGACGCCGGCCGCGGGCTGGCCGAGCGCCGCGTCCAGCACGTGGGTAGACAGCGTCATGCGCCCAGCAGCTTCCTGATCCGCAGCTGGGTGATCTTCCGCAGCTCCTCGGCCGCGATGCGCCGCTCGGCCGCCGCGTCGTTATCTAGCCTGGCGCGCAGCGCGGCCAGCAGCTGGTCCGCGGACAGGCCGCTGGCACAGATCAGGAAGACCTGGCCGAACCGGCGCTGGTAGGCGGCGTTGCCTTCGGCGAGCGCGCGGCTGACGTCATCGGTCGCGTCCATCGCCCCGGCCTGCTCGTCCCGGGACCAGCCGGACGCGGCCGGCTCGCCGATTCGCGGGTGCGCGGCCACCGCCTCGGCCAGGCCGTCGTCGTCCAGCCGGGCGAACGCGGTATTGACCGCCGCGCTGACCGCCCCGAGATCGGCGTAGGGGCGGCCGGCCACGATCTGCTGGACGAAGGCGCGGGCCGCGCAGCAGGCGGCAACGTCGGCCGCGGCGACATCGCCGGGGGCCGCGTTGAAGGCCGCCAGCGCGGCCGTGCCGGACGTGAGCGAGCTGCCAGCCATGCTGTCCAGCCAACCAGCGGCGGCCGGCCGGCGCTAGCCGCAGATCCCATGAAAGACCGACGCGGTCCGCGTTCGGGTTTGTATGTTCCTCCAAATGCGGACGGCTATGCTGCCGGTATGCCGGGCGATCTGGAGCTGAGCCGCCGTGCGGGTCGCTGACCTCGCCGCGCTGCCCGGGCTGCGGCTGCGGCTGCTGACCGACGCTCGGGGTCTGGACCAGGAGGTCCGCCGGGTCTACACCACCGACCTGCCCGACCCTGGCCGCTACCTGTCCGGCGGCGAGCTGGTGCTGACCGGGCTGATCTGGTGCCGCGAGCCGGGCGACGCCGGGCGGTTCGCCGCCGCGGTCGCCGCGGCCGGGGCCGCGGCGCTGGCCGCCGGGGAGGCACTCGGCGAGGTACCGGGGGAGCTGGTCAGCTGCTGCGCCCGGCTGGGGCTGCCGCTGTTCGCGGTGCCGGCCGAGACCTCCTTCGGCACGGTGACCGACGAGGTCATCGGCAGGCTGTCGGCCGACCGGGCCGGCGCGATGACCAGGGCGCTGGGCCGCCGCAGGAAGCTGCTCTCCGCGGTGACCGAAGGCGCCGGGATCGAGGCGCTGTTCCGGATGGTGGCCGACGACATCGGGCCCGGCTGCTGGCTGATCGCCGGGACCGGCCGGCTGCTGGCCGGCACCGGTGACCCGCTGCCCCAGCGCACGGCGGTCAGGCTCGCCGCTGAGTACCTGGCCGCGGGCGGGCGGCCGGGCGCGGTGAAGGCCGGGGGAGTGACGTACTCGCTGCTGCCCGCGGCCGGGCCGGCCGGCCTGACCGGCTGGTTCCTCGCCTGCGCGGGCGCCGGCCCGGACCGGCCGGACGAGGCCGGTGAGTCCATCGCCGAGCTCGCCGCCGACGTGGCCCTGGAGCGGGCCAGGCTCGACTCGGGGCTGCGCGGGGCGCGCAGGCTGGGTGAGCAGATCGTGGCCAGGCTGGCCGCCGGCGACGCCAGCCCGGCCGAGATCACCGCCCTGCTGCGCGCCGCAGACCTGCCGCCGGACGGCCGCTACCTGGCCCTCGCCGCCGTCGCGGGCACCGCCGGGTCCGACGCCCGCCTCGGTCCCGGCCTGGTCGAGGAACTGGTACTGCCTTACGCGGGCCGGGCGGCCATCGCGGAGGTCGGGTCCGAGACGCTGGCCTTGGTGCCGGACCAGGACCCGGCCGCGGCCGGCGACGCGCTGCTGGCCCGGGTGCGCGAGGCCGAGCCCGCGCTGCGGGCCGGGCTGCGCGGCGGCCGGCTGACCATCGGGATGAGCGGCCGGTGCAGCGGGGCCGACAGCCTGGCCGAGGCGCTGCGCGAGGCCCGCGGTGCCCGGCGGCTAGCCGAGCTCAGGCCCGGCAGCGTCTGCGTGGTCACCGGCGACGAGCTGGGCACGCACGCGATGCTGCTGGCCAGCGTGCCCGGCGACGTGCTCCGCTCATTCCGCGAGCGGCTGCTCGGGCCGCTACTCGGCTACGACCGGCGGCGGCACGCCGAGCTGGTGCCGACGCTGGCCGAGTTCCTGGCCTGCTCCGGCTCCTGGAACGCCTGCGCGGCCCGCCTGCACGTGCACGTCAACACCCTGCGCTACCGGATCCGGCGGATCGAGGAGCTCACCGGCCGTGACCTGTCCACGCTGGACGATCAGGTGGACTTCTTCCTGGCCCTGGCCGGCCGGGAGCACGACCAGGACCGGGACCGGTAACGGCCGGCTACCAGCCGCGTGCGCGCCACTCGGCCAGGTGCGGGCGCTCCGCGCCGATCGTGGTATCGCCGCCGTGCCCCGGGTAAACCCAGGTCTCGTCCGGCAGCGGGTCGAACAGCTTGGTGCTGACGTCGTGGATCAGCGAGGCGAACCGGCCGGGATCCTGCTGGGTGTTCCCGACGCCGCCGGGGAACAGGCAGTCACCGGTGATCAGGTGCGGCGAGCCCGCCGGGTCGCGGTAGAGCAGCGCGATCGAGCCGGGGGTGTGCCCGGCCAGGTGGATGGCGGTGAGCTCGACGTCGCCGACCCTGATGGTGTCGCCGTCGTCCACCAGCACGTCGGTGGGCACCGGGATGCCCTCGGCGTCGTAGCGGCCGGCGTACGTGGTGGCCCCGGTGGCGCCGACCACTGCCTCCAGCGCCTGCCAGTGATCACCATGCTGGTGCGTGGTGATCACAGCGGCCAGTTCGCCGCCGACCAGGTCCAGCAGCGCGTCGGCGTCGTTAGCCGCGTCCACGAGCACCTGCTGGCCGGTGCTCGTGCAGCGCAGCAGGTAGGCATTGTTGTCCATCGGGCCGACGGCCAGCTTGGTCACGGTCAGCCCCGGCAGCTCCCGGCTGTCGGGCGGCCCGCCCACACTCACGTTCCCTGTGTAATCCACAGCGTCATCCTATGGCCGCATCCTGGCCGGGGAATGCCGGGCGGGTATAGTTAGTTGGTATCAAGCAAGCAAATGAACTTACCGGTGCCAGAGAGCGGACGGGCTCATGCGGGTAAAGGCCGGCGGCGTCGCCGCAGGTGATCAGGCAGCGGCCAGGCGCGGGGACCGGGGACACGGTCCGCACTATAAGTGGATCGCCCTGTCGAACACCACGCTCGGCGTGCTGATGGCGACGATCAACCAGTCGATCGTGCTGATCGCGCTGCCCGACATCTTCCGCGGGATCAAGCTGAACCCGCTGGCCCCGGGCAACACCGGCTACCTGCTGTGGATGCTGATGGGCTTCCTGGTGGTGTCCGCCGTGCTGGTGGTGGCGTTCGGGCGGCTGGGCGACATGTTCGGCCGGGTCCGGATGTACAACCTGGGCTTCGCCGTCTTCACGTTCGCGTCCATCCTGCTCGCGGTGTCCTGGATGCACGGGGCGCCGGCCGCGCTGTGGCTGATCGGCTGGCGGGTCGTGCAGGGGATCGGCGGCGCGTTCCTGTTCGCGAACTCCACGGCCATCCTGACCGACGCGTTCCCGGCCAACCAGCGCGGCACGGCGCTGGGCATGAACGCGATCGCCGCGATCGCGGGCTCGTTCTTCGGCCTGCTGCTCGGCGGCGTGCTCGCCCCGCACAACTGGCACCTGGTGTTCCTGGTCTCCGTGCCGTTCGGCATCTTCGGCACCGTCTGGGCGTACTTCATGCTGCGCGACCAGGGGATCAGGCAGCCGGCCCGGATGGACTGGTGGGGGAACCTGCTGTTCGCGGCCGGCCTGATCTCGATCCTGGTCGGCATCACCTACGGGCTCGAGCCGTACAAGACGCACACGATGGGCTGGACCGGCCCCTGGGTGCTGACCTTGCTGATCGGCGGCGCGGTCGTCCTCGCGATCTTCATGGTCGTCGAGGTGAAGGTCGCCGAGCCGCTGTTCCGGCTGTCACTGTTCCGGATCAGGGCGTTCGCGGCGGGCAACTTCGCCAGCCTGCTGGTCGCGCTCGGCCGGGGCGGCATCCAGTTCATCCTGATCATCTGGCTGCAGGGCATCTGGCTGCCGCTGCACGGCTACGACTTCGCGGTCACCCCGCTGTGGGCCGGCATCTACATGGTGCCGCTGACCATCGGCTTCCTGGTGTCGGCGCCGCTGTCCGGGGTCATCTCCGACCGGTTCGGGGCCAGGGCGTTCACCATCGGCGGCGCGCTGCTGACGGCCGGCAGCTTCATCTGCCTGATCTTCACCCCGGTGGACTTCAGGTACCCGGTGTTCGCCGCCGTGCTGGTGATCAACGGGTTCGGATCCGGGCTGTTCGCCTCGCCCAACCGGGCCGAGATCATGAACTCGGTGCCCGCCAGCCAGCGCGGCGTCGCCGGCGGCATGACCGCGACGTTCATGAACAGCGCGTTCGTGCTGTCGATCGGCATCTTCTTCTCGCTGATCGTCACCGGCCTAGCGCATTCGCTGCCGTCGGTGATGTACAGCGGGCTAACCGGGCAGGGGGTGCCGGCCGCGGCCGCGGCGCACGTCTCGCACCTGCCGCCGATCGCCCTGCTGTTCTCCGCCTTCCTCGGCTACAACCCGATGAAGCAGATCCTCGGCCCGCACGTGCTCGCTCACCTGCCGGCCGGGCACGCCAGCTACCTGACCAGCCGCAGCTTCTTCCCGCACCTCATGTCGGTCCCGTTCCACGACGGGCTGAACGTGGCGTTCGGCTTTGCCATCGGCGCGAACGTGGTGGCGGCGCTGGCCTCGGCGTTCACCACGAACCGCAGGCTGCGTGCCGCGACCGCAGGCGGGCCCGCCGTGCCGGTCGTCCCGGCCATCGACGTCGAGCCGGCAGAGCCCGCAGGGGCCGCCGAGCCTGCAAAGGCCACCGAGTCAACGCAGGTGAGCCGCCCCGGCTAGCGGGCGGGTTTCGTCGCGGGCTCGGGCGGATCCACGGCGGGCTCGCGGCTCGGCGGTGGCCGGGCGGCGGGACCGACCATGCCGGCCCGGGCGGCCACGGTGGACAGCAGCGCCACCCCGCCTATCCATATCCATACCCAGCGGCCCTGGCTATTGAGCAGCCAGACCCCGACGATCGGGCCGATGGTCATGCCGAGGCCGAGCGCGCTCTGCATGGCACCGATATACCGGCCCTGCATTCCCGGCGGGGCGACCATGCTGGGGTACGCGAACGCGGTCGGCGCGCCGACGATCTCCGACAGGGTCCAGATCAGCGTGCCGATGACGAGGAAGGCCGGCGCAATCTGGATCGCGTACACGGCGTACCCGACCGCCAGCAGGCCGAAGGCGGTCACCGCCGTTATCCGCAGCGGCCATTTCTGCGTGAACTTGGTCAGGAAGACCTCGCACGTCACCACCATGAGCGCGTTGATCGATACGACCGCGCTGTACCACCACAGGCTGACGTCGGCCCGGTGGATGGCCAGCGGCAGCGCCGTCGTGTACTGGACGTATACGGATCCGCGCAGGAAGATGGCGACCACGAACGCCATGAAGCGCAGGTCGGCCAGGACGAGCCGGTAACCGGAGCGGGTTTGCTGCACCGCCTGCGGCCGCAGGTCGGCCAGCGTGGCCTTCCCTGGCAGTGCCAGCAGCGCGATCAGGCCGTAGACCACCGCCGCCACCGCCTGGCCCCAGAAGAGCAGGCTGTAGGAGACCGATATCAGCGCGACGCCGATGACCGGCGCGGCCGAGGTGCCCAGGTTCAGCGATAGCCGGTACATGGCCATCACCATCACCAGCTGGCTGGGCGGGGTCTGCTCGGCGATCATGGCCTGCGCGGCCGGCCGGTAGAGCTGCCGGACGGCGCTTACCAGCAGCACGGACAGCAGGACCAGGGGATAGGACTTGAAGTAGAGGATGGCGATCATCAGCAGCGCCGAGCCCAGCGTGCTGATCAGGGTGACCATCCGCACAGTCATCCTGTCCGTCAGCGCGCCGCCGACAAAGGTACCCAGCACCGCTCCGGCGCCGTACAGTCCCAGCGCGAAGCTCGCCTGGCCGGAGGAAAATCCCTGATTGGTGAGGAACAGCACCAGGAAGATCTGGATGAATCCGGCGAGGCTGTTGACGAACACGCCGACCAGGATCGCCTTGGTCACGCGCGGCGTCTGCCGGAACGTAACCCAGACGCCGGCCGCTTCTCCGAGCGCCGCGTCCTGGGCGGACGCCCGCTTGTCGGCCTCCGCACCACTCATCGGCGATCCACCTTTTGCTCAGCGACGGTCAGCGACAGCTCAGTGACGGTCAGGGCTGGTCCAGCGGGGACACTCGCACGGGCAGCTCGATCAGGCAGCGCAGCAGGTTGCCGTTCTCCCAGCGCAGCTCCCCCGGCTCGACCGCGAGCCTGAGATCCGGATACCGGGTGATCAGCCGGGACAGGCCGACCTCGATCTCCTGCTTGGCCAGGTGCGCCCCGATGCAGTAGTGCGGGCCGTGCCCGAGCGACAGGTTACCCAGCAGGCGGCGGTGCACGTCGAGCCGGCCCGGATCCTCGAAGTGCGAGCTGTCGCGGTTGGCCGAGGCGAGCGACAGCAGCACCATCTCCCCGGCCGGGATCGTCACGTCGCCCAGCGTGATGTCGGCCGCGGCGAACCGGAAGCTCGCCGTGGCGACGGTGCCGTCGAAGCGCATCAGCTCATCCACGGCCGTGGGCATGACGGACAGGTCGGCCCGCAGCTTGGCCAGTTCCTCGGGGTGGGTCAGCAGGGTGTACACGGCCAGGCCGAGCTGGCGCATCGGAGTATCCAGGCCCGCCGCCACCAGCACGAAGATCATGGCCACCAGCTCGTCCTGGCTCAGCCGGCCGTCCTCGGCGTCGGTGATCTGCACCAGTTCGCTGACCAGGTCGTCGCCCGGATGGGCGCGCCTGGTCTCGATGAGCTTCTCGGCGTACTCGCTAAACTTGAGGCCCGCCTTGGCGACCTCGTCCGCGGGGTGGCCCGAGCCGATCAGCCGGGTCGACCACCGTTCGATGTCGTGCTGGTCTTCGGCGGGTATGCCGAACAGCTCGCAGATCAGGACCAGCGGCAGCGGGGCGGCGAACGCGGTGACCAGGTCCACGACGTCCTGGCCGTCCATCGCGTCCAGCAACTGGTCGGTCACCTGCTCGATGCGGGGCCGCAGCCGCTTCATCGACGACAGGGTGAACGCCTTGCTCACCTGCGCCCGCAGCCGGGTGTGCAGGGGCGGATCGGCGTTGAGCATGTGCATGGCCAGGTTGTCGTCGAAGCCGGTCTCCACCGACTCGTCGTCGCCGACCTCCTGACCGGAGTGACGGACGTACATCTCGTCCATCCGCCGCCCGTCCTTGCTGATCCGCGAGTCGTTCAGCAGCATCCGGACGTCGTCGTACCGGGTCACCATCCAGACGGCGACACCATGCGGCATCACGACCCGGCAGGCGGCTCCCTCGGCCCGCAGCTTCTCGAAGAGCTCGTAGGGGTGGGCCAGGAAGTTCGCTGGAATACGTTCCATCGCCTGCGGCGAGTCAACTGACATGATCGGGATCTCCCATCCATAGAGATACATCACCTGCGGGCTCCCCAGCCAGGCACCTACCGCGGCCGCACAACGGGCATCACCAGCTGTCTCGCCCCAGCCCCCGGCGTCCCCCCGCGTCCTCCTTGTGACAATAGAGGAACCCGGAGATGCTCCCTGATACGGCATACGCACACGTTTGCGACGGCCGACGATGGATCCCCTGATGGCCCGCGGGATAGAACGCGGAATAGAACCCGGCCCGCTCTTGTCTCACCTGCGGGCGAGCCGGCTCGGATCGCCATACATTAGGGGTAGGGAACGCGGCCAGGCGCGGGGGCGTTCGCAGGCCCGGGAGTGCTAACCCAGGGATGCCCCCGGGGGACCCCCGAGATTGTCGGACCCCCCGTCTACCATGACGACGCGTGCCGTATCCCCTGGACAGAACGCCTCAACCGCCGAAAGCTGAGAGCTCCGTGGCTGATCGACTCGTCGTTCGCGGTGCCCGCGAGCACAACCTCAAGGACGTCTCGCTGGACCTGCCGCGGGACGCCTTGATCGTCTTCACCGGGCTGTCCGGGTCGGGCAAGTCCAGCCTGGCCTTCGACACCATCTTCGCCGAGGGCCAGCGCCGCTACGTAGAGTCACTATCGGCTTATGCACGGCAGTTCCTCGGCCAGATGGACAAGCCGGACGTCGACTTCATCGACGGGCTCTCGCCGGCCGTGTCCATCGACCAGAAGGCCGCCAGCCGCAACCCGCGCTCGACGGTCGGGACGATCACCGAGGTCTACGACTACCTCCGGCTGCTGTACGCGAGGATCGGCAAGCCGCACTGCCCGGTCTGCGGCCGGCCGATAGCCCGGCAGAGCCCGCAGCAGATCGTCGACCGGGTGCTCGAGCTGCCCGAGGGAACCAGGTTCCAGGTGCTCGCGCCGGTGGTCAGGGGGCGCAAGGGCGAGTACGGCGAGCTGATGCGCGAGCTGCAGATCAAGGGCTTCTCCCGGGCCAGGGTGGACGGCGTCGTGGTGCGCCTGGAGGAGGCGGCGGCCGGCCAGCTCCCGGCCCTGAAGAAGTCCGAGAAGCACGACATCGAGGCCGTGATCGACCGGCTGGCCGTCAAGGCCGACGCGCGGCGCAGGCTCACCGACTCGGTGGAGACCGCGCTCACGCTGTCCGGCGGGGTGGTCGTGCTCGACTTCGTGGACCTGCCCGAGGACGACCCGCACCGGGAGCGGATGTACTCCGAGCACCTGGCCTGCCTCTACGACGACCTGTCGTTCGAGGAGCTGGAGCCGCGCTCGTTCTCGTTCAACTCGCCGTGGGGCGCGTGCCCGGACTGCACTGGCCTGGGCACCAGGATGGAAGTCGACCCCGAGCTCGTCGTGCCCGACCCGTCCAGGTCGCTGGCCGACGGCGCCATCGCGCCGTGGAGCGGCGGGCACATCAGCGACTACTTCAACCGGCTGATCGAGGCGCTCGGCGACACCATGGGGTTCCGCATGGACACGCCATGGTCGAGGCTGCCGGCCGCGGCGCGCAACGCGCTGCTGCACGGTTACGGCGAGCAGGTGCACGTCCGGTACAAGAACAGGTACGGCAGGCAGCGGTCGTACTACACCTCGTTCGAGGGAGCGATCACCTACATCCAGCGGCGGCACGCCGAGGCGGAGAGCGATTCCAGCCGGGAGAAGTTCGCCGGGTACATGCGCGAGGTTCCCTGCCCGGTCTGCGGCGGCGCCCGGCTCAAGCCGGTCTCGCTCGCCGTGACGATCAACGGCAGCTCGATCGCGGAGATCTGCGCGCTGCCCATCGGCGAGCTGGCCAAGCTGCTGCTCAGCATCGAGCTGTCGCAGCGCGACATGCAGATCGCCGCCCGGGTGCTCAAGGAGGTCAACGCCAGGCTCGGGTTCCTGCTCGACGTCGGCCTGGACTACCTGACCCTGGACCGGGCCTCGGCCACGCTGGCCGGGGGAGAGGCGCAGCGGATCCGGCTGGCCACCCAGATCGGGTCCGGCCTGGTCGGCGTCCTTTACGTGCTCGACGAGCCGTAGATCGGGCTGCACCAGCGGGACAACCACCGGCTGCTCGAGACGCTCATCAGGCTCCGCGATCTCGGCAACACGCTGATCGTGGTGGAGCACGACGAGGACACGATCCGCGCGGCCGACTGGGTGGTGGACATCGGCCCGAGGGCCGGCGAGCACGGCGGCAAGATCGTGGTGTCGGGGAGCGTCGACGACCTGCTCGCCAGCGAGGAGTCGGTGACCGGCGCGTACCTGTCCGGCCGCGAGTCCATCCCGCTGCCGGCGACGCGCAGGAAGCGGGTCAAGGCCCGTGAGATCGTGATCAAGGGGGCCAGCGAGCACAACCTGCGCGGCGTTGACGTGACGTTCCCGCTCGGCCTGCTGGTCGCGGTGACCGGCGTGTCGGGATCCGGCAAGTCCACCCTGGTCAACGAGATCCTGTACAACGCACTGGCGAAGGAACTGCACGGCGCGCGCACGGTGCCGGGCAAGCACGTCAAGGTCACCGGGATGCAGCACCTGGACAAGGTGGTGCATGTCGATCAGGGCCCGATCGGCCGCACGCCGCGGTCCAACCCGGCCACCTACACCGGGGTCTTCGATCACATCAGGCGCCTGTTCGCGCAGACCACCGAGGCGAAGATCCGCGGCTACCAGCCGGGCCGTTTCTCCTTCAACGTCAAGGGCGGCCGGTGCGAGGCCTGCTCCGGCGACGGCACCATCAAGATCGAGATGCAGTTCCTGCCCGACGTCTACGTGCCGTGCGAGATCTGCCACGGCGACCGGTACAACACCGACACCCTGCAGGTGCATTACAAGGGCAAGACCATCGCCGAGGTGCTGAACATGCCGATCGAGGAGGGCGCCGAGTTCTTCGAGCCGGTACCCGCCATCCACCGGCACCTCAAGACGCTGGTCGACGTCGGCCTCGGCTACGTCCGGCTCGGCCAGCCCGCGCCGACGCTGTCCGGCGGCGAGGCACAGCGGGTCAAGCTCGCCTCCGAGCTGCAGCGCCGCTCGACCGGCCGGACCATCTACGTGCTGGACGAGCCCACGACCGGGCTGCACTTCGATGACATCCGCAAGCTGCTCGGGGTGCTCGGACGGCTGGTCGACGGCGGTAACTCGGTCATCGTCATCGAGCACAACCTCGACGTCATCAAGACGGCCGACTGGGTGATCGACCTGGGTCCTGAGGGCGGATCGGGCGGCGGTGCCATCGTCGCGACCGGCACCCCGGAACAGCTGGCCGCGGCCGGCGACAGCTACACCGGCCAGTTCCTCAAGCAGCTGCTCAACGTCTGACTGTCCAGCGTGACGAATGTCACAGCGTGGCGGAGCAGTCACGGAGTTGTATCAAACTCACCTCGGCCCGGCCTCTCGTGTATCAGTAGCACCAGGTGGAGCAGCCTGCCACAAGAGGGAGTGTCCGATGAATCGAGCAGATCTCACCGCTCTGTACCTTGACGAGGTCAAGCGGCAGGGTGTCGCGGCTCGCGACCTGATCGGCTCCCAGGCCGATTCGGATGTGCTGCACGCCTTCTACAGCGGCCTCTACCTGTCCCGGCCGCTGTTTCTCGGCCATGAGGAGGTCACCAGGCTGTATTCGGACCTGGATAATGTGCGCTCTGCGCTGGTCAGCCTGCCCGGTCGGCTCTTCGGCGGGGACCTAGCCGCATTCGCACGTGCGGTGGGGATGACCGAGATTCAGGTGTCGGCGATCATGCGTTGCCCTAGTACCACGGTGACCAAGATGTCCCGGGCAGATCTCTACCTCGATGAAACGGGGTTCAAGCTGCTGGAACTCAACATGGGCAGCGCTCTTGGCGGCATTGACAACGCCGAGATGATCAGCTCGCTGCTGGAGCATCCGGTTCTGGCCGAATTCGCCGAGACCCACCGGCTAACTTATGTCGATACGCTGCGCGAGCAGGCCAACACCATCAATGCAGAGTGCGGGCTAGAGCCCGGCTCGCGGCCGATGATGGCGGCCGTCGAATGGCCCAGCAGTTACAAGAGCACCGAGCCTTTCATGCGGCTCCACATGGCCCGGCTGCGAAAGCTGGGGTATGACGCGCACTGCTGCCACATCGGGCAGCTCGAGGTTCACGACGAGCGGGTCTGGCTGGAAGGCCGGCCGGTCGACGTCATCAACCGCGTGTTCCTGATCGAGGATCTGATGGAATCCCCGGAAGCACCGGCGCTGGCGGAGCCGATCCTGGATGCCGTGGCCCGGGGCTGGGTCAAGATCTTCACGCCGATGGATTCCGGCCTGTATTCGAGCAAGGGCGCGCTGGCCATGCTGTCGGACGAGGAGAACAGGTCGCTGCTCGACCCGAATGAGCTGGCCAGCTTGGATCGGCTGTTGCCGTGGACCCGGATGGCCCGGCCCGGGCCGGTGACCTTGGAGGACGGCCGCCGCGTCGACCTGCTCCAGTATGCTCTCGACCACCAGGATGACCTGGCACTCAAGCCGACCGCGATGCACGGTGGAATCGGCATTGTCCTGGGCTGGAGCGAGAACACCAACGTTCGGGCGTGGGAGGAGCAGGTCCGCGCCGCTATGGATGGCCCGTACGTGCTGCAGCGCCGGATCCGGCCGGTAGCGGAGCTGTTCCCCGGCGACGACGGGGAGCTTGTCCCGTGGATTGTCACCTGGGGTCCCTTCACGGTGGCCAGCGGTTACGGCGGAATGTACGCCCGGGCCATGACGGTCGCGTCGAACGCTGAGGTGATCAACACTAACCACGGCGCCTATGTCGGGTCTGGCCTGTACGCCCTGCCTGACGCTGGGTGAGAAGGAGGCTGGTTTCTTCTCAGCTTGCTATGACCCCTCCGACTGTGCGCGGCAGGTCGAGTTGCGCGCGCACCTGATCGGCTTCGGGGGCGCCGAGTTCGGCATAGAGGGTGAGTGCGTCCTGCCAGTGCCGACGGGCCTGGGCGTGCTCGCCGGCCGCATGGCAGACCCGCCCGAGGCCATCGCGGGCACGAGCCTGCTGGTACTTCTCACCGATCTGGCTGGCCAGGTCATGCGCGGCGGTGTGCTGGCTGCGGGCCTGATCGGGCTGGCCGGTGGCGAGGTGGACCTCACCGAGACCGTTGAGAGCTTGAGCTTCCCCGGCCTGGCTGCCCGTCTCGCGGTAGAGAACCAGGGCCTGCTGGATATGGGCGATGGCCTGCTGGTAGCGGTCCTGCCGCAGGTCAGTGTCGCCGAGGCCGGCCAGGGCGCCGGCTTCACCTTCTCGGTTGCCGGTCTTGCGGAACAACGGCAGGGCTTGCCGAAAGTGGCTGATGGCCTCGGTGCAGCGGCCCTGCCGCAGGTCGACCAGGCCTAGTCCGACCAGTGCCTCGCCGGCGCCGCTGAAGCCGCGGATCTCCTGGAACAGGGCCAGGGCTTGCCGAAAGTGGCCGATGGCCTCGGTGTAGCGGCCCTGCCGCAGGTCGACCGTTCCGAGGTTGCCCAGGGCGATGGCCTCAATGCTGCGCCGGCCGGCTTCCCGGGCCATGTCCAGCCCCTGCTGGTAATGGCCGGCAGCGCGAGCGTAGCGGCCCTGCGCGAAGTCGATAAGGCCCAGATTGTGCACCGTGCGGGCTTCAACCGTCCGGTCGCCGGCTTCACGGGACAGGGCGAGGGCCTGCTCGAGGAGCTTCGTCGCCTGCTGGTAGCGGTCTTGCCGCAGATCCACGGTGCCGAGGCTATGCAGCGCGACGGCCTCGGCGACCTTGTCGCCGGTATGCCGGGCGGCACGGCCGGCGTGGGTGTGGACGACGATGGCCTCGGCGTAGTGCCCGCCGTTCAGCAGATACCGGTACAGGATGTCGGCCAGGCGAGTGGTGTGGCCAGGCCAGCCGTGGTCGGCGGCATACGCGGCGACGGCGATCAGGCTGGCCCGCTGGGCATCCAGCCAGTCCCGGGCCTCGGCGGGATAGCTCACCGCGGGTTCAGGGGTTCCCGGTACCGGGATGCGAGGCCGGTACGGATGTTCGGCGGGGTAGAGGGTGCCCATTGCGGCGGCGGCGGTATGCAGGTAATGGTCGAACAGGCGGGTCAGCGCGACCCGCTGCCCGTCCGGGCCGTCCTGGGCGGTGGCAAGCTCGCGGGCGTAGCCGCGCAGCAGGTCGTGCATGCTGTACCGGCCGGGTCCGGAGGGCTGAACCAGGTGGGCGCGGGCCAGCCGGTCCAGTGCGCGGCTGGCCTGGTCGACGGGGCAGCCAGCGAGCGCAGCTGCGGCGTAGGGATCGAAGTCGTCACCGGGGTGCAAGCCCAGCAGCCAGAAGGTGCGGGCGGTGTCCGGTTCCAGGTGCCGGAAGGACCAGGAGAAGACGGCGCGCACCGCGGTCCGCGGGTCCCCGCCTGCGTCGAGAAGATCGAGCCGTCGCTGCTGGTCGGTCAGCTCCCCGGTCAAGTCGGCCAGGGAGGCGGCGGGCCGGGCGGCGGCGAGTTCCGCGGCGACCCGCAGCGCGAGCGGCAGCCGCGCGCACTGCGCGACTAGCGCCCGTGTCGCGGCGGGATCAGCCACCGCGCGGTCGCCGATCAGCACCGTCAGCAGTGCGGCAGCATCTGCCGGGGGCAGCAGATCCAGGTCGAGCCGCCGGGCGCCGTCCCTGGCGACCAGGCCAGCCAGCGAGTCGCGGCTGGTGAGCACCGCGACGCAGCCCTGGGTGCCGGGCAGCAGCGGCCGGACCTGGTCCACCTCACCGACGTTGTCCAGCACGATCAGCATGCGCCGCCCGGCCAGCAGGCTCCGGTACCGGGCCGCGCGCTCCTGCTCGCCTGCCGGGATGTCCTGGCCGGGAACGCCCAGGGCAAGCAGGAACCCGGCTAGCGCGTCGGTCGGCCGCATCGGCTGGCCCGGGTCATAGCCGCGCAGGTTCACGTACAGCTGCCCGTCCGGGAATCGTTCAGCGACCTGGTGCGCCCAGTGCACGTCCAGCGCGGTCTTGCCCACTCCCGCGGTCCCGCCGATCGCCGAGATCACCACTGCCCCCCCGGCACCGGAAGCTTCTCCTAGCAAGCCGGTCAGCTGCTCTAGTTCAGCCTCCCGGCCCGCGAACTGCTGCACCGCGCCCGGCAGCTGACGCGGCACCGGCGCCGCAGCAGTGACGGGCCATTCGCCTGTGTCGGACAGGCGCGCCCGGCGCGCCGCGGCATGCAGCTCGGCCCGGACCGACTCCGGTACGTCCAGTGCATCAGCCAGCAGCTCCATTGACCGGACATACGGCCGGCGAGTCCGCTCACGCTCCAGGTCGCTGATGGCTCGCACGCTGAGCCCCGACCGGACCGCCAGCGCCTCCTGGGTCAGCCCGACCGCCAGCCGGGCCCTGCGCAGCAGCCCTCCGAACGATTCCGCGTCATTCACCCTGGCCATTCCACCACTCCCCAGGCCAGGCGCCCACCGCGCCAAGGCCAGCACCGCCCCAAGCAAGATGGCATATCGATCACTGTCCGTGCAAGATTCCGATCATGGTGTTCACTGAGCGGGTGGAGATTGAGACCGCCTACGGGCCCGCCCGGGCGGACATCGACGCCGGCGCGGGGCCGGCCTTCCTGCTCGCGCTCACCCACGGCGCCGGCGGCGGCGTGGACGCTCCCGACCTGCTCGCGGTGCGCGACGCCGGGCTGCTGCTCGGCGCGGTGGTGGCCAGGGTCACCCAGCCGTACCGGATGCGGGGGGCCAGGGCGCCCGGTGACGCCGGCCGGCAGGACGCTGCCTGGGCGGAGATCATCGCCGCGCTCGGCCGGGCCTTCGGGCCGGCCCGGGAGCTGCCGCTGGTACAGGGCGGCCGCAGCAACGGCGCCAGGGTGGCCTGCCGCACGGCCGAGGCGGTCGGCGCGGCGGCCGTGATCGCGCTGGCGTTCCCGCTGCGCCCGCCGGGCCGCCCGGAGATCTCGCGCGCGGCCGAGCTCAGGGTCGCCGGCCGGAAGGTGCTGGTGGTGAACGGGGAACGTGACCCGTTCGGCGTGCCGGGGCGGGGGGCGGGCCGCCGGGTCGTGGTGCTGCCGGGGGAGACGCACGCCCTGTCGCGCCGCCCGGCCGCGGTCGGCGACGCGGTGACGGCCTGGCTACCGGGAGTGCTGGGCATCGCCCGCCCCGCCGCCAGAAAGCAGCGTCAAACACGGACAAACATTACGAAGAAGTGACCAAGGTACCGAAGCAGGCGAGCCGTCAGCGCGGCCCGGCGAGGCCGGCGTCCGGTAACGCCGCAGGTGAGTCGTGCGTGCCCAGACCGCCGGTCCGGGCGGCTCCCTGCGGCAGCAGCGGCATGTCGGTCGGCCGGTGCGGCCCGATGGCGTCCCCGCCGGGGAGCAGTTCCCCGGTGTCATCGAAGATGACGATGCCGTTGCAGAGCAGGCTCCAGCCCTGCTCAGGGTGGCTGATAAGCGTTCTGGCCGCCTCACGGTCGGCCGCGTCCGCGTCCGGGCAAGTAGGCGTGTGCGGGCACATCGACGTGCCTCCTGGTCATTTCCCTCGTATGGTCTTAGTCACATTCTAGTCTGCCGGATAAGCCGGCTTCACGGCATGGCACGTTGTGACTGTTTCCCCACTCATCTTTTGTAGTTTCCCCTAGGTGCACGGAGTGACATTAAAGAGCTACTCCATGTCACCGATATGGCTATCCGGGGTGACCCGGCGTAGGCATGCTCGCGCGCATACGGGCTAGCGGCAACGACGCGCGCGGCGGGGCGGGGCGGGCTACGCGGCGGGCGCCGGAGGCAGCCGGACGATGCCGCCGAGCCGGTGCGCCTCACGCAGCGTGAGCAGGGCCTCGGCCTCGGCGGTCCAGGCCTTGACCGCGGGCTTGGCCTTCGCCTTGCGCCGGTAGATCCGGTCGTCGTAGCCGCGGGCCCCGATCTCGACCCGCTCGGCCGCGTACGCCGCCCGCATCACCTCGGTCAGCGCGGCGTCCAGCGCCTTGCCGAGCCGCCGCAGCTCGGCGATCGGCGCGCCATCCGCCTGCGCCCGGCGCAATTCGCCCTCGGCCTGCCTCGCCTGCTGGAGCAGATCGGTGAATTGGCGGGCCAGCGCGGCATCCGCGGCAAGCGCTGCTTCCGCTTCCTGGCTGACGTGGCGATCGCCAAATTCCATGTTTATCCTCCGGCATGACGGATTTCCGGTGAGCCCGGAATAAGCGGCACAAATAGTCAGGCGGCCGGTCAGCCAGCGAAAGTAACGCGAGCCTGCCCGTCGCCATCAAGCAGGATAAAGGCCGGCCACAGCGTCCGGCGCACGAGGGCGCGCCTTTCAGCCCAGGCTCGCCTCAGCTCGGGCCCGGTCAGCCCAGGCTCGCCTGCCAGCTTTCGTGCATCCGCGCGTACCGGCCGTCCCCGGCGGCCAGCAGCAGGCTCGGCGGCCCGTCCTGGACCACCTGCCCGCCGTCCATCACCAGCACCCGGTCGGCGATCTCCACCGTGGAGAGCCGGTGCGCGATGATCAGTGCCGTGCGGCCGCCCAGCATCGTGCGCAGAGCCCGCTGCACGAGCCGTTCGGACGGAATGTCGAGCAGCGATGTCGCCTCGTCCAGCACGAGCAGGGCGGGCGCGGCCAGGAAAGCCCGGGCGAACGAGACCAGCTGCCGCTGGCCCGCCGACAGCCGGCCGCCGCGCTTGCCGACGTCG
>DASXME010000070.1:0-22713 GCA_036495825.1 Streptosporangiaceae bacterium
GGGTCGTTCCACGGCCGCATCCTCATGAAGGATTGAAATAAGCAAGCAAGATCCGGTTATTCGCCCTGCTCAGGGAAATGGTGGCATGGCGCCCATAGCCTGTAAATACTGACGTTACCGGCTACGTACTGGCCGCGAGCCCGCTACGTACCCGAGGCCGGTGCCGAATTCATGCCTTCGGGGAAGTTCTGGCAGTACGTATTGTGCTGACGCCGCTGACCCGCTCCAGGTCAGCTCGTACGCAATACCTACAATACGGCCGGATGCCCCGGTGCCCGGTGCTGAAACGAGGCCATTGACACGGCTATGTATAGCGCCCATTATCGGCCGTAGCAGCAAATGACCTGGATGGATTGTGTTACCAGTATGGCAAGTAAGAGGGTTGCGGGTCGGGAACGGGAAGGCTGGCATGCGGCCGGGCCGTGCCCGAGCTTCGGAGTGATCATTGCCAACCGGGACAGGTCACAGGTACTTGACGCGTGCCTGGGCTCGCTGGCTGTCCAGGAGACCCAGCCGGCCTGGGTCATGCTCTCCGATCTCGACAGCCAGCAGCCGCACCGGGCGGAGCTGACGGCACTCGCCGAGCGCTATCTGGTGTCATACCTGCGCATCGACCACGACGGGCCGTGGAACAAGAGCCTCGCCTTCAACACCGCATTCCGGCTGGCGCTGTGCTCGCTGCCCGCGGTCAGTCACGTCATCCAGCTCGACGCCGACATGATCCTGCACCCGCGCCTGCTGAGGCACGCCGCGGCCGAGCTGCGGAACGTCTCGTGCTTCTGCTGCGCATCACGCCCGGCCCCCCCGGGGCTTGAGCACTGGGTCCCCGGCGAAGCCGCGGGGTTCGAACGGATACTCGCCCAGTGCGGGCGGACGACCACGCTTGGCGTCGGCGGCTTCCTGGTCCTCCCCTGCGGCTGGCTGGCCGGCCAGCGCGGCTTCGACGAGGCGTTCACCGGCTGGGGGCACGAGGACTCCGAGCTCTGGTGGCGGGCCCGCAAATCACTGACCTACGGCCAAGACACCACGGGCCGGATGCTTATCCACCAGTGGCACGAGCGACAGCCCGATGCGGGGCAAGCCGGTCCGAACCGGATGCTATTCATGCGGCGCATCGCCAACCCCGGCGAAGCCAACCCAGCTGGCTGGGGGGACGGCCGGATCGCCGAGGCGGCGCTGCGCTCCGGTCTGATCCGGGTGCCGGGGCCAGAGTCCAGGGCGGCGCAGCCGTCCCGGCCGACCTGACGGGAACGCCGCCGATGCACGTCGCCTTCTGTATCGCCCCGTTCCCTGGGCACGTCAATCCGTCACTCGCCCTGGTGTCCCAGCTAGCCCGGCGCGGCCACCGGGTGAGCTACGCGACCACCAGCACGTTCGCCGCCGCGGCCGGCGACGCCGGGGCGCACCCGGTCGTGTACCATGGCGCGGGGACGCAGCTCTCGGGACCGGTACGGTCGCCTCGATCCGGTGACGACGCCGGCGAGGCCGCCCCGGCCAGGCTCCCGCCGGCGAGAGGGCGTGACGGGCCGGTGCCGCTGACGCCCTGGCCGGACTTCACCCAGGGCCTGGGCTATCAGCTTGTCGAGCTGAGGGCGTCGCTGCCGGTGCTGATCCCGGCGTTCGCGTCGGCGCCGCCGGACGCGGTGGTCTGCGACCCCATGAGCTGGACCGGCCGGGCGCTGGCCGCCCGGTACGCGGTACCGGTCATCAACAGCGTGACCTCTCTGGTCGGCAGGACACGCTCGGCGTTCGGCTCGTACCGGGTCGGCTTCGATCCAGCTGATCCGGTCCTGCCGCGGGTGCTCGCCTCGATTTCGGCCGTGCTGGCTCGCTACGGCACTGGATTGAGCGCTGGCCAGTTGCTCGGAGCGGACCGGGAGATCCCGGTCATCGCGCATCACCCGCGGGCGTTCGAGGCCCAGGGCGAAGAATTCGAGCCCGCCGTCCACTTTGTCGGGCCGTGCCTGTCATCACGGCCCGGCCGTCCCGGCGGCGGTGCGCCCTGGCAGCCCCCCGGAGACCGGCCCGTGATCCTGGTCAGCCTGGGGACCGTGTTCAACCGTCAGCCGGAACTCTTCCGGCACTGTATTGACGCGCTGGCTGAGCTGAGTTGCCATGTAGTTGCCGCCCTGGGCGGTATGGATACCCGCACCCTGGGTCCGTTGCCACCGAACGCTCAAGCGTATGATCATGTTCCGTTGCCGGAGGTGTTGCGCCATGCGGACGTGTTCGTCGGCCACGCCGGAATGACCTCGGTCATGGAGGCGCTGAGCTTCGGCGTCCCGATCGTCGCCGTGCCTCAGACTCCCGAGCAGCGGCTGACCGCCGGCCGGCTGACCGACCTCGGCCTCGGCATCTGCCTCGAGGCCGGCACGCTGACGCCGGAAGGACTGCGCCAGGCGGTCAGCACGCTCACCCGCGACACCGGCTTCCGCTCCCGGCTGGCGTGGATGCGGGCCGAAATCGACCGCGCGCCGGGGGCGGCCGGGGCGGCCGACGTCATCCAGGACGCGGTGTCAGCCAGCCATCATGATCACCCGGCCCGCATGCGTCTGGCCCCTGAAGCAGACCGTCAGTAATCGGCTTCCAGCAGCCGCCTCATCAACCCGCAACTGAGGAGGTGCCGAGAAAATGGTGCAGCACGAGCAAGCTTCGGTCCTGGCGGACTCCTCCGCCTCGCCCGTCGGCAGGTTAAGCGCGCCCTCGGTACCTGCCCAGGCGCGTGCCGCTGATCCAGGCCTGCCGCCGGACTGCCGTAGGCTCGGCGATCTGCTGCATCGCGGCCGGGCGCTGGCGGTGCTCGAGGAATGCGCACGCCGGCTGACCGCGGGCCGCCCGGTGGTGGCGATCATCGACGGTGACCGCGGCTCGGGGAAGTCGGCGCTGCTCGCGGCCGTCGCGACGGGCTGCGGTGCCGGGCTGGTGCTGCGCGCGAGGTGCCACGGCGCGGAGCGCGGGTTCAGCTTCGGCGTGGTGGACCAGCTGCTCGACCGGCTGCCGGATGGTGATCCGGGGGGGACGCCGCCGGCCGGCCGGGGCGATGATGAACGTCACCTGTTCGACAGGTCCTACCGGATGATCCGGGCGGTCGCGGAGCAAGGCCCGGTCGTGCTGGCCATCGACGACGTGCACATGGCGGATCCGCTGTCGGCCCGGTGGTGTTCCTACCTGGCGCGACGGCTGGATGACATGCCGGCCGGGGTGCTGGTCACAGTGAACTCCGGTGGCTTCCAGGCGGCCGGGGGAGCCCCGGCCGCCGTTGACCTGCTTGCTGATCTTGGCGCGCTGGCCTACAGCCGGGTGGTGTGCACCGGTCCGCTGTGCGAGGACTGCGCGGGCACGCTGATCGCTCGCAGGCTCGGCCGGCCAGCCGACCCGGCCTTCACCTGCCAGTGTCACGCCCTGACCCGCGGCAACCCGCAGATACTCGGCATGGTCGCGGCCCAGCTCGCCGGGGCGGCCGACGCTGAGCCTGGCGCCGCGCTCGAGATCACCGCCCAGGTGCTGGCCGGCGCGGCGCTGCGCTGGCTGCGGCAGGACGATCCGGTGAAAGCCAGGGTGGCCGAGCAGTTTGCCGTCTGCGGCGGCCCGCTGGAAACCGCGGCCATGCTGGCCGGCCAGGGTGAGGACGTCGCCAGGACCGCCCGCGTCACGCTGCGCCGGATCGGGCTGCTCGACGCCAGGACGCCGGACCGGCTCGCTCATCCCGCGATGGGCGAGGTGATCGCCAGCCTGGTGCCGCCGCAGGACCGGGCCGCCATGCATGCTCACGCGGCCACGATGTTCTCCCAGATCGGTGAATCCGCCATCGTAGCCGCCGAGCACGCGATGCTGGCCGGCACGATCGGCGAGCCCTGGACCCGGCAGCTCCTGCGGCAGGCCGCCTGGCAGTCGGCGGCCGCCGGGGACTGGGAGCGCAGCGCGCGCTATCTCAGCCGGGCATTGCTCGAACCCGGGCCGACCGGGCAGACGCTGGCCATCACCGCCGAGCTCGGGGCGGTGGAGTTCCACCACGATGTCGGGGCCTGCCTGCGCCGGGCCGCCGCCGCGGCCGACCTCGCCGCCGACGACCCCGAGTCCGCGGCCGCCCTGGCGGTCTTCACCGACGCCGCCTTGGCCGTGGAAGACGGTGACGCCGCGGCGGCATCCGGCCGGGCGGCGGCCGCGCTGGCGGCCGGGAGCCTGACCGAACGCGGCGCCCTGCTGCGGCTGGCCGCGTCGGCGCTGCTGTGCGGGCCAGCGCCGGTGCCCGAGCACGCCGCCGCCATCAGCCAGGCCATGCGCGGGCTCGCCCGCGGGCCTGCTGACATGGCCTCGCGGCAGCTTCTCGCGGTCCTCGCGCTCGGTGCGGCGGCACGCGGCCGCAGCCGGGGCCGCAGCAAGATTCTCGCCCTGCGCGCGGCCGCGGCCGGCCCGGTCAGGTTCACCGACCCGGTTCCTTCCACCGCGGCCTGTGCGGCCCTGGCGCTGGCCTGGGCCGGTGAGCTCGAAACGGCCTCGGATGCCTGCGCGCTCGCAGTCGAGGCAGCGCACCGGATGGCATCGCCGACCGGGGAGGGGGTGGCCCTGTTCGTCCGGTCCGAGATCGCCTTCCAGCGCGGCAACCTGACCGCCGCGCTGAACGACGCGCACCAGGCCTTCCAGCTCTTCACGGCGGTCGGGGCGATCAGCCTGCAGGCTGCCGCCGCGGCTGCCCTGACCCGGGTGCGGCTGTTGCGCGGAGATCCCGGTGCAGTCCCGGCACAGGCCAGCGGCCCGGCGCTGCGGGCTGCCGGGCACCCGTTCATACTCGCCATGCAGCAGGAAGCGCGCGGCATGATCGCGTCGGCGCAAGCCAACCGGGCGCTCGCGCTGCGCCTGTACCTAGAGTCGGGGCGGCACCTGATGGCGGCCGGGCTGGTGAACCCGGCCTGCTCGGCCTGGCGCAGCCGGGCGGTGACGATCCTGGCCGGCCTGGGCCGTGGCTGGGAGGCCAGGACGCTCGCCGACACCGAGGTGGCGCTGGCCCGGTCCTGGGGGGCGCCAGGACCGCTCGGCCGGGCCCTGGCGGCGGCCGCGGGCGCTCACGACGGCCCGCCGCGGCGGGAACTGCTGAGCGAGGCCGTCGCCGTGCTCGAAGGCAGCGACTGCCGGCTGCACCTGGCGCAGGCCCTGATCCGGCTCGGCACCGACATGCACGCCGAGGCGGCCGAGGCGGCCGAGGCGGCCGAGCCGAGCCACGACGCCAGGGACGTCCTGGAACGCGGCCTTGACCTGGCCATGGAGTGCGGCGCCGCGACCTTGGCCGCGACCGCCCACCAGGTCATGCACGGCACCGGCACCCGAAGGCGCGGACAGCACGCGGCGACCGCGCTCACCGCGGCCGAACGCCGGGTCGCCGAGCTGGTGGTCGCCGGGATGAGCAACCAGGCCGTCGCCGTCCGGCTGACCGTCAGCAAGCGCACCGTCGACACCCACCTCGGCCGGATCTACCGCAAGCTCGGTATCAGCGGCCGCGCCGGGCTGGGCGAAGTGATCGCCGGCCAGGGCGGTCACGCGGAGGAAGGCGGCTAGCGGCCCAGAGCGTTATCCAGCCGGCTCGCGGCGCAGGCCGGATGGGCGCGGGGTCACCGGCCGCGCCGGCCGGCGGTCCTGGTCATCGCGGCGAACCACGCCGCGGCCGTGCCCGGCTCGAAGGCCACGGCCATGGCCGCCCGTTCCATCCGGTCGATGCGCCAGCCCACTGCAAAGCTGGCCTCGATCTCGGCCCGGGTCACCCGCCGTGGCCCCCACCGGCCAGGCTCGCGATCGCTGAAGCACATCATGAAGAACCGGCCGCCGTCTGGTACCACCGCGCTCAGGCTCGCCACCAGCCCGGGACGGTCGTCGTCGGCGAAGCAGTGAAACAGCCCGCAGTCGAGCACCGTATCGAACTGCTCGCCCAGCGCGGACAGGTCAAGCACGTCGTGAACCAGGAACCGGACCGTCATGCCGCGCTCGCGCGCCTTGCCGATAGCGATCGCGATCCCGGTCGGGGCCGCGTCGACGCCCGTCGTGTCCAGGCCGAGCGCGGCGGTCATCAGGGCGTTCTCACCGCTGCCGCAACCCGCGTCGAGCACCCGCCCCCGGATCTCGCCGCGGCGGGCCAGTTCGGCGAACAAGGGCTGCGGACCGTTGATCTCCCAGCCCGCGCCCGGCTGGCCTGCGTAGTAGGCCTCGAACCTGTCGACTCCGCTGCGTTGCAGCGTGGCAGCACTGGGGTCCCCTGGTTCCGTCACGTCGGGCTCCTTTCCGCATGGCTCACCTGGCGATCGAGGCGACTGCGCAGGCCGGCCACCATGGCCCGCACTCCCGCGCGGTCACGCCCGATTCCGTACACGTAGAAGTCCGGCCTGACCAGGACGCCGAGGGCCCGCATGGACTCCAGCCACGGCAGGTAGACACGCTCGGCGTCCAGGAATGCCCGGCCGCCGCGGTCGGCGGGCCGTGCACCGTAAGGAAATATCTGGATGAACCGGGTGCCGAGGCCGCACAGGAAAGCGCGGAGATCCTGGCCGGCCAACTCGGCCGGATCCTCCCGCGCCAGGAAGACGAATCCGGAGCCGGCGATCTCGTCGAACCAGGCCGTCCTCCCGCCGTGGCTGACCCGCGCCTGGGGCAGCAGCGTCCCGGCGAATTCTGCCCGCCTGCCGTCCGGCTCGCTCTGCAGCAGGCCGCCGGTGAGACTGTCGGGCAGGTCAGGTGAGGGAGCGCCGCGGTCGGCGAAGCGGAGCAGGCCGGCGTCGCGTTCGGCGGCGGCGGCGGGGTCGGTCGTGCAGATGAGGTTTCCCAGCCAGAGCGACCACCGGATGGCCTGGGCGGCGTTCGCCTTCCGCTCCCGCTCGTACGTGTCGAGCAGCGTCGCGTCCTGGCGGCCGCGCAGTACCAGGTCGAGCTTCCACGCGAGGTTCGCCGCGTCCCTGAGGCCGGAGCACAGCCCCTGGCCGGCGAAGGGCGGCATCTGGTGTGCCGCGTCGCCGGCAATCATCATCCGCCCGGATCTCCAGGTGTCCGCGTACTGTGCCCTGATCATGTAGACGGCGTGCCGGTCGAGCGTGGCGTTGCGCGGCGTGACGCCGAACTCCGCCAGGCGCTGCCAGGCGCTTTCAACGCTGCCGAATCCCTCAGCCGCCTCGCCGGGCAGGCGCATGAACTCCCAGCGCCGATGGTCGCGCCCCGCGGAGACGGCCACCCTGGGCCGTTGCGGGTCGGCGATCTGCAGGTTGGACGGCGGGAAGTCCGAAGGCCGGAGGGGGGTCACGTCACACGCCATCCAATCGACGCCGAACCCGAGGTCGGTGATCGTGCTGCCGATCTGAGCCCGGACGAAGCTGTTGGCGCCGTCGCAGCCCACCACCCAGCGCGCCAAGAACACGCGTTCGCGGCCGGTGGACACATCCGCGGTCACCACCTCGGCCAGGCCGTCGCGTTCGGCGAGCCCCGTCACGCGCTGGCCGCGCAGCACCCGCAGGCCCCGGTGCCTGGCGCCGCGCTCGGCCAGTGCAGCCTCAAGCCCCGGCTGGTACATCGACGTCGAGCCGGGCCAGCCGTGCCGCCCTGGCTGGCTGAGCTTGACACGCATGAGCGTCTGCCCGGCGCCGTTCTGCACGACGTAGTCCGCCGACGGCTCGCCGACCGACGAGACCACCTCGGCGGCCCCGGCGGCCGCGAGAATCCTCGCGGCGTGCCCGTCGAAGGTGACCGCCCGCGGCATTCGGTACGACTGGGGCCACTGCTCGGCCACGACGATCCGCCAGCCGCGCTGAGCGAGCAGCAGCGCCAGGACCTGGCCGACCGGGCCGTACCCGACGAGCAGCACGTCGGTGTCGGCGCCCGAGGGAGGATGCTGGCCGTCGCTGGTCACGTCGGGTGACGCTTACTCTTCGGCGAGAAGGCCATGGCGCGCACCGTCCCCTTGCTCGATGACGGCCCGAAGGCGCCGCCGGTCGGTCTTCCCTGAGTCGTCGGCCGGGAGGACGGCCCAGTGCGCGATGACGGCGGGGATCTGGGACGGCGCCAGCTCAGCGCCCAGATGGCGGCGAAGCTCGCTCAGCGTAGCGGTCGCGCCGGGACAGAGCGTGACGGCCGCGTAGGCTTCCTCGACGTCGCTGCGGTGCCGGACGCCGATCACCGCGGCGTCGCTCACGTCGGGGTGCATCATCAGGGCCCGCTCGATCGTGGCCGGATAGATCTTGAGGCCGCCGTGCTTGATGACGTCACCGATCCGGCCGACCAGCTTCAGGTAGCCGCGGTGGTCCAGGAACCCGAGGTCACCGGTCCGCAGCCAGCCGTTCCGCAGGACTTTCGCGTTCAGCGGCGGGTCGTTCAGGTATCCCTCCATCAGATTGCCTGACTTGACCCACACCTCGCCGACCCGGCCGGCGGCCAGCTCCCTTCCCGGGTCGCGCTGGCACACCCGCACCCGCACGCCCGGGTAGGGGCGTCCCACGGTCTGCAGCAGGTCGGCGTCGAGGTGTTCCCAGGACCCGAGGTAGGTGATCGGCCCGGCCTCGGTCGAGCCGTACGACTGCAGCAGCGCCCGTCCGAACACCTGCGCGGCCCTGCCGATGCGGTGCGGTGCGGCCGGGGAGCCGCTGTAGATGACGTTCCTGAGGCTGCTCACGTCGTGGTCGGCGAGCCAGGCGTCATCGGTCAGCGCGTACAGGTGAGGCACCGCGAGATAACAGTCCGTGACCCCCAGCTCGGTGAAGGCCTGCCGTACCGCATCGACGCTAAAGCGCTCGAGCAGGACCACGGAGCCGCCCGCGGCGAGCGCTCCGTCGAGCATCACGCCGACCGTCTGCGCGATCGGCGTGACGGCGAGGAACACCGGAGGGGAGGTGCCGCGTACCACGGCCTCGAAGCCAGCGGCCATGTTGTTCCAGGCGCGGTAGGAGTGGCATACGCCCTTGGGCCGGCCGGTGCTTCCGCTGGTGTAGACGATGACCAGGCGGTCGCCCGGACCGTATCCCGGACTGGATATGGCGTGCGTGGCCCGGTCGAGTTCGATAGCGGATTCGATGGTTCCTGCGGGGTCAAGGTTCGCTGCTACCGCGTCGCACGAAAGGTTCCGGCACAGGACGCGCCCGCGTGCGATGTTGGCTGCGTCGGTGATGAGCAGCCTGGCGTCCACCTCAGACAGCATGTTCGCCTGATCCGCAGCCGGGAGCATCTCGTCATCCGATCGCGGGTTGTTCGAGCGGATGAAGACGGCCGTGGCTCCCACCAGATGCGCCGCGTACCGGATGGTCAGCATGTGGGGGTGATTGGGCTTGGTCAAAATCGCCACGGTGCTGCCGTTGGTGATCCCGTTCTGCCGGAGCAGCGACGCCGCGGTGAGTATCGATTTGGCGAACGCTCCGCCGGTCAGGCTCAGGCTGGCCGACCTGATGACCATCCGGCTCGGCTCCCTGACCAGTGCGGACAGAACCTTGTATATGTAATGATCGTGGTTTTGCCAGGTGCCGATCGGTTCGGGAACGGTCAACGCAGGCACTCTCCCTCCGCGTCATATCCGTAGAGCCAGCCCAGGTGGCGCAGGTCCGTGCCCGTGCTCAGCGCCTTGTCCCTGCTGCGCTGCGCCGCGCCGTCTGGCAGGTGCATCCCCCGGACGTTCCAGCGCGCCTGCCGTTGCAGGCGGGCGGTGCGAGCCGCCCGGCCCGTCTCGTATCTGCGCACCGCTTCGGCCGTCAGTCGCGTACCCCGCAGGCCCAGGCTCCGGGCTAGGCCCAGGGTCAGGCAGCGGGCGAGCGCCATCGCGTCTTCGATCGCCTGGTTAGCGCCCTGGGCGCCGAACGGGAGCATCGGATGCGCCGCGTCGCCGATCAGGGCCATCCGGGACATGGACAGGTGCCGAAGCGGATCGCGATCGTAGAGCATCCAGTGCCGGATCGACTGGGCACAGCCGACCAGGCGCTGTACCGTCTGGCTCCAGCCGGTGAACGCGCCGACCAGATCCTCGGCGGCTCCCTCGGCGACCCACGACTCGCGGCCGGGTGTCTGGCACGGTGCGGTCGCGGCGAAGCTGATCGAGCGGCCTGCCGATACCGGGTAGCAGACCAGGTGCCGGCCTGGGCCTAGCCACAGCCGGACGGCCGGCTCGACGGCGAGTTCCGGTACCGCGGCCGCGGGCACGAGCCCGCGGTACACGCCGAGTCCGGAGAAGACCGGCTGGTCAGCGATCAGCATCGCGCGGACGACGGAGCGGATGCCGTCGGCCCCCACCACCATGCGGGCCTGATGGCTGGACCCGTCGGTGAACTCCAGAACGACATGATCGGACGCGTCCCTGGCGCCGGTCAGGCGCTGACCGAAGCAGACCACCGGATCACCGACCAGGCTCGTCAGCGCGTCCCGCAAGTCAGCACGGTGGATCGTGTAGTACGGAGCGCCGTACAGTCGCTCGCATTCCGCGCCGAGCGTGGTTCGCGCGATTAGCCGGCCGTCGGACCAGCGCCTGAATTCGGTCGCTACCGGCCGTACGGCGACCTCCCGCAGCCTCCGGGCGAGGCCGAGGCGGTGCAGCAGGCGGGAGGCGTTGGGAGCGATCTGAACCCCGGCACCGGTACCGGCCGGCTCGGCAGCCTGCTCGAAGACGGTGCAGGGCAGGCCTTGCCGGTCCAGGGCGGCGGCGAGGGTGAGACCTGCGATGCCGGCGCCGACGATCGCGACCTCGGGCACCGTGTCTCACACCTCGAGGCAGAATTCATCGATCGGGTAGCCCACGTGCCTGCTTGCGGCCGGCAAGTGGCCGAGCAGAGTGTCGCCGGGCTTGAGCTCGGTGCAGTGCCGCACGGCACCGTCGGCGGCGAAGACCCGCACGTGCCAGTCGTCTTGCAGGAACAGGTTGACGTCCTGCCCGCTAGCGGCCACCGCCTCGATGCAGATCAGCGGGCGGGACTCGATCTTCACCCGGCCGACGATGACCTCCCTGGCCGCTCCGGTCACGTCGACGGCCAGCACCTTGCGGCCGGCCCGCAACTCGCTGAGGTAGCGAGTGCGGCCCTGGCCGGCGAGAGTGTAGGAGTGGATGGCGCCGGCGTTGACCCGGAAGGGCCGGGTGGGCATGTAGGGCAGCGGGTGGGTCTCGCTGACGCACAAGATCATGCCCTTGGAGTGCGAGCCGGCCAGGATCCCTTCGTCCTTGCGCAGGTAAGAGCAGGTGTCGACGCAGGCCCGCTCGCCCATGCCGGCATGGGTGACCGCGGTGACCTCGAGGTCGGCCAGCTCAACGTGGCCGGCCTGGTCGGCCGAGGCCTGCCTGAGCGCGGTGGCATCCCCGACCCGCTCCGGGGCCATCATCACCCCCGCAGGGCCGTGCTCGAGCACTCCGAAGATGACCGTCGCTTCCTGCGGGTCAGCCGCGACCGTCATGATGTGCCCGGAAGCTCCGGCCGCAGCGGCGATGACAATCTCCAACGGGATCTTGGTCGGATCCCGGAACCGCAGCACGCTCCAGGCCTCTTCCCTGGCCGCCGCGCACGCCTCCTCTAGCGTCGGCGCGTCGATGACCTCAACGAAGCGGCCGAACTGAGTGCCCGGGCAGGCTTCGGCGAGCTGCCGCGCGTCACCGCGGCCGGACGGCAAGATCACGATATCGGCCGCGTCCGGGCGGATATCCCCGGTACCCTCCCGGGGCATCAGGATCTTCGTGATCGTGGGCGGCAGGCCGGCCAGGTCGGCGGGGTCGCTGGCCACGATCCCGTCGATGCGCTGATGGATCGCCTCTTCGACGATCATTTCCCGTTCGCCGGCGCCTGTCGCGCGGATGTCAATCCAGCACAGTTTCATCTAGCGCCTTCTCTGCCGTAGTCTTCTCCGCTTCGCCGTCCCCCAGCCGGCCTCGCGGTGCGACGGATAGCTGGCGCACCGCGCGTGTCACTCGCCCGGCCATGGCGCGCGGGTTAGGTGCCGTGAAAACGTTGCGCCCGATCGCCACTCCGGCCGCTCCGCCGAGCAGGGCATCGGTCACGAAGTCGAGCACCTGCTCGGCCGACTCCATGCGCGATCCCCCTGCGACGATTACCGGGATGGGGCAGGCGGCGGTCACCTCGGCCATGCAGGCGCGCGAGCCCGGGTACACCGTCTTGACGATGTCCGCACCCAGATCCGCGGCCAGGATGGCCGCGTGGGCGACGAGCTCGGGATCGTGCGGGTTGGCGATTTCCGGGCCTCGCGGATACACCATCGCGATCAGCGGCGTATTCCACTTATCGCACGATCCGGCGACCGCGCCGAGATCGGCGATCTGCCTGCGTTCGTCGGGCGAGCCAAGGTTTATGTGCACGCTTACCGCATCCGCGCCCAGGGCCAGCGCCTCTTCGACGCTGGTCACGAGGCATTTGGCGTCCGGATCCGGGGCATGATGCGAGCTGGCCGACAGGTGGATGATCAGCGACATGGCGCCGAAGCGGGTGTGCCTGATATGCCGGAGGCTGCCTTTGTGCAGCACGATCGCGTCCACCTGGCTCGCGGCCAGATCTCGCACGAGCTGGTCGATGCTGCGGCCCCGGCGCACGATCGGGCCATCGGTCACGGAATGGTCGAGCGGTACGACAACCAGTTTGCTGCCGTGGCGGAACAGCCTGTGCATGCGCAGCGCCCTGGAGAAGTGGTAGCCGGGATAAGACGCGCCGTCGAATTCCTGCGGGCCAGGGTGGTGGTCGACAGCATTTCCCTGCGCGCATGCATCAGCGCGCAAGATGTCCGGCGTGATAATGTCCGAAAGCATTTGCTGGTGCAGGTTAGGCATTTCAGGCCAATCCGTCCGCAGTGCCGCCGTGCCGACAGCCGTCCTGGCATCAACGTGGCATGTCCGGGAGGCGAAGGCAATGCTTAACCGCTGTTCCCGATGCGTATTTTCGGTACGTATGCGGCTGCCGCGGTGGCCTACGGATCGGCCATTTCAGGCACAGTATTCGGCAGGTCCGTCCCGGCCCCGTCCGGGCCCGACCACCACTCACGGGCGGCCATCGCGAGCAGGCCGGGCACCAGGTCGGTGGACCGGCGCAGCACCCACGCCGTTCCCTTGGTCGCCAGCCAGGCCAGCTCGGCCAGCCGGGTCGGCGGCGGGTTCCCCGGCTCGGGATCGGGCGCTAGCCCGACCGGGTGTCCGGCCTGCGCCAGCAGCGCGTGGAACCGCCTGGCGATGAGCCGGTGGCCGCGCTCGCTCGGGTGCAGCCGGTCCGCGGCCCACATCCGCCGGTCATAGGTCTCGGCGTCGCTGGCGGCGTCAAAGTGCAGCGTGCCGAAGCGCTCGGCGACGTCGTCCATCGCCTGGTTGATCGCGCGCGCCCGCCGGGCCAGCGGCCGGGCCAGCGGGCCGGGCAGGCCGAGCATCCAGCCGGGATCGGGCAGCCGCATGGTGAGCACCTCGGCGCCGGCCGCGCGCAGCGCGCCGACCGTATCCGCGGCGCTGGCCGCGATCGCGGCCGGGTCGAAGCCGGCCCGCAGCGTGTCATTGACCCCGAAGACCACGCTGGCGATGTCGGGGCACACCTGCAGCGCCCGGGGCAGCTGGTCAGCCGCGACATCGGCGGCACAGGCACCGTTGGCCGCCAGCAGGTGCAGCTCCGGCTGCTGCAGGCTCTGCGCCAGCAGCGCCGCCCAGCCGCGCCAGGCCCGGTCACCGGGGGCCGCCGGGCGCACCGGGTCGCCGATCCCCAGCGTGATGGAGTCACCGAGCGCGGCGAACCTGGTCATGACGCCGACCCGGCCGAGACGGAGACGGGGCCGACCGAATGGAGCACCTGCTGGTAGTGGCCGATCAGCTCGTCGCACCGGGCGGTCCAGGTGCGGCCGAGCATCACCTGCCTGGCCGCCCGTCCCTGCGCCGCGCGCAGCACCGGGTCGGCGGCCAGCCTGGACACCCCCTCGGTCAGAGCGGCGGCGTCCCCCGGCGCGACCAGGAATCCGGTGTGCCCGTCAACGACCAGGTCGAGCGGGCCGCCGGCCGCGGGCGCCACGACCGGCAGCCCGCTCGCGGCGGCCTCCTGCAGGGTGTTGCCGAACGTCTCGTGCGGCCCGCTGTGCACGAACACGTCGAGGCTGGCGTAGCTGACGGCGAGATCCTCGCCGTCCTGAGGCCCCAGGAACACCGCCTGCGGCAGGGCCCGCCGCGCCGCGGCCGCGGCCGGGCCGCCACCGACGATGACCAGCCGGACGCCGGGCAGCGCCGCCACCCCGGCCAGCAGGTCGAGCCGCTTCTCGGCGGCGAGCCGGCCGACGTATCCGGCGATCACCTCGCCGCCCGGGCTCAGCTGGCGGCGCAGCCGCGCGCTGCGCTTGGCCGGGTCGAACCGGTCGGTGTCCACCCCGCGGCCCCACAGCCAGACCCGCTCGATGCCGTGCTCGGCCAGGTCGGCCGCGGCCGCGCTCGACGGGGCCAGCGTCCGGTCGGCGGCGTTGTGTATCCGCCGCAGGTGCCGCCAGCACAGCTCCTGGCCGATACGGCCGGCGTGGTACGTGCGGGCGTACGCGGCCATGTCGGTGGCGTACACCGCGACCGTCGGCCGCCGCAGCCGCCCGGCCGCGGCCCCCATCACGAAGGGTCCGGCGAGATGCACGAGGTCGGCCTGGTGCGCGGCGACCGCGTCGCGCACCCCAGGTCCAGGAAGGCCGACCCGGAAACCCGGATACATCGGTACCGGCAGCGAGCGCACCCGCACGACCCGGTACCCGAGCCGGTCATCCGGGCAGGCCGCCCCGCCGGCCGGCTCGGGCGCGATGACGAGCGGATCATGGCCGCGGTTGGCCAGGTGCTCGGCGACACGGGCCGCAGTGTGCGCGACACCGTTGATGTCAGGCGCGAAGGACTCGGTGACATAGGCGATTCGCACGCTCACACAGTTCCCGACGCAACCCGGCCCGACGGCCGCGACGCCGGGACATCCAGGCAAATATTTGGTGACATGTGCGTGGTGAACGCGCCGCCCGCGCGGCACCGGGGGTAGCTGCCGGTCCCTTCGCCAGGAAAGATAAAGACCCTGGATTCCGAACGGTTCCAGGGCTAGCCGAGTTCATCGAGAGGACGCCTGAAGTGACATCGACCCTTCCGCCCGAGGTTCAGGCCAACGTCAGCGGCCTCGCGCCGGGCACATCGATCCCCATGCCGCCCGTCTTCGATAACGTCGCCGAAGAGCGTGCGTACCGCAAGCGCGAACTCGCCTCGGCCTGCCGGGTCTTCGGCCGGTTCGGCTTCTCCGAAGGAGTCGCGGGGCACATTACCGCCCGCGACCCCGAGCACACCGACACGTTCTGGGTGAACCCGTTCGGGATGAGCTTCAGCCAGATCACGGTCAGTGACCTCATCCGGGTCGATGACGAAGGCGCGGTCGTCGAGGGCAGCCGCCCGGTGAACAGGGCCGCGTTCTGCATCCACTCGAAGGTGCACGCGGCCCGCCCCGACGTGATCGCCGCGGCGCACGCGCACTCCATCTACGGCAAGTCGCTCGCCACCCTGCACGTCCCGCTGGACCCGATCACCCAGGACGCCTGCGCGTTCTTCGAGGACCACGGGCTGTACACCAATTACGGCGGCGTCGCCTCCGACGAGGAAGAGGGCGAGCGCATCGCCACCGCGATCGGCTCCTGCAAGGCCGCGATCCTGGCCAACCACGGCCTGATCACCGTCGGCCAGTCGGTGCGCGAGGCGATCTGGTGGTTCGTCACGATGGAACGCTCCTGCCAGGCGCAACTGCTGGCCATGGCGGCCGGCACGCCGCGGCACATCGACCGCGACACCGCCCTGATGGTGCGCGACCAGATCGGCTCGCCGCTGGCCGGCTGGTTCCAGGCCGGCCCCATCTGGGACCAGATCGTGCTCTCCGACGCCGACGCGTTTGCCTGATCGGCCGGCCGTCGGGGATCGGCGTCGCGGGGATTACGACAGTACCTTTCCGGCGGCCCGGCCGGGCCGTACCAAGGGGACAGAAACGGCCAAAGGCGCAGCTATTGACCGTAAGCAAACTTCTTCTTACGCTGGCGGCAACTTGCGTTTCCTCGGGAAAGGTCAGCCTATGCAGGAAGAAACGATCACTCGGACTGAAACCGCTGTCGCGCCGGTCCTGCTCACCCCCGTGCTGGTCGAGAAGATGCTGGCCCGCCGCGAGGCTGTTCAGGTCATGAAGTTCCGCACGACATGCACGGACTGCGTACCTAACTACTAGGCCGCGAAGCGACGCCGTGCGGGGTCGGCAGCCGACTCGCCCGGCGTCGCTTTGATGTCACGCCGCATTCGCCAGGGGGTGCGATGAATCTCACCGCGGAAATCCTGGTCGAAGCGCTGGCCGCGTGCACCGGCGGCCCGGCCGACGGGCCCGCCGAGATCGCGGCGCTGGTGCGCGAGACCCAGCCGGCCTTCGCGGCCACGCTCTTCTCCGCCTGGCAGGCGGAGGGCGCCCCGCTCAACCCCGCGCTGCGCTATGAGGTAGCGGCCACCGCGGCGCGGGTCGAGTACTACCGCTCCGTCGCCAGCCGCCTGATGTCGGCGGTGGGCAGCGGGCTGAGCACGATCAAGGGTCTTGAGGTAGCCGCCCTTTACCCGGACGGCTTCGTCAGGTACATGAACGATCTTGACTTTATTGCCCCGGCGCAATCCGACCTGTGGCGAGCCGTGAGCCTGCTGATGCAGGACGGGTGGGATCTGGATACCGCGACGTTCTCTCACCTGGACGGTGACCTGCACGTGGTGGTCAGCTTCAGGCGCCAGCCCGACGATCTTTATGAGCTCCCTTACGGCATCGAGATCGCCACCTATTACACGCTCGGTGACCAGGGCGGCATCCCGCCGATCGTGCGGCTTCCCGAACAATGGCGCGTTCCGGCGATCAAGAACATGCTCATGCTGCTGCACGAGCGCTACGAGCAGCCATTCCGCGCCAGGGACCTGGTCGATGCGTCGCTGCTGCACGACTCGCTGCGCGGCCCGGAGGCGGACACGCTGCACGCCGCGATCGTCGCGCTCGGCCTGACCGTGGAGTACTCCGAGCTGGTCCGGCTGGTCGCCGGCACCGGCCTGGCCCCGCTGGCCGAGCTGCCCGGCGGCCGGTGGCCGGGGGCCAGGGAGCGGGCGCGCCGCCTGGCCCGCGGCGCCAGCTTCTTCGCCCGGCCGGTGGCCGGCACCGGCCGTCACCTGCAGCGGCGCGTGCTGATGGGCAAGACCGGCCGGGCCGAGTCCGTCGCCTGGGCCGGGGTGCAGCGGCGGCTGCCGGTGACCACGGCGGTCCGGGCCGGCCTGCTGGCCTACGGACTGCCGCTGGACGGCCCGAAGCCCGATGTCAGCGCCGCCGTGCTGTGCAGCCGCGGCCCGATGACCTGGGCGGATACCCCGGTCGGCCGCTTCTTGCTGACGATAGGCGACGAGGTCTCCGAGGCGGCGGTCGAAGAGCTTTCTGCCCCAGCGCTCACCACGAGAGGAGGTACCGGATGAAGCGGGGAATCAGGTCCGCACGCAGGCCGCAGATCAAGCGGGTCAAGAAGTAAGCCTCGGCACGAGCTGCCCGGCCAGCGGCGCTGCGCCGCTGGCCTGGGCAGTGCGACCAAGCCGTAAGGAGGGATCATGAACCGTCACCGGATGGGCACGCGCCGCCCCGTCACGAAGAAGAAGTAACTCAAGGCCGCGGCGGCGTATCGGTTGGACCTGCTGGCCGGGGTGCGGTGACTTCACGCATCGCATCGTGCCCCGGCCGCGCACGGCTGACGGCGGATCGGGAGGGCAGAGGCGTGGCCGAGGCCGAACGGGACCGGGCCGTCTTCGCGCTGATCGGTCCCGACGCCCTGGCCCGGCATCTCGGCGTCGAGGTGCTGGACCGGATCGAGACCGCCGGGTTCGCCCCGGCCGCCTGGCGGGTGCTCTGGCACCGCCCGGCCGACCTCGACTCCTTCCACGAGCGCAACATCACCCGGGTCTGGAAGGCGTACCAGTACCGGCTGGTGGACCAGCTGTTCGGCTTCGGCCCGACCGTGGTCCTGCTGCTAGCCGACCAGCACGCCGCCGCCGGGCAGGCCAGCCATCAGCGGCTGCTGCTCGCCAAGGGGTCAAGCGATCCGGACCGGTCGGGCCCGGGCACCATCCGGGGCGATCTCGGCTCGATCAACGGCATGCTCTCGCTGATGCACAGCGCGGACTCCGCGGCCGACTCGGCGCGCGAAAGCGCGGTCTTCGCCGGCCCGGGCGGCCTGGCCGGCGGCAGCGACCCGGGCGAGCTGCGTACCCAGCTGGCCCTGCTCCAGCTGAGCGCGCCGCGCGAGGACCGCGGCTACCGTGCGGTGCTCGCCGGGCTTCGGGCCAGGTCGCTGGCCGGAGCCTGGGATGACCTGCCGCGACCGGTGCGCAAGACGGCCAGGGCAATGCTCGACGCAGGCCCGGCCGAGTTCACCGCGCCCGGCAGTGGCGAGCGGCTGGCCGGCCTGCTGCCGGACGGCCATCCGATCGCCGGGCTGCTCCGGGCCGACTTCACGCCGGCGTCACCCGGCCCTGATCTGCAGCGCGTCAAGCTCGCGCTCGCGACCCTCGGTACCGGCATCGACGAATGGGAGAGCCTGGTGCTAGCCACCTCACGACGATTCTGGCCGCGCGGAGTAAAGCACAGCTGACCGCCCAAACCCGGTACCCGGGATGTTATTCAAAACTCGAAGATCAACTTAAGTCTCCGCAGGTCATAAGCCGAGAGCGAGGTCATTTAAGGAAGTTTTGAATAATACTCCCGCTATCGCCCGAACAACGATTAGCAAGGATCACCGTGGCTTCAGTATTCTTCCGCACCAAGCTGGGCACGACCGAGGAACTGACGGCAGCGCCGGGCCAGCCGCTGACCGACGTACTGCTGCGGCACGGCATCCCCGTCAACGCGGTTCTGACCTGGCGTAACGGCTCAATCGTCGCCGAGGACACCACCGTGGTCGAAGCCGGCGACGTGATCGAGGTCCGCCAGGTGCGCCATTACGACCTCGACGTGCTTCGCAAGCCAAAGCGGCAGGTGTACGGCGTGCCCGACCCGGTGTATTCCAAGACGGTGCTGTTCGACACGATGGGCTCGCTGGAGCGAAGGACCGAGCAGCTCGATGCGGCGGGGTTTGTCAAGTACGTCGAGGAAACATTCGTGCAGAGCGTGCTCTCGCACGGGGTGATGCGCGCGGGCGACAAGGTCGTCGTCGGCCTTTCCGGCGGCCGGGACAGCGTCGCGTACCTGACCTTGCTCGAGCGCACCAGGGACCGGCTGCCCGCCCTGGACATGACGGCGGTCACCATCACCGGGCTGCCCGACTGGGAAGAGCCCGCGACGTTCGCCGCCGCCAGGGAATCGGGCGAGCGCCTCGGCCTGCAGCAGGTCATCGTCACGTCGGCCGACGTCGAACGCGTCTTCAAGCTCCGCGGGCCGTTCGTGGACGCGATGAACGAGATCGTCGCCGGGGAGGGCAATCACCTGACGATGGTGATCGGGCACCAGGTGCTGCGCCGGATGCTCGAGGAGGAAGCCAAGGCGCAGGGCGCCGGCGTGGTCGCGTTCGGCTTCAACGCCGACGACCTAGTCGCCAGCATGGTGACCTGGTTCACCAGCGGGTTCAGGATGGGCGGCATCCCGGTCAGGGAGATCGGCGACCTGCGCTACGTGTTCCCGCTGTACCGGATCACGAAGAAAGAGCTGACCCTCTACCTGGAGCTGGTCGCGCCGGAGCTCAACCGGCAGGGCACCCCCGGCCGCTTCACCACCGGGCCGGACGAGCGGTCCATGTCGTACGCGATGACCGACCACCTCTTCGACCTGTGGCCGGGCATCGACTACTACCTGTTCGCCGCGTTCGGGAACATGCAGCGGTACATGTTCCCGCTGCTCGAGGCGACCTGCCGCGGCTGCAGCGGCCTGTACCTGCTGCAAGAGGGCGTCTCCAACGCGCCCGACCTGTGCGATGTCTGCGACTTCTTCGCGCGGCGCGAGCTGAGCACGGTGAGCTGACGCACGTGCCGTGGTACGACGACTACTTCACCGCTGACTACTGGGCCTACGCCGACGCCGAGTACACCCCGGAGCGGACCGCCGCCGAGGTGGACTACCTGGCCGGCGTGCTGGACCGGCACGCGCCGGGCCGGCGGGTGCTGGATCTCGGCTGCGGCACCGGCCGGCACGCGATCGCGCTGGCCCGCCTCGGCTTCGACGTCACCGGCGTGGACGCGTCGGCCGACACGCTGCGCCGGGCCGCGCAGGCCGCGGCCGACGCCGGCGTGCCGCTGCGGCTGCGGCGTGCCGACCTGCTCGGCCCGGCCGACTGGGGCGTCCCGCCCGCCGACGCGGCGATCTGCGTGCAGGCCTTCGGCTGGGGCTCGGACGCCGACCAGCTCCGGCTGCTGCGCACCGTCCGGCGGCTGCTGGCACCGGGCGGGCTGCTGGTGCTCGACCATTCGAGCATCCTCGCGATCACGCGGATGTACCAGTCGCGGGCGCAGGCCCGGATCGGCGCCGCCACCTTCACGTTCACCCGCGAGTACGACCCGGTCAGCGGCCGCAGCGGCGGCCACGTCCTGGTCCAGCGCGCCGACGGCAGCCAGGCGGTGCTGCCGGACGACGTCCGGCTGTACACGCCGGCCGAGGTCGGCGCCCTGCTGGCCCGGGCCGGCTTCGACGTGGCCAGAGTGGATGCCGACTTCCGGGCCGGCGCCCCGGTCACGATCGGCACCAGGTACGTGCAGTTTCTCGGCGTCCCGGCCCGCGGCGTGGAGTCCGCGCTGGCCGGTCACCGCGGCCAGCCGCCGCCCGGGACGATCGACCTGCGCTGGGCACCCGACGAAGCGGAGTTCAGCCGCCCGGCGGTCGCGACGGCGTGGGCACGGCTGACGGCCGACCCGCTCGCCCTGCCCGACCTCGCCCGCCGGTATGACCTGGCCGACCCGTACGGCGGCGCACGTGCGGCGCCGGTGCTGGCCGCGCATCTCGGCTGGCCCGCGGGCTCCGCGCCCGGCCAGGACCGGGTCAGCGTCGGGGCCGGCGTCACCGGCCTGCTGCACGGGCTGTCCCGGCTCGCCGACGGCGGTACCGTGCTCATCGCCCCGGACGGCCATCCGCAGCTCGCGGAGGCGGCGGCCGCGGCCGGCATCGCAGTAGCGGTCGCGCCGCTGACCGACCCGGCGACCGCGACCGCCGCCGTCGCCGACGTCAGGCCGGCGGTCACCGTCATCGACCGCCCGGCGATGACCGGCCGCCACTGGCCGCTGCCGATGATCAGCGAGCTGGCGGCGAGCACGGCGCAGGCCGGCGGGATACTCGTGGTCGACGAGACCTGTGCCTGCTACCTGCCGCCCGGCGACAGCGCCGCCCCGCTGACCGACTCCGTGCCCGGCCTGATCGTGCTGCGCGGCGTGTCCAAGGGATACTGCTGCGGCGGCCTGCGCATCGGGCTGGCCGTGGCCTCGCCGGACGTGGCGGCCCAGGTCAGGGCGGTGCTCGCCCCGCTGGCCGGCGCGGCGCTTTCGCTCGATGTAGCGCTTGAACTCCTGAGCCAGCCCGATCCGCTCGCCCCGCTGCGATCCCGGATCGCAACGGTCAAACCCAGGATCGAGGCGGCCCTGCGGCGGGCCGGCATCCCGGTCGTCGACACCGATGAGCACGTCCCCTGGATCGCCCTGCCCGCCGACCAGGCCACCAGAACCGCCCTGGCCCGCTGCGCCCTAACCGTCAAAGAAGTCCCCGTACTCTGCTCCGGTGTACTGGACGTGGCCCCGCCCGGCTCTGGGCCGCCGCTCGCTGACGCGTCCGGTCCTGGGGTGCGTGGTTCGGCGGTGCCCGGCTCTGGCCTGCCGCCCGCCGACCCGTCCGGTTCCGGTGTACCGGGCTCGGCGGTGGCTGGATCTGGCCTGTCGCCTGCTGGGCCGGCCCGCTCCGGTACGGATCCCGGGTCCGGTGGCTTCGGGTCGGGGCTGCTCAGGATGTCGGTCCCGCTGTCCGCGGAGCGCCTGGATGCCGTCGTTGCTGCGTTGGCTGCCGCTACTGACCTGGGTGCGCCCTGATGCGGCTCGCCGAGCTAGTGGCCGCGGTGTTCGACGCGTTCGACCCGGACCAAGCGATGGCGGATCTCGCCGCCGTCTGCGCGCACGACAGGTACCAGGCCTCGGCCGGGATCGCCGCGGCGGCCGATTACGTGGCCGACCGGGCGCGGGCCGCCGGGCTGGCCGACGTGACCGTGCTGTCCTTCCCCGCCGACGGCGCCCAGCGGTGGTGGACCTACCGCGCCCCGCTGCCGTGGACACCGGTGAACGCCAGGCTCGCGGTGAACGGCGTCACGCTGGTCAGGTACCCCGAGCAGCCCTACACGCTGGCCGCCTACTCGGCGCCGACGCCCCCCGGCGGCCGGTCGCTGCCGCTGGTCCGCTGGTCCGCCGTACGGCTCGGCGATGATCCCGGTGGCGCGCTGGTCGTCCTCGATCAGCCGGTCGCGCTGGCCGAGATCGCCGGGCCGCTCGCGGCGGCCGGCGCGGTGGTGGTGGCGGCTGACCCGCTGGCGGGACGACCCGGCCGCGGGCCCGGGCAGGTGGGCAGGCTGGAGCTGCCGGCCGGCGGCCCGCTGGCCGCGTTCAGCGTCACCGCGGCCCAGCTGGCCCGGCTGATCGCCGCCGCCGACTCCGGCGCGACCGCGACGATCGAGATCGAGATCGACGACCGTGCCCGCGCCATGCCGGTGGTGACCGGGTGGCTGCCCGGCACC
>DASXME010000071.1:0-10624 GCA_036495825.1 Streptosporangiaceae bacterium
GTGATCGCCTGCCACCCCGAAGCCTTCACCGACAAGAGCCGGTTCTCGATGGACTGGTACTACCCGATACTCGGCGGGGCGGTCAGGGGCGCCGCGGCGCACGCGCGGCTGGCCGCCGGCTGGGACGAGTTCGTCGAGCCCGCAGTGGGCGTGCGCTGCGTCAGCGACCAGCCGTGGGCGACCGGCGCGGAGACCTGCGAGCTGGTGATCGCGCTCGAGGCCATCGGCGACAGCGACCGGGCGATCAAGCTGTTCACCGCCATCCAGCACCTGCGGCACGCCGACGGCGCCTACTGGACCGGCTGGCAGTTCGCCAACCAGGCGCACTTCCCGGCCGAGCGGAGCAGCTGGACGGCGGCGGCGATGATCCTGGCCGCCGACGCCCTGTCCGGCGCGACCGGCGGCGCCGCCCTCTTCCGCGACGTCGGCATCGACCCGGCCGCCGCCCGGTCCGCCCCGGACCCCACCGCCTGCGGCTGCGGCTCCTAGCTCAGCGCCTAGCCGAGACCGGGGGCGGTGCGCTCTAGGACGCGGAGGGAGCCTTCGACGCGGACTTCGGTGAAGGCGCCGGACGCCAGCGCCCGCCGGTAGATGCGATAGGGGGCCTGGCCGCCGTCCGCGGGATCGGGGAACACGTCGTGGATGGCGAGCGCCCCGCCGCGGGCCAGGTGCGGGACCCAGCCCTCGTAGTCGGCGACCGCGGCGGCGTCGGTGTGCCCGCCGTCGATGAACAGCATGCCCAGCTCGGTACGCCAGAGCCGCGCCACGTCGGCCGACCGGCCGACGATCGCGATCACCTGATCCTCCAGGCCGGAGGCGGCGAGCGTGGCCCTGAACTGCGGCAGCGTGTCCAGCCGCCCGCTGCGCGGGTCCACCAGCGACGGCTCGTGGTACTCCCAGCCCGGCTGGTTCTCCTCCGACCCGTGGTGGTGATCCACCGTGATCACGAACTGCCCGGCGGTCCTGGCCGCCGCGGCCAGGTAGATGGTGGACTTGCCGCAGTAGGTGCCGATCTCCATGACCGGCCCGACCCGGCCGTAGGCGGCCGCCGTCTCGTGCAGCGCGAGCCCCTCGGCGGCGGGCATGAACCCGGTGGCCGCCTCGGCGGCCTTGATGAATTCGGCGTCCATCCGATCGGTGCCCCCTCCCGCCAGCACAGTCTGCCCAGCACCACAGTCTGCCAAGCAGCACGGGCTGGGTCTCGCGTAACGTGTTCTACTCCACCGATGATCGGAGCCAGACGATGAGGGTACGCGTCGACTATGACCTGTGCGAGGGGAACGCCGTGTGCGCCGGCCTGGTCCCGGAAGTATTCGAGGTCGATGACGACGACAACCTGTTCATCCTGACCGACGGGGTGCCCGCCGCGCTGGCCGATCAGGTGCGGCACGCAGTCATGTCGTGCCCCAAGACCGCGCTGAGCCTCGAGGACGAGGCCGGCCAGCCGATCGAGGCCTAGCCCAGAGCCTGGTTACCGCAGCCGGGCCAGCCGGGCGAGCGCTTCGGTCAGCACCTCGGTGCGCTTGCAGAACGCGAACCGGACCTGGCTGCCGCCCGCGTCCTTGTCGTCGTAGAAGACCCCGCTCGGCACGGCGACCACCCCGGCGCGGTGCGGCAGCTCGCGGCAGAACTTCACCCCGTCATGCTCGCCGAACGGGCGGATGTCGGTGGTGACGAAGTAGGTGCCGGCCGGCCGGTACACCTCGAAGCCCGCGTCGGCCAGCCCGGCGCAGAGCAGGTCGCGCTTGCGGCGCAGGTCGTCGCGCAGGGCGGTGAAGTAGGCGTCGGGCAGCCGCAGCGCGCCGGCCACCGCGTACTGGAACGGGCCGCTGGCCACGAACGTGAGGAACTGCTTGGCGGTACGGACCGCCGTGACGAGCTCGGGCGTGGCCGTCACCCAGCCGACCTTCCAGCCGGTGAACGAGAACGTCTTGCCGGCCGAGCTGATCGTCACGGTGCGCTCGCGCATGCCCGGCAGGGAGGCGATCGGCACGTGCTCGCCCTCGAACACCAGGTGCTCGTACACCTCGTCGGTCACCACGAGCAGGTCGTGCGCGCGGGCGATCTCGGCGACCGCGGCCAGCTCGGCGGGCGTGAGCACGCACCCGGTGGGGTTGTGCGGCGTGTTCAGCAGGATGAGCCTGGTGCGCGGCGTCACGGCGGCGCGCAGCGCGTCCAGGTCGGGCCGGAAGTCGGGCGCCCGCAGCGTGACCGGGACCCGCTCGCCGCCGGCCATCGCGATGCAGGCCGCGTACGAGTCGTAGTACGGCTCCAGGGCGATCACCTCGTCGCCGGGCTCGACCAGGGCGAGCAGCGTCGCGGCGACCGCCTCGGTCGCGCCCGCGGTCACCAGCACCTCGGTGCCGGGATCGTAGTCGAGCCCGTACCAGTGCGCCTGGTGCCAGCAGATCGCCTGCCGCAGCTCGGGCACGCCGGGGCCTGGCGGGTACTGGTTGCCCCGGCCGGCCAGCACGGCGTCGGCGGCGGCCTGGGCGATCTCGCGCGGCCCGTCGGTGTCGGGGAAGCCCTGGCCGAGGTTGACCGCGCCGGTCTCGACGGCGAGGGCCGACATCTCGGCGAAGATCGTGGTGCCCATCCCGGCGAGCCTGCGGTTCAGCAACGGTCGGTTCACGGTGCCATAAGATCATGCCGCCGCCGGGAGCCGCGCCCCGGCCGGCCGGAACCTCGCCTCAGCCGGCAGGACCTCGCCTCAGCCGGCGGGCTACGCTTTCGGCATGCGTGTCGCGCTCTGCCAGATCCCGGTCAGCACCGATCCCGCCGTCAATCTGGAGCGGGTACGGGCCGCGCTTTTCGAGGCGGCGGGCCAGCGGGCCGATCTTGCCGTGTTCCCGGAGGGGACCCAGGCCAGATTCGGCAGCGACTTGCGGTCGATCGCGGAGCCGCCGGAAGGCGCGTTCGGAAAAGAAATCGCGGAGACGGCCGGCCAGGTCGGGATCGCGGCGGTCGTGGGCACGTTCGAGCCCGCGCCTGACGGCCGCGTGCACAACACTGCGGTCGCCATCGACGCGGCCGGGCAGCGCGTCGCGGCGTACCGCAAGATCCACGTGTTCGACGCGTTCGGGCAGCGCGAGTCCGATCTGGTCGCGCCGGGCAGCGAGCCGGTCGTGGTGGACCTCGCTGGGCTACGAGTAGGCATCCTGACCTGCTATGACGTGCGATTTCCCGAGCTGGCTCGTACGCTGGTGGATCGCGGCGCCGAGCTGCTCGTGATCCCGGCCGCCTGGGCGGCCGGGCTGTTCAAGGAGGAGCACTGGGTCACCCTGGTCCGTGCGCGCGCCATCGAGAACACCGTGTGGGTGGCGGCGGCGGGGCAGGTGCCCGACCCGGACGAGCCGCCCACCCGGGCGCCGACCGGCATCGGCCGCAGCCTGCTGGTCGATCCGATGGGCGTGACCAGGCTGGATCTCGGGCCGCATCCGCTGATAGCCGTGGGCGACGTGGACACCGCGCTGACCGCCAGGGTCAGGGCCGAGCTGCCGTGCCTGGACAACCGGCGGCGGGACGTCTTCGGCTGAGGCTGCGGGCTTAGCCCGAGCCCGCGGCGGCCTTCCACAGCGTCGGTTCCTCGCCCGCGGCGGTGGCGGTGAACCCCGCACCGATCAGGGCGGACTTCCATGCGGTCAGGGCCGTGATGGCCTGCGTGCCCGGGCCGCTGAGGCCGGCGCCGGGCGGCTCGTGGGCGAGCCAGGTGGCGCCGTCCCGCGATGACCACACCACGACGCGCTGGTCGCCCTGCGGGCCGACCGTGCCGACCGCGGTGAACCCGCGGCCGGCCGCGGTCAGTCCGGTCACGCTGGCGGTACCGCCGGGCGCGCTCAGCGTCGCCTGCTGCCACACCGTCCCGCCGTCCGAGGAGTACTCGGCGAACGGCAGCGACCCGCCGGGCGTGGTCTGCGTCCCGGTGGCCACGATCGCGTTGCCGATGGCGGCGACCCTGGTCAGCACGGCACTGCTGGCCCCGTTGGGCGCCCGCAGGCCGGTCAGCTGCCACTGCTTGCCGTCGGGGGAGGTCCAGACGGCCGGGGCGTCGTTCTCCGTTCCGACCCCGACAAAGCCGCCGCCCCCCGCGGTGACCCCGAACATCTGCCGCACGCCGGGGCCGTCCAGGTCACCGGCGCCGGCGTCGCCCGCCCGGCTCCAGCTGGCCAGGCCGGTGGACCACCAGGCCGCGGCGACGGTCCGCGCGGCGAAGAAATGGCTGGTCACCTTCTTGTGCCGGTGCACGAAGGTCGTCTGCCTGACCGTGTGCGCCGGGGTGACCTGGGTGCCGACCACCACGTAGCCGGCGCGCCCGGCCGCGGCCTGGTAGACGCTGATCCCGGGGCCGCCGAACGCGCTCTGCCCGTCCGCGGCCTGCCAGCTGGTGCCGTCCGGCGAGGTCACCACGATCGGGTGCGCGGGGGCCGCGGCGATGACCCCGCCGACCGCGAGCCAGCCGGCCGGGCCGTGGATGACATCGGTCAGCGCGCTGAGGCCGGAGCGGCCCAGGGCGGCCGAGCTCGCCCGGCTCCAGTGGCCGGCCCGTGCGGACGACCAGGCGGCGGGAAATCCGTTGGCGCTGCCGACGGCGACCTGCTGGCGGCCGGCCGCCGCGATCCCGTTGACGGCCAGGGCCGGTCCGGTCGCGCCCTTGATGCCGGCGAAGCTGACCACACTGGCTTGGGTGCCGGCCGCCCCGGCCGTCACGAGGTAGGGCTGCTGGCCTTCGGGGCCGCTGAGGCTCGCACCGGCCGCGACGACGGTGCCGCCGGTGGTCACGGTGAGGCCGGCCAGCGTCTGCCCGGCGCCGCCCAGGCTGGCGACGCTCTGCCATGAGCTGCCGTCGCTGCTCAGGTAGGCGACCTTGGTGCCGTTGCTGGTCAGGGCGGAGACGACCGCGCCCTGGTCGCTGCCGCTGACGGCGGTGACGCGCAGGTTGTCCTTCTTCGCAGCGGTGATCGTCCCGGCCCGGCTCCAGGAGGTCCCGTCGGTACTCGCGTAGGCCACCGCGTCGGGGCCGGTGTTCTTCGAGCCGCCGGGCCTGATCACGACGAACCCGGAGCCGGTGGCGGCCACGCCGTCGATCGCGGGGTCCGCACCGGTGCCGACCGGGATGCTGGCCGGTGCCCAGCTGGCGCCCTGGTTGCTGCTCTGCCAGACCCCCTCGGTGAGCCGGCCGGGCACCCGGTTCTTGCCCCGGCCGTGCGGCGCCGTGGCGATCACGCCCTGGATGATCACGTTGCTGAGGTGCGCCGCCAGCGCGGTGAGCCTGAGCACGTGGCCGCCGGGGGCGGCCAGGCTGAGGCTCCCGCCGGCCAGCCGCTGCCAGCTCAGCCCGTTCGGCGAGGTCCAGATCACCGGGCTGCTGCTGCCGGTTCGCGGCACGTTCTCGCCCGCGGCGATGAAACCGCTTCCGGTGCGGGCCAGCGCGACCACGCGGTCGCCGGCCTGCAGCGGGCCGATTCCGGTGCCCGCGGCCAGCAGCCAGGTCTTACCGTCCCGGCTGGTCCAGGTGGCGCCGGAGCCGAGCGCCAGCCAGCCGCCCTGCCCGCCGGGCAGGGCCGGGCCGCCGGCGATCAGCTTCGGGACGTTGGCGGGCGACGCCACCTTCCCGCGGGCGGCCAGGACCGGGGCCAGCCGCCAGCTGTGCCCGCCGTCGACCGACACGACGAACTGAGCCCGGGGCACCCACTCCCCCGCCTCGCTGCCCGCCGCGACGATCGTTCCCGACGAGGCGGCGACGCCGCTGATCGACTGGAAGATGCCGCGGCCCTGCTGGGCGGGATCGGTGCTGAACGCCGCGCCGGCCGGCCGGGCCGGCGGGTACTGCGTCACCACCGCCGATCCCGCGGGCTTACCGCCGCCGCCCCCGCTTCCGCCTCCGAAGAGCAGGAAGCCGGCGATCACGAGCGCCAGGACGACGATGACGGCCAGCGCGGCCTGCCACACGCCGCGGCGGACGTGCAGGGCGCCGCCCGACGCCAGGCCGGGCCGCCCGGACCTTCCTGAAGGCTGAGACTTGCCGGGAAGCTGGGACGTGCCGAGTGGTCGCGACTTCCCCGACAGCAGGGCCTTGCCGGGGACGCGTCCGGGCGAGGAGGTGACCGTCTGGCCGATGGCCTGGCCGCCGGGCCCGCGCGGCGCCTGCGGCCCGCTGGACGGCGCGGACCGCAGGCGGTCCCATTCGGCTTCGGCCGGCTCGGCGCCCGCGGCGGGCCGCTGCCACTCGACCCCCGACTCGAGCCAGGCGCGCTGGGCGAGCTGCCAGGCCGACGGGGCGCGCAGGTTACGCGAATCACGCCTGGCCAGGCCGTTCTCCGGCAGATCCAGGCCGGGTCCGCCCGGATAGCCCTTCAGCGCCGGGGTAGCGCCGACCACCGGATGGAGCGGCCGGTGGGAGACGGCCGCCGGATCACCGGGCTGGCGGCCGTGCTGGCCGCCGGGCTCGGGCTCGGGGCCTGCCGCCTGCCCGGCGCCGGCGTACTCGCCCGCGTCGCCGTATCCGGGTGCGTAGGCGTAACCGTAGCCACCGCCGCCATCGGGGTCGCCGTAGCCGGGGCCGTACCCGTAGCTGCCGGTGTACTCATAGCCCTCGTTGCCGGGCTGGGCGCTGCCGGGATGAACGCTGCCAGGCTGAACGTTGCCGGGCTGAGCACTGCCAGGCTGGGCAGGAGGAGGTGTCTCGCCGCCCTCGGAGTTGCCTGTCGTGTTCACCATTGCCCTTAGCCACGCTGCCTTAGCCACGCGATAGAGTCCGTGCCCGAATACACGGGAGAATTCCCCGCAGCCCTCGATCGTACCGGTCGCCCGCACGGGCCAGGGGGCTCGCGGCCAGCAGCTGGCCAGGGACCGCGGCGAGTGGCCTCGTGCCACTATGAGGCGGCGACCCGGCGGTGAATCACATCCCGAACGGCCATACCCTCGACGGCCATATCCTCGACAGCACTGCGCAGGCTTTCCACGTCATCATCGCTGACCCGCTCGACAAACCGCCGCATCGTGACCACTTTGTTGCCGCCCGAATGCAGCACTTCGGCCATCAGCCTGGCGTCATGCTCTTCCCGCGCCTCCACCGGCCAGTAGCGCCAGGCCCTGCCGTGCTTGTCGCGGCACAGCACGCCCTTGCGGTGCAGGATGTCCATCACGGTCATCACCGTCGTATAGGCGACCGGGCGGGTATAACGCATGCTCTCGCGCACCTCGCGGACGGCGTACGGCCGCTCCGCTGCCCACATCACGTCCATGATCGCGCTCTCGAGATCGCCGAACTCCCGCACCTACGCCACCTCCGTGCGCACATGTAAGCACGCTGCGCGACGTGCACACAGGGGCCATTTGCCGCCAAGGGCAGCAAAGGTGCACCGCAGCGATGAATCCTCCTCCGGGATTCGGTCGTTCTCATCAGGCGGGCCGCTGTTCTCATCCCGGCGAAACGGCGCGCTCAGCGATCTCGCTGACGGGTAGCCTTGATGCGTTCAAGACCGGTAATTCGAGTGCGGAAGAGGGCGATGTCCGCAGTGTCTTCTGAGTCGCCGCGGGCGTCCGCGACTGCTTCCACGTCAGCCAGCGATCAGGCGCGGATGGCCGCGGGCGTCGCGGAATTCGGCCCGAACGAGCTGCTGGTCGAAGAGCTGTACCAGCGGTACCTGGCCGATCCTGGCTCGGTGGACCGGGCGTGGTGGAATTTCTTCTCCGACTACCAGCCGAGCACCTCCGCCGACCTGCCGGCCACCGCCGCCGCCACCGCCGAAAGCCGGGATCCGTCGGCGGCAGCTGAGCCCGCGGCCGCCGGCGCCTCCGCTTCCTCCGCCGATGCCGCCGGGCCGGGCGGCGGCGGTACCCGCGCGGACGGCCCGCCGCAGGTCACGAGCGCGCCGTCCGTTGCCGCAGGGAACGCGCCGGCCGGGACCGTCGCGGCGGGTGCGGCAGCGCGGCCGCCCGCCGACGGCGCCGAGTTGGTCCGGCTGCGCGGGGTCGGCGCGCGGACGGCCGTCAACATGGCGGCCAGCCTGGACGTGCCGACGGCGACCAGCGTGCGCTCGGTGCCGGCGAAGCTGCTGGTCGACAACCGCATCGTGATCAACAATCACCTGGGCCGCGGCCGCGGCGGCAAGATCTCGTTCACCCACCTGATCGGCTTCGCGGTGGTCAAGGCGCTCGGCACGCTGCCCGAGATGAACGACTCGTTCGCCGAGGTGGACGGCAAGCCGACGCTGGTCAAGCCGGCTCACGTCAACCTGGGCCTGGCCATCGACGTGCACAAGGCCGACGGGACCCGCCAGCTCCTGGTGCCGGCGATCAAGGCCGCCGAGACGATGGACTTCCGCCAGTTCTGGTCGGCGTACGAGGACGTGATCCGCCGGGCCAGGACCGGCCGGCTCGAGGTCGACGACTTCGCCGGAGTGACGATCAGCCTGACCAACCCGGGCACGATCGGCACCGTCCACTCGGTGCCCAGGCTCATGCCCGGCCAGGGGTGCATCATCGGCGTCGGCGCGATGGATTACCCGGCGGAGTACCAGGGCGCCTCCGAGGAGACGCTGGCCAGGCTGGCGATCAGCAAGTCGGTCACGCTCACCTCGACCTACGACCACCGGATCATCCAGGGCGCGCAGTCGGGAGATTTCCTGCGCCTGATCAACGAGCTGCTGCTCGGCGGCGGCGACTTCTACGACGAGATCTTCAAGTCGCTGCGCATCCCGTACGAGCCGGTCCGCTGGGTGCGGGACCTGCCGGCCGGCCACGAGGATGACATCACCAAGCCCGCGCGGGTGCACGAGCTGATCCACGCCTACCGGGTGCGGGGGCACCTGATGGCCGACACCGATCCGCTGGAGTACAAGCAGCGCAAGCATCCCGACCTCGACATCAACCAGCACGGCCTGACCCTCTGGGACCTGGACCGCGAGTTCGCGACCGGCGGATTCGGCGGCAAGCCGCTGATGAAGCTGCGCGAGATCCTCGGCGTGCTGCGCGACTCGTACTGCCGCACGGTCGGCATCGAGTACATGCACATCCAGGAGCCCGACGAGCGCGCCTGGATCCAGGCGCGCATCGAGCGGCCGCACAACCCGCCGGAGCACGACGACCAGATCCGCGTGCTCAGCAGGCTCAACGTGGCCGAGGCGTTCGAGATGTTCCTGCAGACCAAGTTCGTCGGCCAGCGCAGGTTCTCGCTCGAAGGCGCCGAGTCGCTGATCCCGCTGCTCGACGCCGTGCTGACCGAGGCGGCGCTGCAGCAGATGGACGAGGCCGTGGTCGGCATGGCCCACCGGGGCCGGCTGAACGTGCTGGCCAACATCGTCGGCAAGTCGTACGCGCAGATCTTCCAGGAGTTCGAGGGGAACCTGGATCCGCGCAGCATGCACGGATCCGGCGACGTGAAGTACCACCTGGGCGCCGAGGGCGACTTCGTCGCCGCCGACGGCTACTCGATCCACACCTCGCTGGTGGCCAACCCCAGTCACCTGGAGGCCGTCGACCCGGTCCTGGAGGGCGTCGTCCGCGCCAAGCAGGACGTACTGGACGTGGGCGTGGAAGGCTTCACGGTGCTTCCCGTGCTGATCCACGGCGACGCGGCGTTCGCGGGCCAGGGCGTGGTCGCGGAGACGCTCAACCTGTCCCAGCTGCGCGGCTACCGCACCGGCGGCACCATCCACATCGTGGTCAACAACCAGGTCGGCTTCACCACCGCGCCCGAGTACTCCCGGTCGAGCGTGTACGCCACCGACGTCGCGCGGATGATCCAGGCGCCGATCTTCCACGTGAACGGGGACGACCCCGAGGCCGTGGTGCGGATCGGCAGGCTCGCGTTCGCCTACCGGCGGAAGTTCAAGAAGGACGTCGTCATCGACATGGTGTGCTACCGGCGGCGGGGGCACAACGAGGCGGATAACCCGTCGTTCACCCAGCCGCTGATGTACGACCTGATCGACGCCAGGCGGTCGGTGCGCAAGCTCTACACCGAGGCGCTGATCGGCCGCGGCGACATCACCCTGGAAGAGGCCGAGGACGCGCTCCGCGACTACCAGCAGCAGCTTGAGCGCGTGTTCACCGAGACCAGGGAGGCCGTGGACCGGCCGGCCGAGCCCGGGGCCGTGGTCAAGCCCCAGCCGGAGGCGGACGAGCCGGTCAACCACGCCGGGGTCGCCACGGCGATCACCGAGGAAACCATCAAGCGGATCATCGACACCCAGCTGAACCTGCCGGAGGGCTTCACCCCGCATCCGCGGCTGCTGCCGCAGCTGCAGCGCCGCGCCACGATGGTCACCCAGGACGCGATCGACTGGGCGACCGGCGAACTGCTCGCGTTCGGCTCGGTGCTGATGGACTCCCACGCCGTCCGGGTGGTCGGCCAGGACACCCGCCGCGGGACGTTCGGCCAGCGGCACGCGGTGATCGTGGACCGGGTGACCGGCGAGGATTACACCCCGCTGCGCCAGTTCAACTCCGGCACCGCCAAGTTCTACGTGCACGACTCCCTGCTGTCGGAGTTCGCCGCCGTCGGCTTCGAGTACGGCTACTCGGTCGTCCGGCCCGACGCGCTGGTCTGCTGGGAGGCTCAGTTCGGCGACTTCATCAACGGCGCTCAGACGATCGTCGACGAGTTCATCAGCTCAGGCGA
>DASXME010000072.1:0-8511 GCA_036495825.1 Streptosporangiaceae bacterium
CGGGGCCAGCCGCACCGCCACGTAGTTGGCGGCCAGGATCGCCACCTGGGTGGCCTGCCGCAGGCCCTCGGCGCCCATCATCCTGATGTAAGCCCACGAGATCGGCAGGATGCCCGCCGAGCCGTGCGGCGCCGCCGCCACCGGGCCCACGGAGACAGAGCCGGAGCCCGAGCCGGAGCCGCGGCCGGGCAGGTACGGCGCCAGGTGCGCCCTGACCGCGGTCGGGCCGACGCCGGGGCCGCCGCCGCCGTGCGGGATGCAGAAGGTCTTGTGCAGGTTCAGGTGCGACACGTCGGCGCCGAACGTGCCCGGCCGGGCCAGGCCGACCAGCGCGTTCAGGTTGGCCCCGTCGATGTACACCTGGCCGCCGGCGGCGTGCACGGCGTCGCACACCCGGGTCACGTTCTCCTCGTAGATGCCGCTGGTGGACGGGTAGGTCAGCATGATCGCCGCGAGCCGCCCGGCGTGCGCCTCGAGCTTGGCCGCCAGGTCGTCGTCGCGCACCGCCCCGTCAGGACCGCAGCCGACCACGACCACGCGCATCCCGGCCAGCACGGCGCTGGCCGCGTTCGTGCCGTGCGCGGACTCGGGGATCAGGCACACGTCGCGTTCTGGCTCGTTGCGCGCGGCGTGGTACGCCCTGATCGCGAGCAGGCCGGCCAGCTCGCCCTGGGATCCGGCGTTCGGCTGCAGCGACACCGCGTCGTAGCCGGTGATCTCGGCCAGCAGGTCCTCGAGCCCCGCGATCAGCTCGGCGTAGCCCGCCGTCTGCCCGGCCGGGGCGTACGGGTGCATGTCGGCGAACTGCGGCCAGCTGATCGGCTCCATCTCGGCCGCCGCGTTCAGCTTCATCGTGCACGAGCCCAGCGGGATCATCGACCGGTCCAGCGCGATGTCGGAGTTGACCAGCCTGCGCAGGTACCTGAGCATCCCGGTCTCGGTCCGGTGCTGGCTGAATACCGGATGGGTGAGAAACTCCGAGCTGCGCCGCAGCCCGGCCGGCAGCGCCTCAGCCACCCCGGCCGCCAGCAAGCCAGACGAGCCAGACGACACGCCGCCGCCTCCGCCGCCCGGGCAGAGCGCAGCCGCGACCTCGCTCAGCTGCTCCTCGGTCGTGGTCTCGTCGCAGGAGATCTGGAACGTGTCGGCGTCGGCCAGGTACAGGTTGTACCCGGCCTCGCGGGCCCGCTGCACCGCGTCGGCCGCGCCGCCGGGCCAGCGCACCCGCACCGTGTCGAAGAACCCGCCGTCGGCCACCTCGAGCCCGTGCCCGCGCAGCGTGGCAGCCAGCGACGCGGCCCGCCGGTGCACCCGCAGCGCTATCTCGGCCAGCCCGTCGGGCCCGTGGTAGGACGCGTACATGGCGGCGATGATGGCCAGCAGCACCTGCGCGGTGCAGATGTTGCTGGTCGCCTTCTCCCGCCGGATGTGCTGCTCCCTGGCCTGCAGCGCGAGCCGGTAGGCGGGTAGCCCGTCCGCGTCCACGGAGACGCCGACCAGCCGGCCCGGCAGCTGGCGCTTGAGGGCGTCGCGCACCGCGATGTATCCGGCGTGCGGGCCGCCGAAGCCCATCGGCACGCCGAACCGCTGGCTGCTGCCGACCGCGACGTCCGCGCCCATCTCGCCCGGCGGCCGCAGCAGCGTGAGCGCCAGCAGGTCCGCGGCCACCGCGGCCTGGGCCCCGGCCCGGTGCACGGCCTCGATGGCCGGCGCCAGGTCGCGGACCGCCCCGCTGGCCCCCGGGTACTGCAGCAGCACCCCGAACAGCTCGCCCTCAGGCTGAGCCGAGATCACCTCCGGCGTGGCCTCTGCGACCACCAGCCTGATGCCGAGCGGCTCGGCCCTGGTGGCCAGCACGGCCAGCGTCTGCGGCAGGCAGTCGGCGTCGGCCAGGAAGATGCTGCCCTTCCCGGTCACCCGCCGGGCCAGCGTCATCGCCTCGGCGGCGGCGGTCGCCTCGTCCAGCATCGACGCGCCCGCCACCGGCAGCGCGGTCAGGTCGGCCACCATCGTCTGGAAGTTCAGCAGGGCCTCGAGCCTGCCCTGCGAGATCTCCGGCTGGTACGGCGTGTAGGCCGTGTACCAGCCCGGGTTCTCCAGCAGGTTGCGGCGGATCACCGCGGGCGTCACCGTCGGGTAGTAGCCGAGGCCGATCATCGAGGTGAGGACCTGGTTCTGCCCGCCCAGCCTGCGCAGCTCGGCCTGCGCGGCCGGCTCCGACAGCGGCGGCGGCAGGCTCAGCGGCCGGTCCGCCGCGATCTCGGCGGGCAGCGCGACGCTGGTGAGCTCGTCAAGCGAGGCGTGGCCGATCGCCGCGAGCATCTGCTCCTGCTCGGCCGCGGACGGCCCGATGTGACGATGCGCGAAGCTCATGTGAGAGACCTCCGGGGCTGGCTCGGATGGACTCCCCCTCTGTCACCGGCAGTGCACGTCCTCGCACGCGATTCCAGAGACGCCTGGCTCGTCCGGTCCTTGGGCCTGAGAGGTTCCGGGGAGGTTGCCCCTTCGGCGCTCCCGGTTGGCTGCGGGGAGACTCTCCCGGACGAGGTGATCGGCTATCTGCCGAGCCTACCCGAGCCGATTACGGTCCGGCCCGCAGACACGCACCGCGCTCACTGCAACGGGACGGGCCCGCCCGGCGGGTAAAGGTCAGCCGGTCCTGCGGGCGCGGCGGGCGGCAAGCTCGTCGCCGGACCCCGCGGCGCCGGGCGCTCCGTCCTCGGCCGGGACCGACGGCAGCTCGGCGAGGCTGCCCTCGACCTCCCGCCAGACCTTGCCGAGCGCGATGCCGAAGACGCCCTGCCCGCCCGCCAGCAGGTCCACCACCTCGTCCGCGGACGTGCACTCGTAGACGCTGACGCCGTCGCTCATCAAGGTGACCTGCGCCAGGTGCGTCAGGCCGCGCTCGCGCAGGTACCCGACGGCGGTGCGGATCTGCTGCAGCGAGATCCCGGTCTCCAGCAGCCGCTTGACCACCTTGAGCACCAGGATGTCCCGGAAGCTGTACAGCCGCTGCGAGCCGGAGCCGTGCGCCGCCCGGACGCTGGGCTCGACCAGCTCGGTCCTGGCCCAGTAGTCGAGCTGGCGGTAGGTGATCCCGGCCGCCGCGCAGGCGGTGGGACCGCGGTAGCCGGTGGCGTCGTCGCCCTCGCCCAGCTCCTCGCCGAACAATAGGCCCTGCTCGCCGGCCTGCCTGGCTGCGGTGGACCAGGCCGGATCGCCGGACCAGCCGCTCTCGCCCCTTGTTGCCGTCACGCCCACCTCCGACGGACCTGGTGCCCGTATCGTGACGCTAGGCCGGCAACCGGGGGGCCGTCAACGATCGCACCCGGCGCGTCGCCGACTGTGCGCGGAATACGGGGGAATTTCACGTCATGTCCCACGGCGGTCATCCGAGGAGTCCAGAAGTCCAGAAGTCCAGAGAGCCCGGGGCCGTCCCCCGGCAAGCACAGCCAAGCCCGGCCGCCGGGTCATGTTGACCGGCCGAAGTCCTCCGGGGTGATCGTGTCGAGGAACTCGCGGAACTTCTCGACCTCGTCCTCCTGCTCGTCCGGGATGGGCACGCCGGCCTCGTCCAGGATTTCATCGCTGGCGAAGATCTCGGCCCCGGTGCGGAGCGCGAGCGCGATCGAGTCCGAAGGCCGCGCGCTCACCTCCTTGCCGTTCGAGAAGACAAGATCGGCGAAGTAGATCCCGTCCCTGAGCTCGGTGATCTTCACCGTGCGCAGCTGGACGCCGAGCGCCTCAAGCACGTCACGCAGCAGGTCGTGCGTGAGCGGCCGGGGCGGGACCATGCCCTGCTGCGCGAACGCAATGGCCGTGGCCTCGACGGCGCCGATCCAGATCGGCAGGTACCTTTCGCCCTGCATTTCCTTGAGCAGGACGATGGGCTGGTTCGTTGGCATCTCGACCCGGACGCCGACGACCTCCATCTGCCTCACGGCGGCTCCTCGACTCGGTCAACCCTTTGGCCCTGATCCGGGGCGCTCCCCTTGTCAAAGTACACCCGCCCTCCGGCCGCACCAGACCTCGCCCCGGGTCATCTCGGCTACGCAAGCGCTACGCCAGCCCCGCTTCGCCGAGCTCGGCCTCGACCAGCGCGGCGTGCAGCCGCATGGAAAGCGCCGCGATATCGCGGGCGGTCTGGCCGGCCCGCTCGGCCGCGCCGGCGCTCCGCTGCCGCAGCAGCGGGGCGACCACCTGCTCGATCAGCGACGCCTCCCGCTGGGCCGCGGCCTTGATCGCGGTCAGGTGCCTGGCCTGCACGCCGAACCCGTCCAGCGCCGCCGCCACCGACGCCACCGCCAGCGCGTCCTGGCCGTACTGCCGCCCCCGGCGGTGCACCAGGCCGTACTCCTCGAGCTCGTCTAGGCGGCCCGAGTCGATGCCGGCCGCCGCCAGCAGCTCGGCCCGGCTGAGCATGCCCCCCGTGGACAGGCCCGCGCCCCCGGCCTGCGGCAGCAGCTCGCCGTCGGGCGAGTCGAGCTTTTCCTTGATCACCCGCAGCGGGAGATAATGATCACGCTGGGCGGTCAGGATGTAGCGCAGCCGCTGCACGTCGTGCCGGTTGAACCTGCGGTACCCGGACGGCGACCGGGCGGGCTCGATCAGCCCCTCGGCCTCCAGGAACCGGATCTTCGAGATCTTGATATCGGGGAACTCGCCGCTGAGCTGGGCAAGCACCTCGCCGATGCCGAAGTACGCGGCGCTTGTCGTGGCCGGCTGAGCGCTCATGCGTCGACCTGCACGCCCCCGCCGCCGACTTCATCGCGCGCCGGATTGGTGAGGAAGACCAGCCGGAACTTGCCCACCTGGACCTCGTCGCCGCCCTCCAGGGCGCTCTCCTCGATCCGCTCGCGGTTCACGTAGGTGCCGTTCAGGCTGCCCACGTCGCGCACCGTGAACGCCGCGCCGCGCCGGTAGAACTCGGCGTGCCTGCGGGACACGGTCACGTCGTCGAGGAAGATGTCGCTCGCCGGGTGCCGGCCCGCCGTGGTGAGGTCGCTGTCGAGCAGGAACCTGCTGCCGGCGTTCGGCCCGCGCCTGACCACGAGCAGGGCGGTGCCGGGCGGCAGCGTCTCGACCATCGCCGGGTCGGCGGCGGGCTCGTCGGCCTGCTCCGGCTCGGCCGGCTCCCACCCACCGCCCAGCGAGATCGTGGAGGTGGACTCGCCCGGCCGCTCCAGCGGCGCGCCGCAATGCGAGCAGTAGCGGGCATCTTCCGGATTGGGGCGGCCGCACCGAGTGCAGTAGACGCTCGCCATCGCCTCGCCCGACCTCCCCTCCGCTAGCCATGCACTCGTGCCCAGGCCCGCATGACTGGCCTGCGGCGTGAACTCAGGTGATGGTGTCAACGCTACCTGTGCCGCCGCGCGCCGGTCCACGCGCCACGCGAGGCGTCGGCGCCTCTGCCACATCAGGCCGCACCTCCGACCGACCGTCACGAGACCAACCACCGGACAAAACCCAAGATAACGACCTGGATTGTCTCACGCTGCGTGTGTCCGCGACGGGGCGACGCAAAAGGTCAGCGCCCGCCCTGCTCCACCACCCCGGCCCACTCGTTGAGCAGCGCCTGCGCGGCGTCCTCGTCCGTCCCTTCGGCCCACAGGTGCGTGAGCGGCTCGGCCGGGTCGGGCAGGACCAGCACCCAGCCGGAGTCATCGGCGATCCTGACGCCGTCGGTGGTGTCCACCGGCCGGTCCCCGGCCGCCTCGACCACCGCCCGCATCACGCCGCCCTTGGTCGCCCAGGACGTCGGCACCGACCGCCGGAGCAAGTGCGCGCGCGGGATCCGCGCGTCGATCTGGCTCAGCGTGAGCCTGGCCCTGGCCACCAGCCCGAGTATCCGCGTGAAGGCGGCTATGCCATCCATCGTTCGGGAAAATTCTGGGACTATAAACCCGCCACGGCCGTCAGCGGCGAGAATCACGTCATCGGCCGCGGCCGCCGCGGTCAGCATGTCCATCGAGGTCGCGGTCCACTCGACCTGGACGCCGTGGAACTTGCACACCTGCTCGGCCACCCGGGTGGTGGTCACCGGCAGCGCGACCCGGCCCGACTTGCGCTCCGCGGCGACCAGGTCGAGCACGACGAGCAGCGCCCGGTCGTCGCTGATCACCTGGCCCTTCTCGTTGAGCAGCGCGATCCGCTCCCCCACCTGGTCGAACCGCACGCCGAACGCCGCCCCCGACGACGAGACGATCTCGGCGAGCCGCTGCAGGCCGGCCCGGGCCTGGGCCAGCGTCTGGGTCGGCGACGCCTCGTCCAGCCGGTTGTTCACCGTCAGCACGTCCACGCCGAGCAGCCCGAGCAGCCCGGGCAGCACCAGCGAGGTGGTGCCGCCGGAGCAGTCCGCCACCAGCTTGAGCCCGGCGTCCAGCACGCCGTCCATGTCCACGCGGCGCAGCAGTTCCCTGGTGTAGGACTCGATGATCCGCGGCGGGTAGGACAGCTCGGCCATCTCGCCGGGGAACGCCCGCCGGTACTCCTCGCGGGAGAACACCCGCTCCACCTTGCGCCGCGCGGCCGGCGACAGGTCGGCGCCGCGGTCGTCGAGGAAGAGCAGGTCGATGGACTGCCGGTCGCCGGAGGCGGTGCGGATCGCGATGCCGCCGCTGTAGTCGCTGCGCGCCGTCTCGAACCTGGCCACCGGCAGCGCCTGCGCTTCCAGGTCGACCACGTTGATCGCGCTGGCGTTGAGCGCCGCCTGCACCGCCCGCTTGAACGTGCGGGCCGCCCGCGACGCGTCCCTGGAGGTGGTGACGGTCGAGCCCTTCTTCAGCGTGCTCGCGTACGCGCTGGCCAGCCGCACGCACAGCTCGGGCGTGATCTCGACGTTGATCAGCCCGGACACGCCGCGGCGGCCGAACAGGGTGCGCTGGCCGCGCGATTCCCAGATCACGCTGGTGTTGACCACCGCGCCGGCCTCGATGGTCTTGAACGGGTAGACCTTCACCCCGGCCGACAGGTACGCCTCGGGCTCGATCATGCACTCGTCGCCGACGACGGCGTTCTCCTCGATCGTGGCCGAGGCCATCACGTCGGTCTTCTTGCCGACCACGCAGCCGCGCAGCGTCACGCCCTGGCCGACGTAGACGTTGGAGTGCACGACGGCGCGGTGCAGGAACGCGCCCTCCTTGACCACCACGTTGCTGCCGATCACGGTGTACTCGCGCACCGTGGCGCCGCCCTCGATCTTGGTGTAGTCGCCGATCACGAGCGGCCCGGTGAGCAGCGCCTCGGGGTCGACCTCGGCGCCTTCGGCGATCCACACGCCCGGCGATACCTCGAACCCGTCGATGTCCACGCTGACCCGGCCCGCCAGCGCGTCCGCCTGGGCCTTCAGGTAGCTCTCGTGCGTGCCGACGTCCTCCCAGTAGCCCTCGCCCACCCAGCCGTACAGCGGCGCGCCGCGCTCGAGCAGCTGGGGGAACACGTCGTGCGACCAGTCGCACACCTCGCCGGGCGGCACCTCGGCGAGCACCTCGGGCTGCATCACGTAGACGCCGGTGTTCACCGTGTCCGAGAACACCTGGCCCCAGGTGGGCTTCTCCAGGAACCGCTGGATCCGGCCGTCCTCGTCCGCGATCACGATGCCGAACTCCAGCGGGTTCGGCACCCGGCTGAGCGCGACCGTCACCAGCGCGCCCTTCTGCTTGTGGAACTTGACCAGTTCCGACAGGTCGATGTCGGTCAGCGCGTCGCCCGAGATGACCAGGAACGGCTCGTCGCGCAGCGCGTCCTGCGCGTTCTGCACGCTGCCGGCCGTGCCGAGCGGCATCTCCTCGGTGGCGTACTGCAGGCTCAGCCCGACGTCCTCGCCGTCGCCGAAGTAGTTGCGCACCTGCGAGGCGAGGAACTGGACGGTGACCACGGTCTCGTCGAAGCCATGCCGCTTGAGCAGCCGCAGCACATGCTCCATGATCGGCTTGTTGACGACGGGCAGCATGGGCTTGGGCTGGTTCGCGGTCATCGGCCTGAGCCGAGTTCCCTCCCCGCCCGCCATCACGACGGCCTTCACCGCTGACGCAGCTCCTCTCTGCCTGTCCCTCGGCCTGAACTGTCTGGACTGCCCCGATTTGCGCGCGTCAATCCCGCCAGCAGGCGGCGCGCCTGGGTCAGGTACAGCGCCCCGGCTGACCAGTACAGCCCGGTGCCCCAGATCGCGAAGGCCCAGCCGGTGACCCTCGCGAACGTGGCCCACGGCCCGGCGTGCGACCCGAGGAACAACAGCGGGAACGCGTACAGCAGGCACATCGTGGCGGCCTTGCCGACGAAGCTGACCTGCAGCGGGCCGAATCCGCGCCTGCGCAGCACGGCCAGCGCCACGCCGACCGCGATCTCGCGGGCGGCCAGCAGGCCGACCAGCCACCACGGGACGATCCCCCGCACGGCCAGCCCGACCAGCGCGGCCGCGATGTACAGCCGGTCCGCCGCCGGGTCGAGCAGCCGGCCGAGCCTGCTCTCCTGGTTGAGCGCCCTGGCGATCTTGCCGTCCAGCCAGTCGGA
>DASXME010000073.1:0-24642 GCA_036495825.1 Streptosporangiaceae bacterium
GAGGGCTCGGTCACCGAGACGCTCGCGGTCACCGGCAACAACCTCTTCCAGTACGACAACGAGGCGGGGATCAACTTCCTCGACCGCCAGGGCAACCCGGTCATGAACCTGACGATTACCGGCAACACGATCGCCCACCCCGGGACGTTCGGAACCTGGGGGGTGCTCGGCGAGGCCGGCGCGGAGACCGGGGACAACGGGACCGTGTGCGCCGCCATCACCGGGAACTCGATGACCGGATCGGCGCAGCCGGGCCAGGGCGGCGCGGACTTCGAGCTGGACCAGGAGTTCTCCGCCACGATCAGGCTCCCCGGGTACACCGGCGGCTCCCAGGACACCGGCGCGGTCGTCAGCTTCGTGCAGGGCGGCAACATCAGCGGCGGCACCCCGAGCGGCTTCGCCAGCGCCAGCGGCAGCGGCGGCGGATTCGTCGGCGGCGCCGCCTGCCCCGCGCCGTCCTGACCGACGCCGGCCCTTGCCCGGCCGGCCTGTCCACGCTGATCTAGCCCTGCCGATCTAGCCCTGCCGATCCAACCCCCGCTGATAAAGCTCCCCGCTGGTATAGCACTCGCCGATAGAGCAAAGGAGAGCGCGTGTCCGACCCCTATTTGTCCGAAATCCGGATCATGTCGTTCAATTACCCGCCGCGGGGATGGGCGCTGTGCAACGGGCAACTGCTGCCGATCAACCAGAATCAGGCGCTGTTCTCGCTGCTCGGGACCACTTTCGGCGGTGACGGCCGCACCAGCTTCGGCCTGCCCAACCTGCAGGGCCGGACCCCGATCCACGTCGGCAGCGGCTACGCGCTCGGCAACGCCGACGGCGAGCCGGCGCACGTCCTGACCGTGGGCGAGGCCCCCGTGCACACCCACACCGCGGCGGGTACCATCTCCGCCGGGGACTCGCCGATCCCGGCCGAGAACTACCTCGGGGCGGCGGACAACTTCTACGCTCCGCTGGCGAATTCGGTGCCGCTCTCACCGGCTACGATCGCCAACGCCGGGGGCAGCCAGGCTCACGAGAACATGCAGCCGTACCTGGTGCTGAGCTTCTGCATCGCGCTCCAGGGCATATTCCCTTCCCCCAACTAGGAGCTCGCGGTGCCTACTCCCTACGTCGGAGAAGTCAAGATGTTCGCCGGCAACTTCGCCCCGGCGGGCTGGCTGTTCTGCAACGGGCAACTGCTGCCGATCGACGAATACATCGTGCTGTTCCAGTTGATCGGCACCACCTACGGCGGCGACGGGCAGACCAACTTTGCCCTGCCCAACCTGCAGGGGCGGCTGCCCGTTCACCAGGGCGCGGGGTACCCGATCGGGCAGTCCGGCGGATCCGAGCAAGTCACGCTGTCCAGCACCCAGATGCCGATGCACTCGCACTCGTTCCTGTGCACGACCAACGCCGGCGCGCAAAAGGATCCGCCGGGAAACGTGCCGGCGACGATCGTCGCGGGCAGCGCGTACATCGAGGGTTCGCCCACCGCCGCGCTGGCGCCGCAGAGCATCTCCGCGGCACCCGGCAACAGCCAGCCGCACGACAATATGCAGCCGTACCAGTGCGTCTCGTACATCATCTCGCTGTTCGGCATCTATCCGTCGCCGTCCTGAGAGGAATCCGGTGTCCGATCCTTTTCTCGCTGAGATAAGAATCTTCTCGTGCAACTTCGCCCCGACCGGCTGGGCGTTCTGTGAGGGCCAGATCCTTCCGATCTCCCAGAACACGGCGCTGTTCTCGCTGATCGGCACTTATTACGGCGGTGACGGCAAGACGAACTTCGCGCTGCCGAACCTCAAGGGCGCCGCGGCCATGCACTGGGGCCAGGCTGCGTCGGGCAGCTCGTACTACGTCGGTGATACCGGCGGCGAGACGAGGGTGCTGCTGTCGAACCTGTCGGTGCCGCCGCACACGCACGCCCTCCAGGCCAGCGCACACAACGCGACGCTGGACGCCCCGGGCCCGCAGAACGCCCTGGCCCGCTCGACCCCTTCGATGATCTACAAGACGCCGGCCGGCGCGGCGCCGGTGCAGCCGCTGGCCGCGGGCTCCATCAACGCGGCCGGCGCCGGCGTGGCGCACAACAACATGATGCCGTTCCTGACGCTCAACTTCTGCATCGCGATGCGGGGCGTCTACCCGTCCCGTCCGTGACCTCAGCCGTGTCGCCGGGCCTCCGCTCCGCGGGGCCCGGCGACGCCGAGGTGCTGTACCGGATCTACGCCAGCACACGGGAAGCGGAACTCGCCGTCGTCTCCTGGGACGCGGCCGCGAAGGAAGCGTTCCTGCGCATGCAGTTCGGCGCCCAGGACACCCACTACCACCGGACCTACCCGAAGGCCAGCTACGACCTGATCGTGGCGGTCGAGGGGGCAGTCGAGGTGGCGGTCGAGGGGGCGGGCGAGGACGTGCTCGGCCGGCTCTACGTCCACCGGGGCGAGACGGCCTGGCGGGTGATCGACATCGCCCTGCTGCCCGAGCACCGCGGTCAGGGTCTCGGCACCCGGCTGCTCGCCGGGATCCTCGCCGAGGCCGACGCGGCGGCCAAGCCGGTCCAGATCTACGTGGAGCGATTCAACCCCGCCCGGCGCCTGTACGACCGGCTAGGCTTCGCCCAGATCGCTGACCAGGGCGTCTACCTGCTGCTTGAGCGGCAGCCCCGGTCGGCCGTTGACGCGACGGCTACCCGAACGCCGCCTCATAGCGCATCGCCTTCGCGGCCGCGCCCGGCGCCTCAGGCTCATCCGGGCCGATCGGAACGATAAACAGGTCAAGCGCACCGAGCCGTTCCTGCTCCAGCCGGTAAATGCCCTGCGGCAAAACCGGGTTGAGCGGGCCGTGAAACACTACGGAGAACGGCGCACGGAACGTCCCCTCGGCGCGTTCCGGATACTCGGCCACATCGACGAGGTCAACCTCGAAAGAATCCGGCAGGCTACCCTCGGGCGGTCCGCCGGACACGCGAAACCGGGTGCCCTTGGCAGCGTGAAATTCCTTGGCGGTCAGCGACTTTAAGGAACGGTCATCTGTCACTGCATTAGTTTATCAGCGCCTTACCCGGCCGGCCAGGTTACGCATCCGGCGTGATATTCGCTGGCCCGCACGGCCGCGCCCGTCTAGGGTCGCGTGGGTGACGATCGCTCATGAGGTGACGGGAACCGGGCCGGCCGTGCTGCTGCTGCACGCCGGCGTGTGCGACCGGCGGATGTGGGAGCCGCAGTGGCCGGTGCTGGCCAACGCCGGCTACCAGGTGATCCGGTGCGATTTCCGCGGCTTCGGCGACACGCCGCCGGCCGACGGTCCGGCCAGCGACGTGGATGACGTCGTGGACCTGATGGACGCGCTCGGCCTGGGACGGGCCGCGCTGGTCGGCTCCTCCTACGGCGGGCGGGTGGCCATCGAGGTCGCCGCGCGCTGGCCGGACCGCGTCAGCGCCCTGCTGCTGCTCTGCGCCGCGCTGCCCGGCCACCAGCCCTCGGCCGAGCTGGAGGCGTTCTGGGAGCAGGAGGCAGCGCTGCTCGACGCGGGTGACGTCGCGGCCGCCGTGGAGCTCAACGTGGCCACCTGGCTGGGCCCTGAGGCCAGCGAAGCGGTCCGCGCGGACGTGCGCAAGATGCAGCGCCGCGCCTTCGACCTGCAGCTGGCCGTCACTCCTCCCGAGGATGCCGTCGCGGCGCCCGGCGCGGACGAGGCCGGAGCGGCCGGGGCGGACGAGGCCGCACCCGGGCTCGATCTATCGGCGGTCAGCGCCCCCTGCCTCGCCCTGTCCGGCGGCCATGACCTGCCCGATTTCCGGCAGATCGCGGCCAGCCTGCCCGGCCTGCTCGCCGACGCCCGGCACCGCGAGCTGCCCTGGGCCGGCCATCTGCCCAGCCTGGAGCGTCCCGCCGACATCACCCCCCTGCTGACCGGCTTCCTCGCCGAGCGGTTCCCCGCCGCCCGCTAACCTCCCCGCCGCCCGGGCATGGGCAATAGCCCGAAGGTAGAGCATGATTCTGGGGAGACGCCGCCGTGCGGGCGGCTGCCGGGGAGGGTGTCATGGCCAGTCTCAGTTCCCTGCTCGTGCGGGCCGCCGGCGATCATCCGGACCGGGCGGCCGTGCGCATGGACGATCTCGTGCTGAGCTACCGGCAACTGCGCGACGCCGCGGGCCGCGCGGCCGGGCTGCTGGCCTCGCTCGGGGTCGAGCCGGGGGACCGGGTCGGGCTGATGCTGCCCAACGTGCCCGCCTTCCCCGTCGCCTTCTACGGCGCGCTGGCCGCCGGGGCCATCGTCGTGCCGATGAACCCGCTGCTCAAGAGCCGGGAGGTCGCCTACTACCTGGGCGACTCGGGGGCCAGGGTGCTGTTCGCCTGGCATGCGATGGCCGGCGAGGCGGCCAAGGGCGCGGCCGAGGCCGGCGCGCAGGTCATCGCGGTGGATGACCCCGACCTCAGCGGCAGGCTGGCCGGCCTCGCGGCCCAGCCCGACTGGGCGGACGCGGCCGACGAGGACGACGCGGTCATCCTGTACACGTCCGGCACGACCGGCAAGCCGAAGGGCGCCCAGCTGACCCACGGCGGTCTGACCCGCAACGCCAGCCTGACCACCCGGACGCTGCTGCACGGCGGGGCGGCGGACGTGATGATGGGCTGCCTGCCGCTGTTCCACGTCTTCGGCCTCACCTGCGGCCTGAACGGCACGATCGTGAGCGGCAGCACGCTGAGCCTGCTGCCCAGGTTCGACCCCGGCAAGGCCCTGGAGATCATCGAGCGCGACCGGGTGACGATCTTCGAGGGCGTGCCGACCATGTACGGCGCCATGCTGCATCACCAGCCGGACACTCCGCCCGACACGTCGTCGCTGCGGCTGTGCGTCTCCGGCGGCTCCGCCATGCCGGTAGAGATCCTGCGCGCCTTCGAGCAGAAGTTCGGCTGCATGATCCTGGAGGGCTACGGGCTGTCCGAGACTTCGCCGGTCGCGTCGTTCAACCATCCGGACAAGGTCCGCAAGCCGGGCTCCGTCGGCACCCCGGTGGAGGGCGTCGAGATGCGCCTGGTCGCCGCCGACGGGACCGACGCGGCGCCCGGCGAGGTGGGCGAGATCGTGATCAGGGGCCACAACGTGATGAAGGGCTACTGGGGCAAGCCGGAAGCCACCGCGGAGGCGATCCCCGACGGCTGGTTCCGGACCGGCGACATGGGCCGGGTCGATGACGACGGCTATTACTACATCGTGGACCGCAAGAAGGAGATGATCATCCGGGGCGGGTTCAACGTGTATCCCCGCGAGATCGAGGAGGTGCTGCACGAGCACCCGGCGGTCGCGGAGGCCGCCGTGATCGGGATCGCGCACGACTCGCTCGGCGAGGAGGTGGCCGCTGCGGTCGCGCTCAAGCCGGGAGCCAGCGCCACGCCCGATGAGCTGCGTGCCTTCGCCAAGGAGCGGGTGGCGGCGTACAAGTACCCGCGGCACGTCTGGCTGGTCGCCGAGCTGCCGAAGGGCCCGACCGGCAAGATCCTCCGCCGCGAGGTGCGCCCGCCCGAGGACCTCCGGTGACCCGCCCGGCGGCCGGCGCTGCCGACCCGGCCGGCGCCGCCGACCCGGACGCCGCGGCCCGGGCGGCGGACGCGGCCGGCGCGCTTGACCTGCTGCTCACCGACGCGGCGCTCGGCGTCGCCCGCATGCTGCGCCCTGACGCCTCGGTGCTCCGCTTCGCCGCGCGCCTGGCCCGCAAGCCGCAGCAGACGGCCGGCTCGGCGGCGCTGCTCGCCGCCGAGCTTGCCAAGATCATCGCCGGCCGCTCGACGGTCGCCGCTCATCGCCGCGACCGCCGGTTCGCCGATCCCGCCTGGCGCGAGAACCCGCTGCTCAAGCGGGCCATGCAGGCCTACCTGGCGGCGGGCCAGACCGCCGAGGGCCTGCTCGCCGCGGCCGAGCTGGACTGGCGAGACGGCGAGCGGGTGAAGTTCCTGCTGGCCAACCTGATCGCCGCCGCCGCGCCGAGCAACAACCCGCTGATCAGCCCGGTCGCCTGGAAGGCCGCCATCGACAGCGGCGGCCTGTCCGCGGTCCGCGGGATCGCGGCCCTAGCCTCGGACCTGGCCGCCGCGCCGCGCGTCCCCTCGATGGTGCAGCCGGACGCGTTCGAGGTTGGCCGGGATCTGGCCGCCACGCCCGGGGCCGTCGTGCACCGCACCGAGGTCTTCGAGCTCATCCAGTACGAGCCCGCCACCGAGACCGTCCACCGGTACCCGCTGCTGGTCGTGCCTCCGATGATCAACAAGTTCTACATCACGGACCTGGCCCCGGGGCGCAGCATGGTCGAGTATCTCGTCGGGCAGGGGCACCAGGTGTTCGTCATCTCCTGGCGCAACCCGGACCGCAGGCACCGGGACTGGAACCTGGACACCTACGGCGGCGCCATCGTCGAGGCGCTCGAGTTGGCGTGCGCCATCACCGGGGCCGCCAAGGCCAGCATCTGCGCGCTGTGCTCGGGCGGCATCGCCTCGTCCATGGTGGCCGCGCACCTGAGCCAGTCCGGCCGGGCGGACCGGCTGGCCAGCCTCTGCCTCGGCGTGACCGTCCTCGACCAGGCCCGGGCCGGGACCGCCGCGGCGATGGTCGACGAGTCGACCGCCGAAGCGGCACGGATGGCGTCGCGCGCCCGCGGCTACCTGGACGGCAGCTCGCTGGCCGAGGTGTTCGCCTGGCTCCGGCCCGACGACCTGATCTGGAACTACTGGGTCAACAACTACCTGCAAGGCAAGAAGCCGGCGCCGTTCGACATCCTGTACTGGAACGCCGACACCACCCGGCTGCCCGCCGCCCTGCACAGCGACTTCATCGACATCGGCGTCAGCAACGCGCTGACCGAGCCGGGCCGGGCGACGATGCTCGGCTCGCCGGTCGACCTGTCCAAGGTCGACGCGGGCGGCTACGTGGTGGCCGGGGTGGCCGACCACCTGTGCCCCTGGCAGTCCTGCTACCGCAGCGCCCGGCTGCTCGGCGGCCAGGTCCGCTTCATCCTGTCCACCAGCGGGCACATCGCCTCCATGGTGAACCCGCCGGGCAACCCGAAGGCGACGTTCCAGACCGCGCCGGGCAACCCCGCCGATCCGCGCGAGTGGCAGAACGCGGCCACGACGGTCAGCGGCAGCTGGTGGCCGGACTACTCGGCCTGGCTGGCCGAGCGAAGCGGCGGCCGGCAGGACCGCCCGGCCCGGCTCGGCGGCGGCGCGTTCGAGCCGCTCGGCCCCGCGCCAGGAACCTATGTCCTCGACCACTAGGGCGCCCGGCGTGCGCAGCATCGCCGTCGGCGGGCAGCCGCTGCGGGTCGCCGTGCGGCCGGGCGACCCGAGCCGGGTGCCGCTGCTGCTGATCAACGGCATCGGGGCCAGCCTCGATCTGCTAGCCCCTCTGGTCGACGCGTTCAGCCCGGCGCTCGAGGTGATCCGCTTCGACGTCCCCGGCGTCGGCGGCTCGCCGCTGCCCGCGCTGCCCTACCGCTTCACCGGGCTGTGCCGGATGATCGCCCGGATGCTGTCCCAGCTCGGCTACGACGAGGTCGACGTGCTCGGCATCTCCTGGGGCGGCGGGGTGGCCCAGCATTTCGCCGCCTTCCAGCGGTCGCGCTGCCGCCGCCTGGTGCTGGTCAGCACGGCCACCGGCGCGCTCATGGTGCCGGCCAGCCCGGCCGTCCTGGCCCGGATGGTGACGCCGCGGCGCTACCTGGACCGCCGCTACCTGGGCCGGGTCGCCCCGGTGCTGTACGGCGGGACCGCGCGCACCGAGCCGGAGCGGGTGGCGGCGGCGATGCACTCGCATCTGCGGGTGGGATCCCCGCAGGGCTACCTGTACCAGCTCACCGCCGGCCTGGCCTGGACCAGCCTGCCGTTCCTGCCGCTGCTGCGGCAGCCCACCCTGATCATGTCCGGCGACGACGACCCGATCATCCCGCTGGCCAACGCCCGCCTGATGCACCGTCTCATCCCGCATTCGCGGCTGCACGTCTACCACGGCGGTCACCTCGGCCTGGTCACCGAGGCCGCGGAACTCGTGCCGGTGGTCGACGGCTTCCTCGCCGCATCGTAAGGAAAAAATAAGCTGCGGCGAGTCAGGGAGTCACACCCCGCCCTGCACGCTGGGGAGCCGGGTCATGAAGTCCAGCAGGCCGACCCAATCCGGCCGCACCGCGATGCGCGCCTGTACCGTGCCTGGCTGGTCAACGGCGGCCAGCATCGCCGTCGCCGCCTCCGCGCCGAGGTACCGGCGGGCCGCTGCGGCATACTCGGCGGCGATCCCGGCGACCTCGGTGATAACCGCGGTCCCGCGCACCGTCAGGCTCTGCGGCGGGGCGCCGTTCGTGTCGATGGTCAGGGCCACCCGGGGGCTGGCCTGCAGCGCCGCGATCCGGGCGGCCGGGTGGCGCACGCCGATCCGCGGGCCGGCGACGTAGGTCACCATCACGATCTCCCGGCCGGTCCAGTGGAACCAGCTCGGGACGACCCTGGGGGTCCCGTCTGTCCACACGAACGCCAGCCGGGCCGGGATCGCCGACTGAAGCAGCTCCCGGGCCAGGTCTGTCTCCAGCAGCCGCAGGTCGCCCTGCGGCAGTCGCATGTCGTCCGATACCTTGTCCGTCTTGTCCGTGGCCATCGCGATCACTCCTCCGCGTTCCGGTGAGACGGTGCCCCGGGTGGGTCACCTGCCGAATAGGTTCCCTTAAGAAACTTACTGAGCACGCTAGCAGAGAGCATTCCCTAAGGGAACCTACCGGGTTAAGATCGATGTATGCAGCGCACCCAGTTCGCCGGCCTGGCTTGCTCGATCGCCCGCACTCTCGACGTGATCGGGGAGCCGTGGTCGCCGTTGATCCTGCGCGACGTGTTCGTCGGCATGACTCGCTTCGACCAGATCCAGCAGGACCTCGGCATCTCCCGCAAGGTGCTGGCCCAGCGGCTGAAGTGGCTGGTCGAAAGCGGCATCCTGGAGCGGCGCGAGTACTCGGCCAGGCCGCCGCGCCACGAGTACGTGCTCACCGCCAAGGGCCTGGAGCTGTGTGACCTGCTGCTGGTCATGGTCCGCTGGGGTGACCGCTGGACCGCTGGCGCGGCCGGCCCGCCGGTTCTCTACCGACATCACGCCTGCGGCCAGATCGGCGAGCCCGAGCTGTCCTGCACGCGCTGTCACCAGCCCATGCGCGCCAGCGACGTCGACGTGCTCCCCGGCCCCGGGCAATCACCGCAGGCCATCGGCGCCTGACCCGCGCCAGGTACCGGGCCGGATCACAGTGCCCGGGATCACAGGGCCCGGATCACAGTGCCCGGGATCATAGAGCGAGGACCAGGAGCATCGCCGAGGTGGGGTGCGGCGACCCGGCGGCCGGTTCCACGCTGAGGCCGATGCGCTCCCCGGTGCGGACGCCGGAGGCGAGCGCCGGGCCGGTCATGCCGCTCGAAGCGCCGGGCAGCATGCCCGCGGACTTGTCGCCGCGGGGCCCCAGCAGCCACAGCTCGTAGCGACGGGATGCGGGCAGCGGGCGCAGCCCGTCGGCGACGAAGACGAGGGCGTGCTCGTGACCGGACATCACGACGGTGGCGGTGCCGCCGTCGCTGACCCTGGCGGTCAGTATGGTCGCGTCCGGCGCGGTCAGGATGGCCGCGATCGTGTGGCTGCGCTGCTGGTCCCCGGCCAGCTGGTGCTCGGCGCTGCGGGCGCTGACGCCCAGGATCCCGGCGAGGATCAGGCCGGCCGCGCCCAGCGCGAGCGCCAGCCTGGGCGGCCACGCCCGTCCGCGCCCCCCGCGCCCAGCGTGCCCCCCGCGCGGGCTGCCGTCCGGGCCCGGGCCTGGCGACCGGGCGGCTCCGGCGTACCGGGGCAGCCGCGCGAGCAGGGGCAGCCGGGGCGCCGCCCGGTCGCGGCTGGCCGGAGGGAGCTGCCGGGTCCGCGCCGTGGCGGCAAACACCTGCTCGGCCAGCCGTGCGGGCGGATCAGCCGGCGCGGCGGCGCCCAGCCGGGCGGCGGTCTCCCGCAGTCCGGCGATCTCTCGCTCGCACTGCTCGCAGCGGGCCAGGTGCCGCTCGAACCGGACCAGGTCGGCACCGGTGAGGGCATCCAGGGCGTAGGCGCCCGATAGGGTGTGCGGTTCGGGCCTCCTGGTTCTCATTGCCCCGCTCCCAGGCAGTCCCGCAGCCGGATCAGGCCATCGCGCATCCGGGTGTTCACCGTGCCGGTCGGCGCGCCGAGCAGCCCGGCGACCTGGCGGTAGGTGTAGCCGCCGTAATAGGCCAGCGTGACGGCCTCGCGCTGCAGCTCGGTGAGCGACCCCAGGCACCGCCGGACCCGCTCGCCGTCCAGGGTGGCCTCGACCTCCTCGGCGACATCGTCGTAGGCGACCGCGTGCGAGGCGGCCCGCAGTTCTCGCTCGGCGGACCGCTGCTCGGACCGGACCCGGTCGACCGCACGGCGATGCGCGATCGTCATCATCCATGCCATCGCGCTGCCCTTGCCGGCATCGAACCTGGACGCGGTCCGCCAGATCTCCACCAGGACCTCCTGGGTGACCTCCTCGGACTGGGACGGATCGCGGACCACCCGGCGGATGCTGCCGAACACGGCCGGCGCGACGCGGTCGTAGAGCGCACGGAACGCGGGCGCGTCGCCTCTGGCCACCCGGCCGAGCAGGGCCGCTAGATCGGCGCCGGGCGCATCCGCCCAGCCCGGGCCGGGCGGTACCGAGACGCGCCTGTCACGAATGCCCACATAGCTGTATTCGTCACCGCGCCGGTCCCGGCTTGGCGCTGCACCGCCCGGGCCGGCCGCGCCCACCGGGCCAGGGCCATGGTCAGGGTCCGGGTCCAGCGCCGGACCCGGACCCGGCCCGGGATCGGCGCAGCGGCCGGAAAGTTTTCGCATCCGGTCCAATGCGGGGTCGCCCCCGTGCCGAATAGCTCGTGTGAAGGCACGCCAGCGCAGGCAGCGCACCGGCCAGTTGCTGCCTGTCCGCCGGCCGCCTCTCTCACCCCCCACCCGAGGAGAAGCAGATGCTCAAACGCACATGCCTGGCCGCAGGCGGCAGCCTGCTGGCCGCGACGATCGGCCTGTTCGGTGCCGGTGCTGCCAGTGCCAGCACGGCGTCGCCTGTGGTCGGTCATACCTACGTCAACGACAACACCACGACCGCTAACACCGTCGCCGGGTTCAACCGGCACGCGGACGGCTCGCTCACCCCGATCCACGGCTCCCCGTTCGCCGCCGGCGGCGCCGGCCTAGGCGCAGGGCTGGGCTCACAAGGCGCCATCCAAGCCTCACCCAACGGCAAGTTCCTGCTGGCGGTCGACGCGGGAAGCAATCAGATCTCGGTGCTGCGCCTGTCCGCGGGCGGAGTGCCCCAGCTCGTCGGCCACCCGGTCTCCTCCGGCGGGACCGAGCCGGTCAGCATCACGATCAGCCGCGACAACCTCGTCTACGTCGCCAATGCCGGCAGCAACTACACCGGCTTCCGGCTGCACTCCGACGGCTCGCTCACCCCGATCGTCGGCTCGACGGTCGCCGTCCCGGCGGGCTCAACGCTGGGTGACGTGTTCTTCAACGCCACCGGCAACCGCCTCGTCGGCACCCGGGCCGGCACCTCGCAGATCGACAGCTTCGCGGTGCTGCGCGACGGCCGCCTGCTGGCCGCGGCAGGCTCTCCGTACACCGGCCAGGGCCTGGGCCAGATCGGTTCCGAGTTCAACCCGGTCAAGCCCTGGCAGCTGTTCGTCAGCAACGCGCACAACGGCACCGGCCTGGGCACGGTGTCCGCATACTACGACAATTACCTCGGCCAGCTTCAGTCGATCGGATCATCGCCGTACCCCGACGGGCAGACCGCGCCGTGCTGGGTAGAGATCAGCCACGACGGCCGGTTCCTGTTCACCGTCAACACCGCGTCGTCCACCATCTCCAGCTACTCCATCAACCCGAACGGCTCGCTCACCTCGCTGAGCAGCGTGCCCATCGCCAACGGCGCGGGCTCGGTCGACGCCCGCCTGTCACCCGACGGCAGCACGCTGTCGGTCACCGGCGGCGGCACTCAGATCGTGAGCATGTTCACCGTGCACGGCGGAACCCTCGCCGAGATGCCCAGCTCACCGACGGCGCTGCCGTCCGGCTCGTCCCCGACCGGGCTCGTGGTCAACTAACCGGATGACAGTCCTACTCCGCTAGCGTTCTTACTCCGCTAGCGTTCCCGGGCACCCTCGCGCACGAGGGTGCCCGGGAAAATGCGTCGCCACCGGGTCCGGGCGTCCCGATAGGCTGCGGTTCAAATGAGCCTGTTCACATGAGCGCCACGCTTGTCGTCAAGGGCCTCGCCGCGGCGTACGGTGACCGTTCCCTCTTCTCCGATCTTGACCTGGTGGTCGGGCCCGGCGACGTGACCGGCCTGGTCGGCGTGAACGGCGCGGGCAAGTCCACGCTGCTGGCCGTGCTGGCGGGCCTGCGGGCCGCGGACGCCGGGACCGTCACGATCAGCCCGCCGGCCGCGACCATCGGGTACCTGCCGCAGGAGCCGGATCGCCGGCCGGGGGAGAGCGTGCAGCAGTTTCTCGCGCGGCGCACCGGCGTCGCGGCGGCAGAGGACGCGATGCAGGCGGCCGCCCAGGCGCTGGCGGCCGGGACGCCGGGCGCGGACGACGGCTACGCGCACGCGCTGGAGCGCTGGCTCGCGCTCGGCGGCGCGGACCTGGACCAGCGCGCCGACACCGTGCTCGCCGACCTTGGCCTCGACGTGGATCCCGGTCACGCGATGACGGCGCTGTCCGGTGGCCAGGCGGCACGGGCCGGGCTGGCCTCGCTGCTGCTCAGCCGCTACGACGTGTTCTTGCTGGACGAGCCGACCAACGACCTTGACCTCGGCGGCCTGGACCGGCTGGAGGTATTCGTCAGCGGGCTGCGGGCCGGGACCGTCCTGGTCAGCCACGACCGGGAATTCCTCACCAGGACCGTGACCAGGATCGTCGAGCTCGACGCGGCCCAGCAGCAGGTCAGGGTCTACGGCGGCGGTTACCAGGCCTACCTGGACGAGCGGGAGGTGGCCCGGCAGCATGCCCGCTCGGAGTACGAGGAGTACGCCGGCACCAGGGCGGCACTGACCGAACGCGCCAGGACGCAGCGTGCCTGGATGGAAAAGGGCGTCAAGAACGCGCGGCGCAAGCAGCCCGACAACGACAAGATCGGCCGCAAGTTCCGTACCGAGGCGACGGAGAAGCAGGCGGCGAAGGCCCGCCAGACCGAGCGGCTGATCGAGCGGCTCGACGTCGTCGAGGAGCCGCGCAAGGAATGGGACCTGCGGATGGAGATCGCGGTCGCGCCGCGGGCCGGAGCGATCGTCGCCTCGCTGCGCGGCGCCGTCGTGCGGCGGGGCTCGTTCACGCTCGGCCCCGTCGACCTGCAGATCGACTGGGCGGACCGGGTCGCGATCGCCGGTGCCAACGGATCCGGCAAGACGACGCTGCTGGCCGCGCTGCTCGGCCGGATCCCGCTGGATGAGGGACACGCCACGCTGGGGGCGAGTGTCGTGGTCGGCGAGGTCGACCAGGCACGGGGACTGTTCCTGGGCGCGGAGCCGCTGATCGACGCGTTCGGGGCCGCGGTGCCGGAACTGATGCCGGCCGACGTCCGCACCCTGCTCGCGAAGTTCGGCCTTCGCGCCGCCCACGTGCTGCGCCCGGCCGGCACGCTCTCGCCCGGCGAGCGCACCCGCGCCGCGCTCGCCGTGCTGCAGGCGCGCGGCGTCAACCTGCTCGTGCTCGACGAGCCAACCAACCACCTTGACCTGCCCGCCATCGAGCAGCTGGAACAGGCGCTCGCGTCGTACCCGGGCACGCTGCTGCTGGTGACGCACGACCGCCGGATGCTCGACACGGTGACGGTCAACCGCCGGATCGACGTCGCCGCCGGCCGCGTCACCAGCCGCTGACGCCGGGCCCGTCAGGCGGGCCCGGCGGGGCGGTGCTGTCAGCCGGTGCCGCGCCCGTGCAGCGCCCGGCCCAGCGAGGCCAGGGCGGCCAGCGCCAGCGGATGACCGGCGAGGCTGTAGCTGCAGGCGTTGTAGCCCTGCTGGTCCCAGTACAGCGCGGCCTCGATCCGCGGGTGCGCGAGCACGTAGCCCTTCATCTGGTCGATGAAGCGCGGCTGCCAGCCCGGATCGGCGGTGTAGGACGCGCTGGCCCACTCGGACAGGAACACCGGCAGCCCGCCGTGCGCGGCGGCCCAGTCGAGCACCGGGTTGAACAGCGAGCCAGGGGTGACCGACGGCTCGCTAGGGCTCGTCGTGCCGTTGTGGTTACGGCAGCCGCCCCGGTTGTAGCCGTCTGCGGCCACCACGTCCACGGTGCCCGCGCCCGGCCAGTAGCTCGCGGCCATCCCGAGCGCCAGCGACCAGTGCGGCCGCTCGCGGGGCGTGAAGTAAGCCAGGTGCTCCAGGATCAGCGCCCAGTGCAGCCGGCCGCCGGCGTGCCAGTTGAGGTGCGCCCTGGCGGCGAGGGCGTGAATGTGCCGCCACGCGGCCGCGAACTGGGCCGGGCTGCCCAGCGGGTGCTTCGCGGGGGAGTTCGCCTCATGCTGGAAGCTGACGTACACCGCGGGCAGGTGATGGGCGACGGCCTGCTGCTCGGCCTGGGTGAGCCAGGCGCGGATGGCAGCGTCGTGCTTCCCGGCCGCGATCGAGGCGTACGAGGGCCCATTCGACGGCACGTCCAGGCTGGCCAGCACCGTGCTGCCCGCGGACATGACCTGCCGGGAGTTGTTCGTGGTGAAGTTCTGGCCCAGGTTGTAGTAGAGCCGCACCATGGCCAGCTTGCGGCCGAGCTTGCCCTGGTCGGCGACCAGCGGCAGGGTCCCGCCGAACAGTGCGGCGTCGCTGGCGGAGCCGCGCGGCGCGGAGCCGGGAAGGGCCTGGCTGTGCGTACCGCCGCCCAGCGGCTGGTAGACACGCAGCGCGTCGGCCTGGCTAGCGGGCAGGGCCACGGTGAGGAGGAGAGCGATGGGGACTGTGTACCTGATCGAGCGGAGATTCATGGCATCTCCAGGGCTAGGAGTCCTGCCCGGCACGGGACACTGCCGAAGATGACGGCAGGCCGGTGCTGGCAGCTGTCGGCTCAGCTGGCCATGTCCTCTCCCTCCATCGCCAGCTGAACAGGCGGCAGCCTACTGCGGGCAAAGGGCGCGCAAAGGGCATTCGGGATATATCAACGGTGTGTCACGGCAGCAGAGCGGCCGCGGAGCGGGCGGGCAGCGCTGGCGCCCGGACGCGAAATCTTTACCGGGCGGCCTGATGAGCGGTACTGGCGGCGGCTGACCGCGCGTGCGTTCGGAAGAAATAATCCTTTGAACGGCGGCTGGATGAGCGCGCACAGTGAACGGGTGATCGACCCGGCGATAACCGACCATTACGAGACCGGACGCGAACGATCCCGGCTGTTCCAGGGCGGCCGGCCGGCGCTGGAGTTCGTCCGGTCCCTTGAGCTGCTTGACCGGCTGCTGCCCGATCCGCCTGCCCGGGTGCTCGACGTCGGCGGCGGCCCCGGCACCTACGCCGCCCCGCTGGCCAAGGGCGGATACCACGTGCACCTGCTGGATCCGGTGCCGTTGCACGTGGCGCAGGCCAGGGAGACCGCCGGCAGCGACCCAGCGGTCGCGTTCACCGCCTCCATCGGCGACGCCCGTGACCTGCCGTTCGCGGGCGAGTCGCAGGACGCGGTGCTCCTGCTCGGGCCGCTCTATCACCTGACCGGTCCGGCCGACCGGCAGCAAGCCCTGGCCGAAGCCCGCCGGGTGCTGCGGCCGGGCGGCCGGGTGCTGGCCGCGGCCATCTCCCGGTTCGCCTCCCTGCTCGACGGGCTGTACGACGGCTGGCTGGGCGACCCTGAGCTGGCCGCGATGGTGAACCGGGCGCTGGCCGACGGGCAGCACCGCAACCGCGACCCGGTGGGCCAGCCCGGCTTCTTCACGACGGCCTACTTCCACACCCCGGACGGGCTGGCGGCCGAGCTGGCGGACGCGGGATTCGCCGGCCCGGTGGTGTACGGGGTGGAGGGACCAGGCTGGCCGCTGGAGCAGGAGTGGGCCGACCCGCGCCGTCGAGAGCAGATCCTGTTCACCGCCCGCAGGGCCGAGACCGAGCCGTCGCTGATCGGCTTCAGCCACCATTTCATCGCGGTCGGGACGAAACCGTGAGAGCCCTGGGCCGACGCCGGTGTCTGTGGCACCATGTTCGCATTGAGGCGATCTTGCGCGAAGGGGTCGGCATGCGGACATCGTGGCAGAATCATCGACTGTTCGGATTAGTGCTGCTGATCGCCGCAGGCGCGCTGGCGCTGGCGACGATGAGCCTGGTCGGGAGCGGGACCGCCCGCGCCCAGGGTGCCGCGGCAGGCGCGAAGCCGGGCGCGGGCGTCGCGCCGCGCGCGACGGGCGAGATCGACTGCAACGGGCTCAGCCCGGTCCAGCGGCCGGTCAAGGCGGGGATCATGTGTGAAGACCCGCGCGGACCCGAGGCCGGCCGCTTCACCGAGAACGGCCACTACATCGGGCATGACGAGCCGTCGGTGCGGCTGATCTCGGATCAGCCCGGCTCGGGCAGCAACGTCACGGTCAACGAGCGGCTGCCGGTCGACCCGGGTGCGCTGCCCACCGTCAAGCATCCAGCGCGCGACGTCACGCACTGGTTCGAGCTGTCGATCGCGCCGTGGCTGTCCATCGACGTCTGCGACCCGCACTCCACGCCGCTGCTGCCGTGCAAGCCGACGTCGGACACGAACGCGCCGCACGGCAAGTATCCGGGCGCCGGGGCAGCCTTCGTCGAGCTGCAGTTCTACCCGCCCGGGTTCGCTCCGTTCACCGACAACCTCAGCTGCAACGACTCGCAGTGGTGCTCGGCGCTGACCATCGACAGCCTGGAGTGCGCGGGTACCGGCGCCTGCAACGGCCACTGCGTCGAACCGGTCAACTCCGCCTTCATCCAGACGAACGGCGTTCCCACCGGCCCGCCCAGCCCGCAGCTCAGCAACCGGGCCTCCTTCACGCCCAACGCGCACACCCTGCTGATGAACCCGGGGGACCGGATCTCGGTGCACATGTTCGACGCGAAGGTCGCCGGGGGCCGGGCACTGGAGGTGAGGGAAACCGACTTCAGCACCGGGCAGAGCGGCTTCATGATCGCGTCGGCGGCCAACGGGTTCATGAACACCAGCCCGTTCACCTGCGACGGCAAGCCGTTCAACTTCCAGCCGGAGTATTCCTCGGCCGGGGCGCACAACCTCCTGCCGTGGGGCATCGGGCCCTACATGATCAACGACCAGTACGAGATCGGCCACTTCGAGGCGTGCACGTCCCTGCGCCAGCCGGTCACGTCCGGCGACCCCTCCTTCAAGCAGTGCGTCGGGCCGTACGAGCAAGGGTCGGACCAGGGAAATCCGTTCGAGCCGAACGACGCGCCCTGCTACCCGTTCGGGGACACCCACGGCGGCACGGCGCAGCCCAACCTGGTCACCGGGTGCGACGTCTTCGCCGGGGCCATCGGTGACCTTGACTACGACGGCTCGCCCTACTGGGCGGACTGGCCGGACTCGACGGTCGCCGGGCCGTTCCCCACGCCGTTCGAGCAGCTGCAGCCCACGACCGTGGGCGGGCAGCAGTACCCGCAGATCCAGTTCGTGACCGACGCGAGCGCCACCGAGTTCAACACCAGGTGTGACCTCGAGACCGGCTCCGGCTGCGTGCTGCCGCCGAAGGGCCCCGGTCACTTCTACCCGTACTTCACCCAGGCCAAGGTCGGCGGCCGGTGCGTCTGGGAGTTCGGTAACATGCGCAACGGCAACACTTTCGGCGGGGACGCCCAGTACGGCAAGGTCACTCCGCACACGATCGGGGCGTTCGCGGGAGCCATCCGCGCCAACCCCAGCTGCTGACCGGGCGCATCCTTTAGATTCTTTAAAACCGCAGCTTCCTTACGGTGCGGCGCTAACGTGCGGCGACCGGGCTCTAGCGCATTCCTGGCCGCTCGGCTGGGCGGCATCCTTTAGATGGAGACCCAGTCGGTGACGACGGCGGGCTGCTCGCCGCTGCCCGCCGGGCGCAACCGCAGGCTCATCGGGCCGGACCGCAACGTCCCGGACTGGAAGCGGCCCAGCTCGTCGGCTTCGATCGTGACCCCGCCCTCGCGGTGCCGGATCTCCACGGTGGCCCGCTGCGGCGGGATGATCTGGCCCATCACGCTGCGGCCGCCGGCCTCGGCACGGCCCCCCTCAGCACCGGCCACCTCGACGGACACCTCGACGCTCACCTCGACGTCGATGGTCAGCTCGGCGGTCTTGAACGAGACCATCCGCCGATCGGGGCTGCTGCGCACGAGCGTGGCCTCGTCGGTGTCGAACAGCGAGTCGAAGACCAGCTCCGCCAGCTCGGCGTCGATGTCCCGCCAGGAGAACGCGTCGATGGCGGCCTGCACGAGCAGGGGCGGCACGGGATCGGCCTGGGCCGCTAGCCGCCGGAGTTCCTCCGCCAGCTCTTCGTCGCCCGGCTCGTCGCTCATGTCCATCTCCCTGGCCGCTCCATCTGTCTGGCCGCCTACCTTCATGAGAGCGTAAGACGATTTTAGATACCTGCGGACAGCTCCTGGCGGAGTCGCTGCAGGCAGCGGGCCCTGGTCGGCCCGATGCTGCCGATCGGCAGGTCGAGCGCGGCGGCCACGTCGGCGTAGCTCGGCGGCGGCGAAGCCATCAGCACCCTGAGCAGTTCCCGGCAGCGGTCGGGCAGCCGCCCGAGCGCGCGCCGCACCGCGATCGCCCGCTGCGCGGCCTCCCGCTCGCCCTCCGACTCCAAGATCGCGTCCTCGGTCGGGTTGCCGGTGGCCGACGGGTCGTCGAACCAGGTCACGTCGCCGGTCGGCACGGTCCTGGCGTTCACCCGGATGTTGCGCAGGCACTCCCGCCTGGTCGCGGTGGCCAGCCAGGCGCCCACCCGGGCCGGGTCGTTGATCTGGTGAATGTGCTCGGCCAGGCGCAGCCAGGTGGTCTGGCACACGTCCGCCGCGTCCGCGTGGCCCAGCCGATAGGCACGGGTGACCGACCAGACGAGGCCGCTGAAGCGTTCCACGATCGCCTGCCAGGCGGCCTTGTCGCCGCTGGCCGCCGCCTTCACCATCCGCGCGATGTCCGCGTCCTCCACGCCGCTCCTGTGATCAACGCCAGCTGTCAGTGGCTGTCCGTGGCCTATCTGTGGCCTGTCCGTGGCCGTCAGCGGCAACGCGGCTGACAGCTACATCCGCACCCGCATCCGCATCCGGCGGATTGGCCGCCGTGATCGCCAGTATCGCAGGGCCGCAGCACCGGCCCGACGCCGGGAATCCGCTGCGCGCGCGCCGCGGCGATCAGCGCCGCCGCGGCAAGCGGGGCGCTCTCGCCAGTGCGGGCCATGCGGGCGGCGATGAGGCCCGATACCAGCGGAGTCGCGAACGACGTGCCGCTCCAGCGCGCCATGCCGTGGAACTCGTGATCCTCGCCGATGCGCGGCGGCTCACGATATATGTACAGCCCGCGGGCATAGGCATTGATGAGATTCTCGCCCGGCGCGTACACGTCGACCCAGGGGCCGAAATCGCTGAAATATGCCCGGCCGTTCCTGCCGGAGTCCAGCGCGCCAACGGCGACTACCTGCGGGAACGCGGCCGGCCAGAATGGCCGGTTCGTTGAGTTGTTTCCCGCCGCCGCAACCAGCTGCACGCCTTTGCAATCGCGATACCTGATCCAGAAGCTTTCAAAGCTCAGCAGCGGAAGATTGTGCCGCGTAGTGCAGCCGGCCGACAGGCTGATGATATCGACGCCCAGGCCGAGAGCCTGGTTGAGCTTATGGACGACCTTGAACTCGGAAAGCGCGCCCGCCGTGGTGAAGTCGTCGGTGACGTGAACGGCCGCGGCCGGTGCCATGCACCGGGCCACCCCTGCGACGAACGTCCCGTGACCCGTGTACTCACCGATGATCACGAGCCCGCCGGCCTCGGGCATCAGCGTGTCAGTCTGCCCGGTGACCCCGGCCAGCCACGGATGATGATCGGCGGCGTCCTTCAGCAGCCCGGTGTCGGGGACGTAGATGGACACCCCGCCGCCGTCCGGGCCGCAGGGCCCCGGGTCACAGGGCGCGGGGTCGGGGGTCATGCCCAGCGGTACGCCGCCGGGCTCGGTCGCCGGGCACGCCAGTACCGGGGTGATGGACAGGATGTGGTTAGGAGTGGCCACCCCCGGGCCCAGATCCCGGTCGATCACCTCCAGCGCTTCGAGCGTGCTGAACCCGGTGCCCGCCAGCGAGTAGAGGGTGACCCCGGCCAGCGAATGGTCCTCCTCGCCCCGGCCGGGGCCCTGGCCGGGATCCTTGCCGCCGCCGCGCGGGTCCTGCTGCTGGCCGGCGCTGTTCCCCCGGTCGGGATGCCGCTGGCCGAAGGCGCGGCCGAGAACGCGCCGCACCTCATCCAGGTCGTTGTTCCGGACCAGAATCACGCCCTGCTGGTACATGAAATCCAGATCGCCGTCGGACCGGTAAGCGATGCCGATGTCTGTTCCCTCTTGCGTCCAGGCCCTGGTGATGAGCTCGATTTGCGCCTCAAGCTGGGAAGGCTGACGCTCGGCGTCAAAGCCCGAAGAATTCATGGATGGCCTCGAAGTTCACTGCAAGGCGGCGACGTTCCCCGCTCGCCAGCCGGTCGGTATGTCTGGATAGCCCGGACTTCGGCCCCAGTATGTCAGTGGACCATCGGCATGACCAGGCTTAACATCCATCCCATGGTGGCCGCGACTGACCAGGGTGACGACGGTCGCGACCAGGCATCCGACCCGCTGGCCATGGTGGGGGTCAGGCCAGCCGAGGCCATGGCGAGGGCCCGCGAGATCCTGGCCGGCGATCCGCCGCCGGTCGAGGCATCGCAGGCCCATCAGGCGATCGGCATCGTGCTGCGGGAGTTCGGCGACGTGGAAGCGGCCACGCGCGAGCTGCGGACGGCGCTGCGGCTGGCCCGTGCCGCCGGGTCCACCGCCCGGCAGGCCGACGTCCTGGCCACCCTGGGCGTCACCCTCACCTACCACGGCCAGCCGGGGCGCGGCCTGGCCGCGCTGGACTCCGCGCTCACGCTGGTGACCGGGTCGGCGGCCGGCCGGGTGCTGCTCCGGCGGGGCATCGCCCTGTCGCGCCTGGGACGGCACCCGCTCGCCCTCGATGACCTGCGCCGCGCGGTCCGGATGCTCCGCTCGGCGGACGACACCATCTGGGAGGCGCGCGCGCTGACCGCCCGGTCGCTGGTCCACCTGGCCTGCGGCGCCACCGGCCGGGCCAACCTCGACCTGAGCCGGGCCGAGAGCCTGTTCGCCACCACCAGCCAGGAACTTGAGGTCGCCTTCAACTGGCACAACCGCGCGCTCGTCGCCTTCCGCTCGGGGGATCTGCCGCGGGCGCTGTCCTGCCTCGACGAGGCGGACCGCCGCTACCGGCTGCTCGGCGTCTCCACCCCCGACCTGAGCATCGACCGGTGCGCCGTCCTGCTGTCCGCCGGCCTGCCGGACGACGCACTCCGCGAGGCCGACACCGCGGTAGGCAGCTTCGACGGCAACGGCGGCCAGGCCACCAAGCAGGCCGAGCTGCTGCTCAGCGCCGCCCGGGCCGCGCTGGCCGCGGCGCAGCCGCAGGTCGCCATGGAGCGGGCCGAGGCGGCGCGGCGGATGTTCGGTGCTCAGGACCGGGCCTGGTGGCAGGCGCACGCCTGGCTGCTGCAGCTGCAGGCACGATTCGCGGCCGGCCCAGGGTCGGCGGACCAGCCCGGCCCCGTCGGCCAGGCCGCCCCCGCAGGCCAGCTCGGGCCGGCTGACCAGCTCGGGCCGGCTGACCAGCTCGATCAGGCCGAACAGGTCGCGGCCAGCCTCGATGCTCTCGGCGCGACCGACGTGCAGCAGGCCCGGCTGCTGGCCGGCCGGATGGCCCTGGCGCTCGGCAGGCGGCAGGACGCCGACCGGCACTTCGCCGAGGCGGCGCAGGCCCGGCACCGCCGCGTATCCGCGCTGGCCCGCGTGCAGGGCTGGCTGGCCGAAGCGCTGCGCGCCGAGGCGGCCGGCCACCAGCGGCGGCTACTCGGCGCCTGCCATCGCGGGCTGGCGGTCCTCGACGAGCATCTGCTCACGCTCGGCGCCGCCGAGCTGCGCGCCCAGGCCACGGCGCAGGGCGCCGAGCTCGCGGCGCTCGCGCAGCGGGCCGCGCTCGCCTCGGGCCGCGCCAGGCTGCTGCTGTCCTGGAGCGAGCGATGGCGGGCGGTGGCCCACGCGGTCCCCCCGGCCCGCCCGGTCGACGATGCGGAGCTGCAGGCGGACCTGACGGCGCTCCGCGATGCGACCAGCCGGCTCGATCAAGCCAGGGCGAACGCGGATCCGACGGTGCTCCTGCACCGCGAGCAGCTGCGGCTGGAAGCGGCCGTCCGTACGCGCGTGCTTCGGGCCCGCGGCGACGACCTGCCGGGCGGGCGCCGGTTCGACGTCGCCGAGCTTCTCGGCCAGCTTGGCGACGCGCGGCTGATCCAGATCGTCGACATCGACGGCGACCTGCACCTGCTGGTCTGCGGCTCGGGCCGGGTCAGGCATCTGACCGGCGGCCGGTTCGACGACGCGGCCCGCGAGGTCGAGTACGCGCGGTTCAGCCTGCGTCGGCTGGCGCACGGCCGTGGCGCCGGTCAGCCCGGCGCGCTGGCCGTGCTGCACGCGATCGGCGACCGGCTAGACGCGGCCCTCCTTGGCCCGGCCCTCCTTGAACCAGCCCTGCGCGGCGAACCGGCACTGGGCGGCGAACCGGCACTGGGCGGCGAACCGGCACTGCGCGGCCCGGGCCGCCGCCAGCTCGGCGACGGACCGGTGATCATCGTCCCGCCCGGCGGGCTGCACGCCGTGCCCTGGGCCCTGCTGCCCGCGCTGCGGGACCGGGCCTTCAGCGTCGCGCCGTCGGCCCGCGCCTGGCTGCAGGCCCGCGCCACGGAGCCGCCGCCGCCGGCGGATCCCGTGTTGATTCGCGGCCCCGGCCTGGGCGCGGGCGGCGGCGAGGTACCCGTCCTGGCCGCCGAATATCCGGGCGCCACGGTGCTGACCGCAGGCGCGGCCACCGCGCGCCGGGTGCTCGATGCCCTCGACGGCGCGTCGCTGGCGCACATCGCGGCGCACGGGACGTTCCGCGCCGATAGCCCGCTGTTCTCGTCGCTGCGCATGGACGACGGCCCGCTCACCGTGCATGACCTGGAGGGACTGCGGCGCGCGCCGTACCGGCTGGTGCTGTCCAGCTGCGACTCTGGGGTGGTCGCGCCGGCCGGCGCCAACGAGTTCCTCGGCCTGGCCAGCACGCTGGTCCCGCTGGGCACGGCCGGCATCGTGGCCAGCGTGGTACCGGTCAACGATCAGGCCACGGTCGGCCTGATGCTCGCCCTGCATCGGAACCTGCGCGGCGGTGCCACCCTCGGGGCCGCCCTGCGCGACACCCGGGCCGGCGTCGGCAGCGATCCGGTCCAGGCCGCCACCGCGTGGTCGTTCATCGCCCTGGGCGCATCCTGATCATGAAATCATGTGCTGTATGAACCGAAGAGGCGTCGGCTATGACGTCGGGACCGTGTTCTCCGGGTTCGCTTACCGGATCTGCACGCGGCCCAGCTTCGACGTCGCGATCGTGCACCGCGAGCTTGACATCATCAAGAACGACCTGGGCTGCAACGCGGTGCGGATCACCGGCCGCGACACCGGCCGGCTGATCACGGCGGCGCAGGACGCGCTGCGCCAGGGCCTCGAGGTGTGGCTGGCGCCGGCGCTGTTCGAGAAGGAGCCGGACGAGACGCTGGCCTACTACGTCGCGGTGGCCACGGCCGCCGAGCCGCTCCGGCAGCAGTTCGGCGGCCGGCTCGTGCTGGGCGTGGGCGGCGAGCTGAGCCTGTTCATGCGCGGCATCGCCCCCGGCCGGACCATCGTCGAGCGGCTGGCCCACCTGCGCCGCGAAGCGATTGCCGGAAGCAACCAGCCCGCCGAGCGGCTCAACGAGTTCCTGGGCCGGGCCAGCGAGGCGGTCCGCGCGGTCTTCCGCGGCCCGCTGACCTACGCGTCCCTGATCGGCGAGTGGGTCGACTGGAGCCGGTTCGACTTCGTCGGCGTCGACCACTACCGGGACGCGCGCATCTCCGGCCGCTACACCGAGCTGCTGGCGCCGCTGCTGCGCGAGCGCAAGCCGGTGGTCGTCACCGAGGTGGGCATGCGCGCCTACCGCGGCGCCGAAGACTCCGGCACGCTCGGATTCGGCGTGGTGGACGAGCGCAGCCGCGGGCTGAGCGCGCTGCCGCTGGTCGGGCGCTTCGTCCGGGCCCGGCTGAACGGCGACTACGTCCGCGACGAGGAACTGCAGGCCCGCGAGCTGACCGAGGTGCTCGGCATCCTGGACGCGGCCGGGGTGGACGGCGCGTTCGTGTCCTCGTTTGCCGACCCGATCTCGCCGTACAGCGACGACCCGAGATACGACCTCGACATGTCGGCGCTCAGCCTGGTGAAGACCTATACCGGCCGCCGCGGAACGACGTATCCGGACATGCCGTGGGAGCCCAAGGCCGCGTTCCGCGCCGTGGCCAAG
>DASXME010000074.1:0-2556 GCA_036495825.1 Streptosporangiaceae bacterium
CAGCGCCGCCGCCTGACCACGCGCCGCGCGCACCAGGGAGCGATCGCCGCGACCACGATCAGGCCGGCCACGACCAGCCCGAATATCTCCCACGGGCTGAGCGTGTCGCCCGTGGCGGTGACCGGCGCGCCGCCGCCGCCGCTGCCCGCGTGCTCGGCGAACAGGTTCCTCAGGTTCTCCGGAATGCCAGTGCCGCCGGTCGAGGCCGATCCTGGCCCGGCGCTCAGGCCCGGCTGCGGCTGCCCCGCCGTCAACGGGTTCACCGGCCCGAGCGAGTAGCGGGGCGCGTAGGCGGTGCCCTGCCCGTCGGGGCCGGACGGCGTCGGCTCGAACCGCAGCCAGCCGTACCCCTGGAAGTACAGCTCAGGCCAGGAGTGCGCGTCATGGGTGGTGACCAGCCAGGTGTCACCGCTGACCGGCGTGCCCCACGTGTACCCGACGGCAACCCGCGAGGGGATGCCGAGCAGCCGGGCGAGCACCGCCATCGCGAAGGAGAACTGCTGGCAGTAGCCCTTCTTGGTGACCTCGAGGAAGTTCGCCAGCCCGGAGGCGCTGACCACCGTCGGCGCCTTCAGCGTGTACTTGAACGCGCCGTTGGCCAGCCAGTTCTGTAGCGCGACGGCGTCCGCGAACTGGTTCTTGGCGCCCGCGGCGCGCGTAACGGACAGCGCCAGGTCCTTCAGTGAGTTGTACGAGGAGGGCACCGGCAGGTAGTGCGCCGCGATGTCGGCGGGCGGCGGCGGCGCCGCGCCGAGCAATTGCTGCGGCGGTGACTCGGCGAGGCTGTTGACCGTGTACTTCAGCCCGGCGAGGGAGACGTTCGTGTCGAACACCATGAGCGTGGAGCGGTCCGCCCTAAGGGTTCCGCTCGCCGTGACGCTTGTCGCTGGGTAGGGCACGGGCAGCGCACCGAGATCGTCCTGCCCGACATCGGGGGCGAGGGTGATCGTCGTGCTCACCTTGGCCGCCGACGAGGCGGACGTGAGCCCGGGCGGCGAGGGGAGCCGCGGGGTGACGGGGACCAGCGACTCGGGCTCGCTGACCCGCCAGCCCGAGTCCGTGAGCTGGTCGAGCGTATAGATCTGCAGGTAGTCAGGTGCCGTGTCCTTGGTCGTGTAGACGAGCACGTTCGACGGCGTGGTGGTATGCAGTTCCTGCGACAACTCGGTGTTCGGGTCGGGGAACCCAACGCCGTTCCCGGTGCCCGAGCCGCTGCCGCCGCCACCGCCCGAGCCGCCGATGCCCGGCTGGCCGCCGCCGAACAGCCTGGTGGTGTGCAGCCCGGGCACGAACAACGGCAGGCAGAGGGCGACCACGACCGACGCGAACCCGACCCGGCGCCCGGCGGCCGCCAGGGTCCGCGTGTCTGGCTCGTCGTTGCCGGAAGGGTTCGCGTGCTCCCACTCGCGGATCCGGTCCCTGCCCTCGCTTGACAGCAGCGCCAGGTACCCGGCGACGCTGACGCAGAACGCGATCGTGGTGCCGACGAAGCCGCGCGACACGCTGAGCGTGAACGGCTCGGTGAACAGCAGCAGCAGCGGCAGGCCGGCCAGCGCGGCGCTGCCGAGCCTGACCGCGATCAGGTCGGTGAGCACGGCCGCGATCCCGATCCCGGCGGTGCCAAGCAGCACCATGCCGCGCAGTTCAGGCACCGGGGGAGCGTACTTCGACGCCTCGTTGAACCCCTGCCCGGCCACGTGCGACAGCGCGGCGAGCGAACTCGGCGTGGGCAGCAGGTGGAGGAACGACCTCCCGTTCGCGAACGCGATGTTGAGGTAGAGCAGCAGCGCGGCCACGCCGATGAGCAGGACGACGGCGACCGGCAGCCGGCGCAGCCTGGAGACCGTGCCCGCCAGCGCCACCACGATGACAGCACCGCAGCCGGCCCAGAACCAGAGGAGCCCGATGAACACGGGATAAAGCGACACGGACGCGAGGATCACCGCGAACGCCGCGGCTGCCGTCCTGCGGTGGCTAGCCATGCGAAGCCTCCCCTGCCGGCGCCGCCGGCGGAACGTCGGCCGGCGCCGCCGGGGCAGGCGCCCACACGGAAGGCGCCCCCGCGGACGCGCCGCTCGCGCCACTGCCCCGGTACAGCTCCTGCCACGCCGCGGCCAGCCGCGCGGCGTCAGGCACGACCGCGACTCGCCACCCGGCTCCCGCCAGGACCTGCGCGCTTGACGTCACGTTGGCGGCACCGCCCTCCGCGAGGAACAGCGCCACCCCGGGCGCGGTGCCGCGCCGTGCCGCCGCGAGCTCCCGCGCCTGAGCCGGAGGTATGTCCCCGAGCACCGCGATGAGCTGGCCGCCGCCGGTGCCGAGCGCCTGCACCCCGAGCTCAAGGGAAGCAGCCCGCGACGGCCGCAGCACCGCGAGGGTGTCGAGCAGCGTGTCACGGAACGTTCCCTGCCGCGGCACCTCACCCTCCGAGGTCACGAACCGCGCCTCGAACCCCTCGCCCGCCAGGTGCACCCCGATGGACGCCGCCGCGGTCACGGCGAGCTCGAACATCGACGTGGAGTACGAGCCGCGCCTGGTGTCGAGGAACAGCGACGC
>DASXME010000075.1:0-1726 GCA_036495825.1 Streptosporangiaceae bacterium
GAGGTGGTCGGCCTCGATGTTGGTGACGATCGCCGCCTCGGGCGACAACCGCAGGAACGACCGGTCGCTCTCGTCGGCTTCGGCGACGAACACGTCGCCGTCGCCCCAGGCGGCGCCGAGCCCGCTCTCGGTCAGCACGCCACCGATGGCGTACCCGGGGTCGGCCCCGCAGCGCAGCAGGATCGTGGCCAGCATCGAGGTCGTGGTGGTCTTGCCGTGCGTGCCCGCGACCGCGACGCCGCGCTTGCCGAGCATCACCGAGGCGAGCGCATCCGCCCGGTGCAGCACGCGGAGCCCGCGGTCGCGGGCCGCGGTCAGCTCCGGGTTGTCGGCGCGGATCGCGGTGGACACGACCAGCGTGTCCGCGGCGCCGAGATGGGCGGCGGCGTGCCCGGTGTGCACGTCCGCGCCGCGAGCCGCGAGCGCGTCCAGCACAGGCGACGGCGCGCGGTCGCTGCCGGACACCGGGACCCCCCGGGCCAGCATGATGTGCGCGATCCCCGACATGCCGGCCCCGCCGATGCCGACGAAATGCACCCGGCCCAGCTGTTCCAAGGGCAATACGACAGTCGGCTCGCTCACCGGCCGCTCCTGATGATGCCGAGCACCTCGGCGGCCAGCCGGGCGTCGGCGTCCCGCATGCCCAGCTGGCCGGCGGCATGCGACATCGCGGCCACCTGGCCGGAGTCGAGCAGGATGGGCAGCAGGGTGCCGCGGATCCATTCCGGGGTCAGCTTGTCGTCGTCGATGAGCAGGCCGCCGCCGGCCTGGACCATCGGCGCCGCGTTCAGCCGCTGCTCGCCGTTGCCGTGCGGGAGCGGCACGAACGCCGCGGGCAGGCCGACCGCCGCGAGCTCCGCGCAGGTCATCGCGCCGGCCCGGCAGAGCACCAGGTCGGCGGCGGCGTAGGCCAGGTCCATCCGGTCCATGTACGGCACGATCACCTGCGCCGGGCCCGCCCCCGCAGGCGGGGCATCCACGTCGGACCGCGGGCCGACGATGTGCAGCAGCTGGACGCCGGCCTCCCGGATCCAGCCGGCCGCGCCGAGCACGGCCTGGTTCAGCGACCGGGCGCCCTGCGATCCGCCGGTCACCAGCAGGACGGGCAGGTCGGTCCGGAAGCCGAAGTGCGCGCGGGCCTTGTCGGCGAGGCTGAGCCGGTCCAGCTCGGCGATCTCGCGGCGCAGCGGGATGCCGATGTACCTGGCGTGCCGGAGCGAGGTGCTCGGATAGCCGGTGAACACGTGCGCGGTCAGCCGGGCGCCGATCCGGTTGGCCAGGCCGGGGCGGGGATTAGCCTCGTGCACCACGATCGGCACGTGGCGGCGCCTGGCGGCCAGGTAGCCGGGCGTGGCCACGTACCCGCCGAAGCCCACCAGCACGTCGGCCCGGGTCTGGTCGAGCACCTTGGCGGTGGCGTTCACCGCGGCCAGCATCCGGGACGGCACGGTCAGCAGCTGCGGGGTCGGCTTGCGGGGCAGCGGCACCGGCGGGATGTTCACGAGCTCGTATCCGCGCTGGGGTATCAGCCGGTTCTCCAGGCCGCGCTCGGTGCCCAGGCAGGTGATCCCGATGCCGGGCTCGGCCCGCCGCAGTGCGTCGGCCAGGGCCAGCGCAGGCTCGATGTGGCCGCCCGTCCCGCCGCCCGCCAGGACAACCCTCATCGCTCTCCGCCTTCCTTAGGACCTTCTCTGGGCCTTCCTCAGGCCCGCCTCGCCGACAGGCC
>DASXME010000076.1:0-1970 GCA_036495825.1 Streptosporangiaceae bacterium
GGCTCGCGCGCCTGCCTGGCCGGGACGTCCGTGATGCCGAACGGCACCGGTGCCACCTCCCCGCGGGCTTGCGCAGGGACCGGGGGAAGGTCGTCGAGCGTGACGGAGCCGGGCAGCGGGGGCAGCCACGGACTGGGCTGCGGGCCGCAGCCGACCTTCCGCGCCGCGTCGGCGATCGCGTCCACCAGCACCGACAGGTCGGTCACCATCGTGCCGCCGTTCGCGGCCGTGGCCTCCTTGATCTCCGGCAGCGGCCTGCCGAGCCCTTGCCACGGCACCGGCAGTACCTTGATCGGGCTCCTGTCCACGGTCCGCTTACCCGGCCGCCTGCCGCCGATCCTGGAGGACTGCACGCCGACCGGCCCGGACGCGCCGGAGCGGACGTAGCAGCGGCCGGGGGTGGACTTGGAGATCCACGCGGCGTCCGGCACGTCGATGACGTCAGAGGACTCGTTCTTGTCGGTTACCCGCAGCGCGATCCGCAGGTTGGTGTTGGCCCGGATGTCGGCGCTCACGACCCCGGCCGGGCGCTGCGTGGCCAGGATCAGGTGCACGCCGAGCGAGCGGCCCCGCTGCGCGATGCCGACCAGCCCGGTCACGAAGTCGGGCAGCTCCGCGACCAGCGACGCGAACTCGTCGATGATCAGGATTAGCCGCGGCAGCGGGCCCAGCCTCGGCTTCAGCCGCCGGGCGTCGTTGTAGTCCTCGATGTCCTTCGCGCCGGCGTGCAGCAGGATCTCCTCGCGCCGCTTCAGCTCGGCGGACAGTGAGGCAAGCGCCCGTTCGGTGAGGTGGCCGTCCAGGTCGCTGACCATGCCGACGGTGTGCGGCAGCCGGGCACAGTCCTTGAACGCGCTGCCGCCCTTGTAGTCGATCAGCACGAACGTCATGGCGTCCGGCCGGTTCGCGGCGGCCAGCGAGGCCACGAAGGTCTGCAGCAGCTCGGACTTTCCCGAGCCGGTGGTCCCCGCCACCAGCCCGTGCGGCCCGTCGCGCGTGATGTCGATCGCGAAGGGCCCGTCGTAGGACTCGCCGATAACCGCCAGCGTGGACATGCCGCCGCCCGCGTTCCAGCGGTGCGCGATCGCTTCCGCGGTCGGCGGCTCGAGGCGCATCACGTCGAGCAGCCTGCTCGAGCTGGGCAGCTCGACCGCGTTGTCCTCGTCGCTGACGTCGCGGATCGCCGTGATTCCCCTCGCCACCCTGGCGGACCAGCCCGGGCCGACGTGATCGGGCCTGACCTCGCTCACCGTCGCCCCGTTCATCTGCTGGACCCGGAGCAGGCCGGTCCGCTCGAAGACGGCCACCGCCTGGGTCTCGGCGGGCAGCAGCCGCTCGTCGGCGTCGAGGCAGACGGCGAAGACGCCGACCTGCGGGCCCTCGCGCAGGATCTGGATGGCGCCGGGGAGCGACCTGAGCTTCCGCGAGCCGTCGAACACCACCATGATGTCCGGGGTGAACTGCACTGGCTGGTGGCTGTTGCCCATCGACTGCTGCCTGCTGCTGATGATGGCGAGCAGCTCGGTGATCCGCGTCGATACCGATTCCGCGGTGTTGCCGATCAGCGAGACCGCGTTCTGTCCCTGGCCGGGCCGGCAGTGCGGCAGCCAGCGGGCCCACTCCCAGACGGGCTGCCCGCTGTTGTCGGTGAGTATCCAGATCTGCAGGTCGTTGGGGGAGTGCAAGGTCGCCGCCTGGGCGACGAGCCAGCGGCCGGCCGCCCGCGGCGCGTCGCCGGGGCCGGCCACGCCGAGCACGCCGCGCTGCGGCAGCGGCACCGTGACCGGGGCATCGGGGATATCCCAGAAGACCTGCCTGAGATGCTCTTCGAGCGTCGGGTCGAGCAGTTCGACGGCGGACGGCATGTCGGCCGTTCCCACGCGCAGCAGCAGGTAGTCGGGGTCGGTACGGCGGCGTTCCCACAGCCGCCTGCGCGGGCCCGAGGCGATGCAGAGCACGGTCGCCGGGTC
>DASXME010000077.1:0-8233 GCA_036495825.1 Streptosporangiaceae bacterium
GGTCGGCGATCACCAGGCCGTCGGGCAGGTCATCGGCGATCACCAGGCTGGCCAGGGTGTCCGCCGGGGCGCCTTGCGCCTCGCCGGATCGTGGCGCGGGCACGGGCTCGTCCTCACCGGACGGCATCCAGGCCCGGTAGCAGCTGGCGCGGTAGCTCCCCGCGCGGTAGCCGCTCATCCGACCTGCCATGGCCCACCCACCCGAACCGTCCTGCCGCTTCTGGCCACTCTGTGGCCACCGAGCGGCATGTTAGGTAACAGAACGCGATCAGCCTAGCGCGTGCCGATAGCCAGCGGGAGTCCCTAATTTCATAGGACATGTCCGGCTTTGGCGCTCTACGCGCCGGATGCCCGGCATGAGCGGGGGTTAAGGGCGGCCCGACCAGGGAAGAATCATCGCCCCGGTGCAGAAGTCCACGCCCGCAGGGGCCGGCCGGGCCAGTGGCAGCTGCGGCCTAAATCACAGCCGGAGCGTGCTGCGCCCGCCGCTGGGCGCGGGCCGAGCCGTACAGGCACACGGCGGCCGCGGCGGCCAGGTTCAGGCTCTCCGCGCGACCGTAGATCGGCACGGCCACCGACTCATCGGCCAGCGCCAGCATGTCGCCGGCCAGGCCGCGCGCCTCGTTGCCGAACAGCCAGGCGGTCGGGCCGTCCAGCGCCCCGGCGTCGCCCAGTTCATCCAGCGAGCGGCCGCCGCGGCCGTCCGCGGCCAGGATCCGCAGCCCCGCCGACCGCAGCCCGGCCACCGCCTCGGCCGCGCTCACGCCGGTCACGACGGGCAGGTGGAACAGGCTGCCCGCGGTGGCCCTGACGCACTTGCCGTTGTACGGATCCACCGACGCGGCGGAGAAGACGACGCCACGTGCCCCCGCCGCGTCCGCGGTGCGCAGCACCGTGCCCGCGTTGCCGGGATCGCGGACCTGCGCGAGCAGCACCACCAGCCGGGGCTGAGCCCGGGTCAGCACGTCGAGCGGCACGTCAACGAAATCGCATACGGCCAGCAGGCCCTGCGGGGTGACGGTCTGCGCCAGGCTCGCCATCACCTCGCCGCTCACCAGGTGCACGGCCGCACCCCGGCCGCGCGCCTGGTCAACCAGCCCGGGCGACCGGGCGCCGCCCTCGGCCGTGACGAACAGCTCGGTCAGCCGGGCGTCGCAGGCGATCGCCTCGCCGACCGCCTGCGGTCCCTCGACCAGGAAAGCCCGGGCACGCTGGCGCAGCGCCCGCCTGGTCAGCTGCCTGGCCGCCCTGACCCGGGGCGAGCGGATTCCGGCCGGCGGGCGCGTCGTCGTGGTCAGGCCGCCGCCGGGCTGGTCGTGTCGGGCAGCGCCTTCTTGGCCACCTCGACGAGCTGGGCGAAGGCCGGGGCGTCGGCGACCGCCATCTCGGCGAGCATCCGCCGGTCTACCTCGACGCCGGCCGTCTTCAGGCCCTGGATAAACCGGTTGTAGGTCATCCCGTTGGCCCGGGCGGCAGCGTTGATCCGCTGGATCCACAGCCGCCGGAAGTTACCCTTGCGGTCCTTGCGGCCGGTGTACGCGTAGGTCATCGAGTGGAGCATCTGCTCCTTGGCCTTGCGGTACAGCCGTGACCGCTGGCCCCGGTAGCCGCTCGCCCGCTCGAGGACGACCCTGCGCTTCTTGTGGGCATTCATCGCCCGCTTCACGCGTGCCATGTTGTGACTCCTCTAAGCCTGGCCGGGCTACTTTCCCAGCAGTTTCTTGATCCTCTTAACGTCGCCTGCGGCCAGCTCCACGTCTGGGTGCAGCCGTCGTGTGCGCCTCGAAGACTTGTGCTCGAGCAGGTGGCCACGGTTGGCGCGGCGGCGCATGACCTTTCCGGTACCGGTCAGCCTGAATCGCTTCCCCGCACCGCTGTGCGTCTTCATCTTCGGCATGTCGCCGTCGTCTCCATTCCTCAGCGTGCCTGACGGCACGTTTTAGGCAGCCTGCAATGGGCTAACCGCCAAACACCGCACCCGAGTCCGGGGCTACGCGTCCCGCTCCGCCGACGCGGCCGTACTGGCCGGCTCGGCAGACTCCGCCGGGGCAGGGGCATCCCCTGACCCGTTGGCCGCGGGCACCCCGCGGGGCCTGGGCACCTGCCTGCTGGCCTGATGCTCAGCGCGAGCCTCGGCCAGAGCATCGGCCTGAGCGTGCCGCTCGGCGGCCCGCTCGGTCTTGGCCTCGCTCTTCTTCTTGTGCGGGCCGATCACCATGATCATGTTCCGCCCGTCCTGCTTGGGCTGTGCCTCCACGAAGCCGAGCTCCTCGACGTCGCCGGCCAGCCGCTGCAGCAGCCGGAAGCCGAGCTCCGGCCTGGACTGCTCACGGCCCCTGAACATGATCGTCACCTTGACCTTGTCCCCGGCCTTGAGGAACCGCTCGACATGGCCCTTCTTGGTGCCGTAGTCATGCGGGTCGATCTTCGGCCGGAGCTTGATCTCCTTGATGATCGTCTGTGCCTGGTTCTTGCGCGATTCTCTTGCCTTGAGCGCTGACTCGTACTTGAACTTCCCGTAGTCCATCAGCTTGCAGACCGGCGGCCGTGCGGTCGGCGCGACCTCGACCAGGTCGAGATCCGCCTCCTGGGCCAGCCGGAGTGCGTCATTGACAGAGACGATGCCTACCTGTTCGCCGTTGGGACCGACGAGACGGACTTCGGGGACGCGTATGCGCTCGTTGATACGCGGTTCGACGCTGATGTGGCCTCCATGAACCTGCCGTGCTGTCCGGCCGGGGGATCCGGCGGACGAATGTGCGCTGACTACGCTCACGGAAGCGATCCCTGGCCTGCGGCCGATCCGCCTGCCATAGGAAAAGCCCCGCTATGCGTACGCATGCGGGGCAACCACGACCACGGCACCGCCCTGGCCGCCGCATACGGCAGCCTGGACTGCGCCGTGCCAGCCGTCCACCGCGGGCGACCGCTGTCGCGGTCACGCCAGGGGACGTCCGGCCTGACCCGCCGGCCGAGGGCAAAAACACCCGGAGACCGGCAAGGTGGGAGGTGGTCCTCCGCTTGCATGCCCGGCGCAAAAAGCGCCGGACTAGTCGGCAGACAACATTAACAGCAATTCGCGGTACCGCGGTATTCCGTGAGCAGACAGTAGCTCGTTTGGCCGGAAACACGCCCTACGGCCAGCTCGTTTGGCCGGAAAGACGCCCTACGGCCGGGCCGGAAACACGCCCTACGGCATGACCTCCCCGTCGGGTTAGTTGAGCACCCGCCGGGTGAACGTCTTGGCGGCCAGGTAGCCGAGCACCGCGGTGCCGCCGACCAGCACCAGCAGCACCGGCCACAGCGCCAGATGCCCGGTCTGCGGGGTCAGCACGCTGCGCAGCCCCTCGGACAGGTACACCATCGGGTTCACCAGCACGGCGATCTGCAGCCACCGGATGCTGTGCAGCGCCGACCACGGGTAGTACACACAGCCCAGCATGGTGGCGGGCAGCAGGATCATGGCGAACAGCATCTGCATCTTGCGCGGATCCATCAGCGTGCCGAGCAGCAGGCCGAGGGAGGACGACAGCAGCGCGCCGGCCACCATGATCAAGCCGAACAGCGGCCAGTCGGTCACGCTCACGTGCGGCGACTGCCCGGCCGCGTGCACCAGCAGCACGATCGGGATGACGATCACCGCTCCGATGAACGACTGCACCGCACCCGCGATGATCTTCTGCACGGCCAGCACGCCGATCGGCACCGGAGCCAGCGCCCTGTCCTCGATCGTGCGCTGCCAGGAGAACTCCATCACCAGCGGGAACGTCACGGCCATGATGCCCTGCATGAGCAGCATGGACGCCATCAGGCCGGGCAGCAGGATGGTGGCGAACGTGGTCCCCCCACCCGCCTCCCCTGCCCCCTTCACGGCCCCCTGCACGGCCGCCCCGGCCCCGAACAGCCCGCCGCCGCCGATCTTGGGCATCACGTAGGTGAACACGAAGACGAACAGCAGCGGCTGCATCACCGCGCGGGTGAAGGTGCCGATCATGTTGCGGCGCAGCACCCGCCCCTCGCGCGCCATCATGGCGGCGAAGGTCTTGAGCAGGGTCGGGTGCGGCACCGGGGCGTCGGAGATGATGGCGGCGGCCCCGGCCCCGCCGGCTCCCGTCCCGGTCCCGGCCGGCCGGGCGGCCGTCGCGAGCCCGGCGTCCGCCTGCGCGGTACTCGACGTCGTGGTGGTCATTCGCGGTACTCCCGTCCGGTCAGGCTGAGGAACACGGTCTCCAGGCTGGGCTTGAGCTGGCTGGCGTCACGCACGGTCAGGCCGGCCGCGGATCCGGCCGTCACCAGCTCGCCGAGCACTCCGTCGGCCTCGCGGGCGAACACCCGGATCTGGTCGCCGTCGGTCTCCACCTTGCTGACCCCCGGCCTGCCGTCCAGGCCCACCGTGTCGGCCAGCCCCGCCGGCACGGCGCTCTCGTACCTGACCGTGATCACGGTGTCGGCGCCCGCGCCCTCCTTGAGCTCGTCCACCGTGCCGGCCGCGAGCACCTCACCGTGGTCCACCACGGCTACCTGGTCGCAGAGAGCCTCGGCTTCCTCCATGTAGTGCGTGGTGAGCAGGATGGTCTGCCCCTCGGCGTGCAGCGCCCGCAGCGTGTCCCACAGGTTCACCCTGGTCTGCGGGTCGAGCCCGGCGGTCGGCTCGTCCAGGAACAGCACGTCGGGCTTGTGCACCAGAGCCCGGGCGATCAGCAGCCGCCGGGCCTGGCCGCCGGACAGGTCGGTGGCGATCGCCTTGCGCCGGTCGGCCAGCCCGAATGCGGTCAGCAGCTGGTCGGCCCGGCGGGCCGCGTCGCGCAGCCCGAGGCCGAAGAACCGGCTGCGGAACTCCAGGTTCTCGGCCACGGTCAGCTGCATGTCCAGCGTGTTGTTCTGGGTGACCACGCCGATCCTGCGCTTGACCGCGACCGGGGCGCCGACCACGTCCATGCCGGCCACCCAGGCCCGGCCGCCGGTCGGCACGACCAGCGTGGTGAGCATGCCGATCGTGGTGGACTTGCCCGCGCCGTTCGGCCCGAGCAGGCCGAAGAACTCGCCTGAGGCAACGTCCAGGTCGATGCCGCGCACCGCATCCACGTCGCCGCGCGAGCTCTTGTAGGTCTTGCGCAGATCCTGGGTGCGGATCGCCGATCCCGGGTCCGCGGCGGCCCGCGGCCCCGCCGATGACCCCGCCGATGCCCGCGCGGTAGTTGCCGTCACGTGCCCCGCCCTTCCCTGGCTAGCTTGCTGTACCGCTGAATCGTGTCCACCAGAAATTTCCTCACGACAGGCTCGTCGGCCGGGTCTAGGTAGTCAAACGAATTGCCAAGGTACGGCGGCAGCTGCGACATCGCCTGCCGGCACTTGCGGCGGCCTAGCTCGGTGGCGTAGAGCCGCACCACCCGCCGGTCCCCCTCATCCCCGCGCCGCTCCACGTAGCCGTCCCGCACCAGCGTGTTGACCACCGACGTCAGGGTGCCTGGCGTGCACCAGCCGCGCGCCGCGACCTCGCTCGACTTCAGCCCGTCGCGTGCGACCACCACCCGCAGCACGCCGAGCCCAGCGCTGCTGATCCCCATCCCCTGCGTGATGTGCCACCAGTGCTGCCCCAGGCTGCGCAGCGCGACCGACAGCAGCGCGTGCATCGGCGCATCCGCCGGTACCTCCGCACCCTCATCGCCCCAGACCCAGCCCTGGTCAGCGCCGCGGTCGAGCACCTCCCCTACAGGCCCCGTGCCCCCCGGACCACCCCCGCGCGGCTCGCTCACGCCCTCACCTTGCCAGCCCACTACTTTGACGTCAAATTATTTGACCTCAACCTACTTGTCGGCGCGGACCAGGGCGGTCGATGTGCCATCGACACCCTCAGGTGGGTGTCGATGTGCCGTTGACCGCCTTGCTGCCCAAGCCGGAATTAGGCCGTACGGGCGGCTAGCTCGGCTTGGCCGGCGGCGCGCATCTGGGCTACGGGTGGCTCCAGGCCGGTCATCAGGCGGACCTGCCGGGCCGCCTGGTGCAGCAGCAGCTCGAATCCGCCGACGGTGACCGCCCCGGCCGCGTCGGCCGCTGCCGCTAGCGCGGTCGGCCACGGGTGATACACCACGTCGAAGACCAGCCTGGGAGCAGGCGAGAATAGCTGGAACCGTTCGGCATAAAAATCTGCGGCCCCCGCCGGAACGGTGGATATCAGCAGTTCAGGACCGTGATCTGGAATTTTTCCGAACGCACGCAGCCCGATACTGACGCCCAGGCGTGCGGCCGCCGCCAGCAGGCCGTCCGCCCCCTCACGATCGCGGACGGCCACCTCGGCGCGGTCGATGCCGAGCTCGCGCAGCGCGGCGAGCGCGGAGCAGGCGGTGGCGCCGCCGCCCAGGATGAGCACGTCGGCTGGCGGCCCGCCGAGCCCCGCCTGGACCAGCGTGGTCACCATGCCGGCCACGTCGGTGTTATGGCCGCGCCGGGCGCCCCCGTCGAACACGATCGTGTTCGCGCTGCCGGTCGCCGTCGCCACCGGGTCCAGCCAGTCGGCGAGGCCGAGCACGGCGCGCTTGAGCGGCATCGTGAGCGACAGCCCGGCCCAGCCGTCCCCGCACGACTCCAGCAGCTTCGGCAGGCCGGCCTCGTCGCATTCGACCGCCCGGTAGGACCAGCCGGGCAGGCCGAGAGCGGCGTAGGCGGCGCGGTGCAACGCGGGCGACAGCGAGTGCGCGATCGGCGAGCCGAGTACGGCGGCTTTCATGGCCGCGGCCTCAGCCTCCCTGCCCGAGGTTGTGCGCGAGCTCGGCCTGGAACTGCTGGAACTGCGCATAGCTCGCGGTGAAGTCGGTCTGCTTGGTCTTCGGGTTCACGGTGACGAAGTACACCCAGTTGCCGGTCGCCGGGTGCAGCGCGGCGCGGATGGCCGCGTCTCCGGGGCTGTCGATGGGGCCGGGCGGCAGTCCCTTGAACTTGTAGGTATTGTACGGCGAGTTCACCTGGAGCTGCTGGTATGACGCCTGGATGCCGTAGGTGTGCAGCGCGTACATCACCGTGCTGTCGAAACCGAGCGCCATGCCGATGGCCAGCCGGTTGTAGATCACCCGCGCGACCTTGGGGAAGTCGGAGACCTTGCCGCCCTCGGCCTGGGCCAGGCTGGCGATGGTGATTATCTCGGCCGGGGTGCGGTGCACGGCCGCGGCGGCCTGCGTCAGGTTGACGCTCGACGCTTCCTCGTTGAACCGCTGGACCATGGCCTGCAGCACGCTGGTCGCGGTCATGTTCGGCTGGATCTGATAGGTCGCGGGGAACAGGTAGCCCTCGGGATGGCCGCGCGCGTAGGAGGGCAGGCCCAGGTCGGCGGTGTTGCGCAGCGCCTGGGTGTAATCGCCGGCCTGGATGCCCGAGCTCTTGCCGAGCGCGGTCAGGATCTGCGATTCGCGCCAGCCCTCCGGGATCGTGACGGTGAGCTGCACCGTGTCTTTCCGGTTCAGCAGCAGGGCGTACGCGAGCGCCGCGTTCATCTGCTTGTGCATCCGGTAGAAGCCGGGCTCAAGCTGGGCGGTGCTCTTGCTGTCCTCGGCCGCGAGGATGAACGCCCGGGTGCTGGCGACCACGCCGAGGTCGACCAGCCGCTGGGCCATGATGGTGGCGGTGTCGCCGGTCTTGACCTGGACGACCACCTGGCCGGTGCCCTCGCCCGAATAGTTCGCCGGGAAGTAGTGCGCCGCGATCACCCGGTAGCCGTAGATCCCGCCGATCGCGAGCGGGACGACGACGATCAGCACCACGGCCAGCACGGCGATCAGGCCGGCCCTGCGGCCGCGCTTGCGCTTGGGCGGCGGGCCGTCGCCGCCGCGGCCGCCGCGGTCGAGCGGGCCGCCGGGGTCGCCAGGTCCGCCCCGGTCCGACCGCCGGGCGCGGCCCCGGCCCCGCCCGCCGCGGGAGCCGTCGTCGTCAAGCCCGGCGAAGAAGCTGTCGTCGTCGGCCGCGGGCCGGGCGGGCGCCTGGCGGATGCCGTCACCGCCAGGCTCGGCGTATCGGTCGTCGGCGTACCGGTCGTGCGGTTCGGCGTACCGGTCGTCGGCGTACCGGTCGTGCGGTCCCTGATGCCGGTCGTCGGGTGCCGCGGCGCGGGCCGCGGACGGCGGGTACCGGCCGGATTGCGGGCCGCGGACGGCTGGGTCTGAGCGTGCTCCGGATGCGTCGGGGTACCTGGCCGGCGGCTGGCCGGTCGCGTCGGGGTACTCCGATCCGGCCGGGTAGCCGC
>DASXME010000078.1:0-12042 GCA_036495825.1 Streptosporangiaceae bacterium
ACGGTCGCGCCGTGGAAGCGGTTCAGCCAGGGCAGCGCCTCGATCAGCGTGGCCGCCTTGGCCAGGACGCTGGTGCTGGCCGTCATGTCGAGTAGGCCGTGTTCTCGTGCACGTACGCGACGGTCAGGTCGGTGGTGGCGATCGTGGCGGCCGCCGGGCCCGCGGCCAGGTCGACGGTTATCGTCACGTCGCGCGGGCTGAGGTCGACCTTGCCCCGGTCGTCCGCCGCGTACCCGTTGCGGCAGATCCAGATGCCGTTGATCGCGACGTTCAGCTGGTCCGGCTCGAACGCGGCGTCGGTCGTGCCCACCGCGGACAGCACCCGGCCCCAGTTGGGGTCGTCGCCGGCGATCGCGCACTTGAGCAGGGCGCTGCGGGCCACCGCGCGGCCGACCGTCACCGCGTCCCGCTCGCTGGCCGCGCCGACCACCTCGATCGCGATGGCCTTGCCCGCGCCCTCGGCGTCGAGCTGCATCTGCCGCGCGAGGTCGGCGCAGACCGCGGTGAGCAGGCCGGCGAACTCGCTCGCGTCAGGCCGCACCCCGGCGGCGCCGCTGGCCAGCAGCAGCACCGTGTCGTTGGTGGACATGCAGCCGTCGGTGTCCAGCCGGCTGAACGTCACGTCGACCGCGGCGCGCAGCGCCGCGTCCAGGTCGCCGGCCGGCAGGCTGGCGTCCGTGGTGAGCACGCACAGCATGGTGGCCAGGCCGGGCGCCAGCATGGCCGCGCCCTTGGCCATCCCGCCGATCGTGTAGCTGCCGCCGCCGGCCGGGCCGGCCGCCCCGGCCGGAACGGTGCCCCGCCTGAACGCGATCTTGACCACGGTGTCGGTCGTCCTGATCGCGTCGGCCGCGGCCAGGCCGCCGCTGCGCGACGCCTCGGCGACCGCCGCGTCGATGGCGGGCAGCAGCTTGTCCATCGGCAGCCGCACGCCGATCAGCCCGGTCGAGCACACGGCGACCTCGGCGGCCGAGTCGCCGAGCCTGGCCGCCAGCCGTTCGGCGGAAACATGAGTGTCGGCGAACCCGTCCGGCCCGGTGCAGGCGTTGGCGCCGCCCGAGTTCAGCACCGCGGCGCGCACCCGGCCGCCGCGGATGACCTGCCGGGTCCACTGCACGGGGGCGGCCTGCACCCGGTTGGCCGTGAACACGCCGGCCGCCGCGCGCGACGGCCCGTCGTTGATCACGACGGCGACATCGCGGGCCCCCGATTCCTTCAGCCCGGCGGTCACTCCGGCGGCGCGGAAGCCTAGGGGGGCGGTAACGCTCACGGCGCAACTCCGCTGGCCGACAGGCCCGTCGTCTCCGGCAGGCCGAGCATCAGGTTGGCGTCCTGGATGGCCTGGCCGGCCGCGCCCTTGCCGAGGTTGTCGATCGCGGCCACCACCACCGCCCGGCCGGCCTGGGCGTCCGCGGCGGCCTGAAGCTGGACGCCGTTCGAGCCGCAGGTCGCGGCGGTGCTGGGCCAGCGTCCCTCGGGAAGCAGGTGGATGAACGGCTCGCCGGCGTACGCGCGGCCCAGGGCGCCGCGCAGCGCGCCGGTGTCCGCGCCGCCGGCCAGCCGGGCCGTGCAGGTGGCCAGGATGCCGCGCGGCATCGGGGCGAGCAGCGGCGTGAAACAGATGCTGACCGGCGTCGCGGCGGCCTCGCCGAGCGCCTGCTCGATCTCGGGGGTGTGCCGGTGCACGCCACCCGCCTGGTAGGCGGAGACCGCCCCCATGACTTCGCTGCCGAGCAGGTCGGCCTGGGGCGCGCGGCCCGCTCCCGACGTGCCGGACGCGGCCACGATCACCACGTCGGCGGGCTCGGCCAGGCCGGCCGCGAGCAGCGGGGCGAGCGCCAGGATGGCCGCCGTGGCGTAGCAGCCGGGTGCGGCGACCCGGGCGGCGGCGCTGACCCGGCCGCGTGCTCCCGGCAGCTCGGGCAGGCCGTAGGTCCACTGGCCTGCGTAAGGGACGGAATAGAACCGCGCCCATGCCGCCGGGTCCGCCAGCCGGAAGTCGGGGCCGAGGTCGACGATCTTCGCGGCGCCGGGCAGCAGCGCGGCGAGGGCGGCGGCCTGCCCGTGCGGGAGGGCCAGGAAGATCAAGTCGGCCGCAGCGAGGTTCCCTGGCTCGGTGGCCACGAACGTGCGTCCGGACAGCTGCGGCAGGTGCGGATGCAGGTCGGTCACCGGCCGGCCCGCGCTCGCGCCGGCCGCGATCGGGCCGAGCTCGAGGTCCGGATGGGCGGACAGCAGGCGCAGCAGCTCGCCGCCGGCGTACCCGCTGGCCCCGGCCACCGCCACGCGCGCGCCCACGGCATCTCCTCATCCTGCGGCCGGGCGCGCCCGTCGGGTGTTCGGTGGGCACGCGGTAGTCCGTAGAATTATGCATTGCTCCGAGTAAGTATGCAACTTTGCGGGGTACACACTCCGCAATAGCCTCGCGACGGGGAGCCGGCTTGGGCGGACCGCGGACCCGGCGGCATGATTAGCAGCGCGGAAAGGAGACCCCCCATGCGCGCTTCCCGCACCGTCGCCGGCGCCGCGGCCGTTGCCCTGCTCGCGGGCGGCTGCGGCTCTCCCGCCGCCAGCCACGGCGGTCCCCCGCCGGCGACTCCGGTCAGCGTGTCCGCCACCGCGCCGGGGCCGCCCCGCGCGACCTGCGGCACGGCCCGCACGGCCGCCAACGTGCCGGTGACCGTGGAGGTCGAGAAGGGGTCGGTCGGGTGCGCGGAGGCGATGCGGATCCAGAACGGCTACACGGCCCTGGTCCGGGCGGGCCGCGTGCCGGGCAACGGCGGCGGCGCCCCGGTCACGGTGAGCGGCTGGACCTGCCAGGGCGAGAGCACGCCGACGATCGTGCAGACCGGGGAGGCGTCGGCATGCCATCAGGGCGAGGCCGAGATCATCACGATCCTCAAGCTTCCGGGTTCCTCCTCGTCGCCGTGACCTTCCGGGAGAGCATGTCCTCATGGACCTCGTGACCAAGTACCTGGTGCGGATCTGGCCGACGGACGGTGAGCCGACGGAGATGATCCAGTCCGAGATGTGCTCGCCGGACAGCGCCATCCACGGGCAGTCCGGCAACGATCACGCGGAGATCCGGGCGATCAGGAACTGGGCGCAGCAGCACGCGAACGTGGACCGGATCCGGTACTCCTTCGAGGTCTGCCGGGACAGCATGGAGGCCGCGCTGGCGGGCGCCGGCAGCAGCCACCGGGTGGTCGAGCCGATCGCCGACGGCGTGCTCGAACCCGAGGAACTGCCCCGGCTGGACCGGCCCGGCGCCTGGCCGCCCGCGGGTTAGGACGGCTGGGATACCGGCCGCTCGGCGATCTCGCCCGCGCCGCCGCCCAGCCCTGCGACCATGCCCGTGACCGTGCCCGCGATCATGTGCACCCGGTCCCGGCCGGCCGCCTTGGCCTGGTACAGCGCCGCGTCCGCGGCGGCGAGCAGGTCGGTGAGGTCCCGGCGCGTCGCGTCCAGCACGGCCACCCCGATCGACACCGTGACGTGCACCGGCTCGGCTCTGGCCACGCCGTCCAGCCCGATGGGCATCCCGGCGATGTGCGCGCGCATCCGCTCGGCGATCCGGTGCGCATCGCGGTCGGTGGTGTGCGGCAGCAGCAGGACGAACTCCTCGCCGCCGAACCGGCCGGCCAGGTCATACTCGCGCAGGTAGTCGCGGAACGAGGCGGAGATCTCCTTCAGCACCTGGTCGCCCACCAGGTGGCCGTAGGTGTCGTTGACCACCTTGAACTTGTCGATGTCGATCAGCGCGACGGCGAGCGGATTCCTGGTGCGGGACGCCCTGGCCACCTCGGCTATCGCCTCGCGCTCCCAGGTGCCGGCGTTCAGCAGGCCGGTCTTGGAGTCAATACGCGAGTCGTTGACCAGCTGGGAATGGCGCAGCGACCGCTGCAGCAAGATCACGAAGGGGAACGCGAACAGCACCACCAGCGAGCTCATCGCGGCCGCGAAGGCGACCAGGAACGCCACGCACAGCTCGGTGATGTCGTTGAAGAGCGGCTCGCGGGAGAAGGCCATGTCCCGCACCCGCGCCGACGGGTCGGTTCCCTTGACCGCGGTCATGATCAGCGCTGAGTTCACCGCCCACTCCAGGATGCCGCAGGCCGCGACGGCCACCACCCAGAGCGAGGCCCGCAGCCCGGGGGTCGGGGCCGGCCCGATGGCGACCCTGCTGAGCAGGTGGAAAAGGAGCGATGCGCTGCCAAAGGCCAGGCCCAGGGCGGCGGAGGAGAAAAACCGGCGGTGCAACGGCGAGCGGCGAATGCGCCACTGCACGAGGCTCATTCGGACAATAGGTGCGATAAACGCATAGAGTGGCGGAAGGAGAATCGCGATCGGCAGTTCCCAGACCGCGTACACATCCTTGATCGCCCCGGCGTGCTCACCGGATCGCCGGGTGAGTTCCACCGTGGCGGCATTGCAGGCCAGCAGCAGGCAGAAAAGCACAACATCATGGGACCGGACGGTAAAGAACGAGGCGGCCAGCGCGATCGCCGCCAGGTCCGCGGTGATCACCGCGACCACGAAAATGGCCACCCGCCGCGGCAGGTTCCAGACCGACCAGGCCGTCAGAGCTGGCCAGATGTGCACATTTGCGCGCTTGCTACGGGTGATTCGCATGACCACCTCCCGTAGCGCCTGGCGCTGTCCCAGCAAAGCCACTCATAGCCGACTGTACCGATGCTGATCCGTATTGTCACAGATCGGGGATGCGGTCTGTCAAGCCCTGATTACTCGCTGGTAGGAGTGTCGGACCAGATGTGACCGGAAAGTTACTTACTGTGTCCGGAGTTGCGTATCGGGGGCAATAAACGCCATCATCCCGACATCCGGTGCATGTCCACATGAAAACATGAAACGAGACACCCGCGAGCGACCCCGTCCAGGCCGCGCGGTGCTATCTCGTCGTGATGGCCAGGGAAGACTCCTGAGCGAGGAACCGCTCGCACCGAAGGGAGATGCGCTATGCGCACCACAGTCTGGGCCTAGCGCTCCGGCCGCCGGGCGAAATCAAGCCCGGCGTGACCAGCTGACCGCGACCGCCGCCGCCGCGACGGTGCCGATGACGCCGTTCGCCGCGATCACGACGGTCGGGGCGTAGTGCTCCGCGGCCGCGCCGGCCAGCACCATCAGCGTGCCCTGTCCCAGGCTCATGCCGCCCTGGGCCAGGCCGAACGCCTGGCTGCGCTGGGCCGGCGGCGCCGCGCTGACGAAGGCGGCGTTGGCGGCCAGCTGAAAGCAGGTGAACACCCCCGAGGCGGCCAGGATCACCAGCGCGAACAGCAGGTCCGTGCGGACGAAGAACAGGGCGAGCACCGCGCTGCCTCCGATGGCCAGCGGGCCCATCCACCGCAGCCGGGTAGCCGGATCGACCAGGCGGCTGAAGGCGATGGATCCGACCACGGAGCCGAACGCCGCCGCGGCGAGCAGCAGCCCCACCGTCGCCGACCCGCCGCCGAGCATCCGGGCCAGCGGCGCCACCACACCCTCGGGAACGTTGTAGAACGCCGCCAGCCAGCCGAACAGCAGCGGCGTGCGCAGCGCGGGATTGCGGATCAGCATCCGGGTGCCGGCCCGTACGCCGGCGCCCGGCGAGGACTTCCGGCGGCCGGTGTCTGGTCCGGTAGCTCCCGGGGCGGGGCGGGCGCGGACCCCCCAGCGCACGATGAGCGCGGAGCCCGCGAACGTGGCCGCGTCCGCGATCAGCGAGGTGCGCACTCCGAATATCCCGACGATCGTCCCGCCGACGGCGAACCCGATAACCTGCGCGAACTGGTAGGTGGTGAGGGTCACCGCGGTGCCGAGCACGTACTGGTCGCCGGCCAGGATGTCCGGGTAGATCGCGGCCCGGGCGGAGGTAAAGGGCGCGCCCACCATCGTCACGGCGAACAGCAGCACGACCAAGACCGCGACCGGCATTCCCGGCACCGCCATCACGATCACCAGCCCGGCGCGGATCACGTCGCAGGCGATCATCACCTGGCGCCGCGGGAACCTATCGCCGAGGCCGGACAGCGCCACGCCGCCCACGAACGTAGGCACGATGCTGGCCACGTACGTGATCGCCGCAAGCAGGGCGGACCGGGTCCGGTCGTAAACCAGCCAGGTCAGCGCCACCCGGGCCAGCTGGTCGCCGGCGACCGACAGCATTTGCGCCGACCAGAGCGCGCGGAATTCGGCGACCGCGAAGACATGGCGGAATGTCGCCCTTTCGGCGCGTTTCGCCGACCCGACCTCCGCGATCTCGGCCTCCGGATCAGTTGTGCCGGTGATCCGACGTATTACACGAATCACCGGGAGTCGCCGCAGAGCATAACAAACCTTACGCTCTACCCACACGCGGGCACCTCATGCAAATGGCGGTGATCGCGAAGACTTTGCCGGGGCGGGCGGGCAATAGCACGTAAAAGGTCTTCGCGATCACCCAGAGCAGGCGTTAGCTGCCGCGGTGGATGGCGTTTACCCGGCGGGCGGCCTCGGCGACGGCCGCGTCGCGCATGGTGGTGGTCTCCTCCACGGTGAGAGTGCGATCGGGCGCGCGGAACCGCAGCGTATAAGCGAGCGACTTGCGTCCCTCGCCGGTCTGCTCCCCGGTGTACAGGTCGAACAGCCGGACGTCCTCGAGCAGGTTGCCCGCGCCGGCCGCGGTCACGCCCGCGGTCAGCGCGGCCTGCACCTCGGCGGCCGGCACCTCGGCGGGCACGCTCAGCGCCACGTCCTGCGTCGCCACCGGGTAGCCGGACAAGGCCGGCGGCTGCACCGGCCCGGCCGCGCCGGCCGCGGCCTCGATCACCGAGAGGTCCAGCTCCATCGCGCAGGCCCGGTCCGGCAGGTCGAACGCCCGCAGCACCCGGGGGTGCAGCTCGCCCGCGTAGCCGGCCAGCCACTCCTTGCCCTCGCCGGCCGCGACGAACAGCGCCGCGCAGCGGCCGGGATGCCAGGGCGCCTGCCGGGCGGCCCGCACCTGCACCGGCACCCGGCTGGCCCGGCAGACCACCCGGGCCGCCTCGATCGCGTCCGCCCAGGAGGCGGGCCGGCCGTGGCGGCTCCACCAGCCGGCCAGCTCGCGGTCGCCGGCCAGCACCGCCGCCACCATCGGCGGCTGGTCGGGCAGCGCGGCGTCCAGCTGGCCGAGCTCGGCCTCGGTCGGGGCCCGATCCACGCCCAGGATCGGCGCCACGCCAGGGCCGCCGGGCCGCGGGTGGAACACCAGGCCGGTCTCGAACAGCGCGAGGTCGGTGAACCCGCGGCCGATGTTGCGGGCCAGCACCCGCAGCAGGCCGGGCAGCAGCGTCGTGCGCAGCAGCGGCTCGCTCTCGCTGAGCGGGTTGGCGACCGCGACCGCCAGCCGCCGCGGGTCCTCGGCGGGCAGCGCCAGCGCGTCGGCGTCGGCGGCCGAGCCGAAGGTCGCGCTCAGCACCTCCACGTAGCCGGAGCCGGCCAGCGCGCGGCTGATCGTGCGGCGCATCCGCTGCCGGTCGGACAGGCCCCGCCCGGCCGCCGCGCGCGGCATCCTGACCGGGATGTTCTCGTACCCTTCCAGCCGGATGACCTCTTCGGCCAGGTCACTCGGGTCGGTCAGATCGGGCCGCCAGGACGGCGGGGTGACCAGCAGCGCCGCGGCCGAGCGGTCGTGCCTGCCGTGGTCGTGCCGCAGGTGCTTGCCGTCCCCGGCGGCGGCATCGGCGCCCTCAGCGGAGCCTGCCGCCCCCTGCCGCACCTCGCAGCCGACCTCGCGCAGCCGCCGGACCACGGTGTCGCGCCCGTAGACCAGGCCGGCCACCTCGTCCGGGTAGCTCACCGGCAGCACGATCGTGACCGGCTCCACCTCCGCGAAGGCGTGCGTGCAGCCGGGCAGCACGGTCCCGCCGCCGAACGAGGCCAGCATCGAGGTGGCCCTGGCCGAGGCGCGCAGCGGCAGCTCGCGGTCCACGCCGCGCTCGAACCGGTAGGACGCCTCGCTGCTCAGCTTGTGCCGCCGGACCATCCGGGCGATGCCCTCGGCGGAGAAGTGCGCCGCCTCGATCACCAGGTGGGTGGACTTCTCGTCGATCTCGGTGGCCAGGCCGCCCATCGTGCCCGCCATCGAGATCGGCCCGGAGGAGTCGGTGATCAGGATGTCGTCCGGGTCGAGGTCGCGCACCACATGGTCCAGCGTCTCCAGCCGCTCCCCCGGCTGCGCCCGGCGCACCACGACCGGCCCGCTGAGCTTCTCGCCGTCGAACGCGTGCATCGGCTGGCCCAGCTCGAGCATCAGGTAGTTGGTGATGTCCACGGCGAGCGACACCGAGCGCATCCCCGATCTGGCCAGCCTGACGCGCATCCACAGCGGGGTCTTGGCCGCGGGATCGAAGTCGCGCACCTCGCGCAGCACGAACCTGTCGCAGGCGGTGGCGTCGGCGATGCTCGCCGCGTGCACCTGCGCCGAGACCGATCCGACATCGTCGGCACCGTCCCCGGCCGGGTCGGTGAAGGGGACGCCGAACGCACTGGCCAGCTCGCGCGCCACGCCGCGGACGGACAGGGCGTAGCCACGGTCAGGGGTGACCGCGATGTCCAGCACGATGTCGGCCAGCCCGGCGTAGGCGGCGAAGTCCGCGCCGAGCGGCGCGTCCGCGGGCAGCACCAGGATGCCGTCGTGCTCGTCACCGATGGCGAGCTCGGCGGCCGAGCAGATCATCCCCTCCGACATCCGGCCGTACGCTTTCTTGGCGCCGATCTGGAAGCCGCCGGGCAGCGTCGCTCCGGGCACGGCCAGCGGCACCCGGTCGCCGACCGAGAAGTTGGACGCGCCGCAGATGACGCCGCTCAGCCTGACCTCGTCCCCGGCCGGGAACGACATCCGGCAGTACCTGATCGGCTTGGCGAACTCGGTCAGCTCCTCGACGTCGAGCACCTGCGCCACGACCACCCCGGTCACGTCGTGCCCGACGGGCTCGGCCGACTCCACTTCGAGGCCGGCCGCGGTCAGCCGGCTGGCCAGCTCGGCCGGGGTGGCGGACGCCTCGTCGATCGGTGCGTACTCGCGCACCCAGGACAGCGGAATACGCATGTCAGATTTCCATTCCGAACGCCGCGGAGAACCGGATGTCGCCCTCGACCGTGTCCCTCATGTCCGGCACGCCGTGCGCGATCATCAGGGTCCGCTCGATGCCGAGCCCGAACGCGAATCCGCTGTACCGGTCGGGATCGATCCCGCAGGCGACCAGCACCCGCGGGTTGACCATGCCGCAGCCGGCGATCTCGACCCAGCCCTGCGACTTGCACACCCGGCACGGCTCCCCGCCCGGCTGAGCGGAGGCACCGCGGCAGACGTGGCACTCCATCGACACGTCGCCCGACGGCTCGGTGAACGGGAAGAAGTCCGGCCGGAACCTGGTCCGCAGCCCCTCGCCGAACATCGCGTCCACGAACGCCTGGATCGCGCCGCGCAGGTCGGCCATGGTCAGGCCCTCGTCCACGGCCAGGCACTCGATCTGGTGGAAGACCGGGCTGTGCGTGGCGTCCAGTTCGTCGGTGCGGTAGCACTTGCCCGGGCTCACCACGTACAGCGGCAGCGGGCGGCTCAGCATCGCCCGGATCTGCACCGGCGAGGTGTGCGTGCGCAGCACCATGCCGGACCCTCGTGCGCCGTCCGGACCGGCCACGAACAGCGTGTCCTGCATCTCCCTGGCCGGATGGTCGGGCGGGAAGTTGAGCGCGTCGAAGTTGTACCACTCGGCCTCGACCTCGGGCCCCTCGGCGACCTCGTAGCCCATCGCGACGAACACGTCGGTCAGCCGCTCCGCCACCAGCGAGACCGGGTGCCGCGCGCCGCGCGGGGCGCGGTCGGTGGGCAGCGTCACGTCGACGGCTTCCGCGGTGAGGATCTGCTGGTCGCGCTCGGCCTCCAGTGCGGCCTTGCGCTCCTCGATCGCCTGCCGCACCTGCGCCCTGGCCGCGCCGACCCGCTTGCCCGCCTCGGCCCGCGCGGCCGGCGGCAGGGCACGGATCTCGGCGCTGGCCAGAGTCAGCGGGGCCCGGTCGCCGAAGTGCGCGAGCCTGGCGGCCTTCAGCTCGTCGAGGCTCGCCGCCGCGGCAATGGCGGCCAGCGCCGCGTCACGCGCCCGCGCCACTTCATCCGGCGACAAGGCCGTCACCTCCACCGGGTCGTACTGCTTACTGCCTGCAGACATCCTTCTGCTCCCCTGAACACCTGATTGGCGTGCCCGTCCGGCACTGGACCGGTCACGTCCGCTGACACCATGGCTGAGGGCACCCGCCGAAACCGCTAGTCCGGGGAGAATCCCGGACCCTCCTGCTCCGTCAGGCGAAGTCAGGCGTCCCGGCGGGCATGGTAAATCGGAACTCCGCGCCGCCGCCGGGCGCGGACTGCACGGTGATCGTGCCGCCGTGCGCCTCGACCAGGCCCTTCACAATGAACAGGCCGAGACCAGTGCCGCTGCGGCGCTTGGCGCGCCAGAACTGCCGGAAGACCCTGGGCGCAAGCTCGGGCGCGACGCCTTCGCCCTGATCGCGCACGGAAACCGCGACGGTCGGCGCTGTGTTCTCTACCGCGTCCTGGCCGTCGGCTGTGTCCGCTGGCTCCACCACAATAGTTACGGTACCAGCGCCGTGCCGCACGGCGTTCTCGGCCAGGTTGCCAATGATCTGGTCGACCTTGTCCTGGTCCAGCCAGGTCTCGGGCAGCGGGTCGTGCACCTCCAGCGCGAAGCGCCCGGCGGGCTCGCCGGACGCCACGTGGCCGTCGATGATCTTCCGGGCCCTGTCCGGGATGCTGACGAGCTGCCGGTGCACCTCCAGCCGGCCCGATTCGATCCTGGACACGTCGAGCAGGTCGGTGATGAGCCGGGTCACCCGGTCCGCGTCGGAGTTGACGGTCTCGAGCATGACGCGCTTCTGGTCATCGGTGAACCGGTACCACTTGTTCAGCAGCGTGGCGGTGAACCCCTTCACGCTGGTCAGCGGGGACCGCAGCTCATGGGCGACGGTGGACACCAGGTCGGCGCGGCCGCGCTCCAGCCGGGCGCGCGGCTCTGCGCCGCGCAGGGTGATCACGAGGCGGCGAACCGGGCGCCCGGCCGCGGGATCGCGCCGCTCGCGGACGTAGCCCATGGTCGCCAGGATCTCGGTACCGTCGCGCAGGTACAGCGACGCCTCCGGGTGCCTGGTCCTGGTGGACAGGCCGTCGTAGGGGTCGGTGCAGGTCCACCAGCAGCGGCCGTCGGCGTCCCGCAGCGGGAGCGCGTCGCGGATGTCCCTGCCGATCGCGTCCGCGGCCGGCCGTCCGGTCAGCCGGGCGGCCGCGGCGTTGAACACCTGCACCCGTCCCGCGTGGTCGGCGATCACCAGGCCGTCGGGCAGATCGTCGGCGATCACCAGGCTGGCCAGGGTGTCCGCCGGGGCGCCCTGCGCCTCGCCTGATCGTGGCGCAGGCACGGGCTCGTCCTCACCGGACGGCATCCAGGCGCGGTAGCAGCTGGCGCGGTAGCTCCCCGCGCGGTAGCCGCTCATCCGACCTGCCATGGCCCACCCACCCGAACCGTCCTGCCGTTTGCGTGGCCACTCTGTGGCCACCGAGCGGCATGTTAGGTAACAGAACGCGATCAGCCTAGCGCGTGCCGATAGCCAGCGGGAGTCCCTAATTTCATAGGACATGTCCGGCTTTGGCGGTCTACGCGCCGGATGCCCGGCATGAGCGGGGGTTAAGGGCGGCCCGACCAGGGAAGAATCATCGCCCCGGTGCAGAAGTCCACGCCCGCAGGGGCCGACCGGGCCAGTGGCAGCTGCGGCCTAAATCACAGCCGGAGCGTGCTGCGCCCGCCGCTGGGCGCGGGCCGAGCCGTACAGGCACACGGCGGCCGCGGCGGCCAGGTTCAGGCTCTCCGCGCGGCCGTAGATCGGCACGGCCACCGACTCATCGGCCAGCGCCAGCATGTCGCCGGCCAGGCCGCGCGCCTCGTTGCCGAACAGCCAGGCGGTCGGGCCGTCCAGCGCCCCGGCGTCGCCCAGTTCATCCAGCGAGCGGCC
>DASXME010000079.1:0-4039 GCA_036495825.1 Streptosporangiaceae bacterium
CGGGGCGGCGGCGCGGGCTCGGTGCCACCGTCGTCGGTTGCGTCGGATCCGCGCGGCTGGAAGTAACGCTCGATCGGATCGTCGCCGTGACCGGCCATACACACCCCTGCCCGACTCTCCGCAGAATATCGCGCCCGGACCGGCCGGACCGGCCAGCAGGCCGCCGGCCTGCGGCGTGTCACCGGCGGGGGAGAAAATGCCGGGCGTGCCAGGTCTCGTATTTCTCCCGCGGGCGGCATTCCTGCCCCTGATCGTGCCCGACGTCATTTATGCCGAACGGCACGGGGCGGGCACATGGTGCCCGGCCCGCGCCGTTCGGGTGCTGGAGTCAAACCTCAGCGCAGCGGTGCCCTACTCTTCGTTCGGCGACTCGTCCTCATCGGAACGGCGCTTGACCACCAGGACGACCGCGCCGGCCGCGAGCGCGGCCAGTGCCAGCCCGGCCAGGCCGGCCATAGGCGCGCCGGTGGTGGGCAGCGTGGCCGCCATCGTGTTGCTGCCGGCCTGCGCGGCGGCCGGAACGGCCGGAGCGGCCGCGGCCGACTTGGCCGTGAGTGAGGCGGTGTGCCCGCCGGTCATGTGGCGCCCGTGGTGACCGGTCATGCCGTGGTGGCCAGTGGCGCCGTGGTGGCCAGTGGCGCTGTGGTGGCCGGTGGAGCTGTGGTGGCCGGTGGAGCTGTGGTGGCCCGGGCGGTGGTGGCCCGACATGCCGTGGTGCCCGGTCATGCCGTGGTGGCCGTGCCTGCCCATGGGGTGGCCCATGTGGCCCTTGTGGCCGGGGTGGCCGGACGGCATGCCGGTGTTCCCGCCGCCGCCGTTCCCGGTCCCGCCTGTGGTGCCGCCGCCGCTCCCGCTGCCGGCCGCGCAGGACTGGTCTTCCTGGTCCGCGCCGGGAATGTTCGCGGAGCTGGTGGTTTCCTCGCCCCGGTCCGTCCCGAAGGCGCCGGCCCTGTCCCGGTCTGAGCCCGGGATGCCGGCCGGATTGGTGTATTCCTCGCCCGGGTTCGTCGCGAGCGCGCCGAGTCCGTACTGGCCGCCCGCCGGGCCGGACTGGACGGGCGCCGGGCCGGCCGGCTTGCCGATGTAGGAGATGCAGCCGAGCGGCCCGCCGATGCCGGTGAGCTGCCCGAACTGTGTGGTCAGCGGCCCGGTCGCAGGCAGCTGGGCGCTGACCAGGTGAGCGGTGACGACGTCGGCGTGCCCGGCCGATCCGCTCGTCATGTGGGAGTAGGCGACGCCCGCTCCCGCAGCGGCGAACGCCGTGACGAGAATCGTCATGCGGGCGCCGTTCTTTATCCGAGTGCGCATGAATGGTCCCCCCTTGCATAAGTGCGAATCACGGGCGCTGGCCTGGTTCTCAGCTGGCCTCCGGCGGCTCCCCAAGCCGCACGGCCAGGTTCTCCAGCGCTTGCGTCTGTTCTTACCGAAACATGCATTGGGCCGCCCACGAGGGGCGGCCCAATGCATGTGCTATCGACATCCAGTCGGTCGGTCACGGATGTCGCTCTTCCCCATTGGTTCAGGGAATGTACTGAATCGCCTTGGGTGCGCCGACCAGCGCCGCCGGGATGTCGAGGATGGCCTGCGGGCCACCGATGTAGGCGCCGGAGACCAGCTCAGCGGCACCGCGACCCAGGTCGTCGCCGCCCTGGATGAAGGTGGCCTGCTGGCCGGCGAGGGTCTGCGTCTGGTCCCAGAAGGTGCCGCCGTGAACGCCAGCCACGTGGCTGGTCGCCGCGAATGCCTGGGTGGCCGACAGCAGCAGCGGGGCCGCCGCGATAACAGCCGCCGCAGCAAAGGTACGTGCCTTGATCATGCTAACTCCGTATCCGTGGATGGAAGCGGGGTCCCCCGCCCCGAACAAAGACTTCGGCCGATTGCGCTGACCGAACTACGTCACGCACAGTAGTAGCACTATCACCCTGAGTAAGGCAAGCCGCCACGCGTATTTGTCCGTGGTGCCGTCGGGCATGCGGGGAAATGGGGGCCGGCGCGAGGAGTGCTCGGGTAACGGCGGCTACGCGGCCGGCGGCTCAGGGTCGCGCGGCAGGCCGAGCATCCGCTCCGCGATGATGTTGAGCTGGATGTCGGTGGTACCGCCGCCGATCGTGAGCGCCCGGCTCATCAGCACCTGCCTGACCCAGTGCCGGGCCTGCGCCTGCGGGTCGTCCTGCCCGCCGCCGTGGCTCACGGCCGCGCCTAGCGTGCCGTCAGTTCCTGACAGCGCCCAGCAGCACTCGGTGACCTGCTGAGCGTGCCGCATCGAGATGAGCTTGCGGACGCTGGCGGTGCCCCCCGGCTCGGTGCCGGACAGTTGCCTGAGCGTGACCCGCAGGCCGAGCACGTCCAGGGCGTGCCCGGAGCAGACTAGCTCGCCCACCTGGTCCAGCAGGCCGGCGGCGGCCGCATCCCGCCGGGCGGCGACGTCGAGCAGTTCGGCCACGCCGAATCCCGAGGTCCAGGACGAGGACAGCGACACCCGCTCGTTGGCCAGCGTGGTCCGGGCCACCTTCCAGCCGCCGTTCACCTCGCCGACCACGCAGTCGTCGGGCACGAACACGTCGTCCAGGAAGACCTGGTTGAACAGCGCGTCGCCGGTCATCTCCCGCAGCGGGCGCACCTCGATGCCGGGCGAGGACATGTCCACCAGGAAGTAGCTGATGCCGTCGTGCCGGGGCTCGGCCGGGTTGGTCCGCGCGATGCAGATCGCCCAGTTCGCGTACTTGGCCACCGAGGTCCAGATCTTCTGCCCGGTCAGCCGCCAGCCCCCGTCCGCTCGCTCGGCCCGGGTGGTGATGCCGGCCAGGTCGGAGCCGGCCCCCGGCTCGCTGAACAGCTGACACCAGGTCAGCTGGTTGCGCAGCGTCCGCGGCAGGAACCGCTGCTGCTGCTCGGGCGTGCCGTACTTGACCAGGGCGGCGGTGGTCCAGGCGCCGATGAAGAGCACTTGCGGGCGCAGTCGCGCCGCCCGCAGCTCCTGAGCGATGATGACCTGCTCCTGCGGGCTGGCGCCGCGGCCCCACGGCCGCGGCAGGTGCGGCGCGACCCAGCCGCCCGCCGCGAACCGCTCGATCTGCTCGACAAACGTCGCGCCGGCGATCTCGGCCAGCTCGGCCTGGATCCGGGCCCGCTGGCCCGCGGTCTCGTCGGGCAGCTCCACCTCGAGCTTGCGGCGGATGCCGGACGTGGCCATGGTGGCGACCTGGCTGACCCAGCGTCCGGCCGGGCCGAGCAGGGCGCGCAGCGACAGCGCGCGTCGGTAGTAGAGGTGCGCGTCGTGCTCCCAGGTGTAGCCGATGCCGCCGAGGACCTGGATGCACTCGTGCGTGCATTCGACGGCCGCGTCCACCGCGATCGCGGCGGCTACGCTCGCGGCGAAGTCGGCCTGCACTGCGGCGTCGCCGCTCCCGGCCTGGCTGAGCGCGAGATCCTGCGCGCGGGCTGCATCCCAGACCGTCGCCTCGGCCTGTTCGGCCTGCATCAGCATCCGGGCGCAGCGGTGCTTGACCGCCTGGAACTGGCCGATCGGCCGGCCGAACTGGTGGCGGATCTTCGCGTAGTCGGTGGCGGTCGCCACCGCCCAGCCCGCGATCCCGGCCGCCTCGGCGCCGAGCAGAGTGGCGGCCAGCCCGCTGACCACGGTCCGGCGCAGGCCGCCGAGCACCCGTTCGGCCGGCACGGTGAGTCCGTCCGCGCGCACCTGCGCCACGGGCCGGGTGAGGTCGAGGCTGTCCAGCGGCGTGATCTCCAGCTCCGCGGCGTCCACCGCGACCCAGAGCTCGCTCGCGCCGTCGGTGACCGGCAGGACGATCAGGTCGGCGAGCGATCCGCCCAGGACCGGCGTGCAGCCGCCGCGCAGCACGAGCCCTCCGTCGGCGCCCGGGGTCGCGGTTATCCCGCCGGCCAGCGAGACCGCGCCGGATCGGGTGCCGTCGGCGAGGCCGGCCACCAGCTTGCCGTCCGCGTTCGCCGCGGCGAGCACCGCGCTGGCCAGCACGGTCGGCAGGTAGCCGCCGGGGAGCAGCGAGCGGCCGAGCTC
>DASXME010000080.1:0-21282 GCA_036495825.1 Streptosporangiaceae bacterium
GGCGGGACAGCGGGGCGGCGCCGGCGTTGAGCACCAGGATGCCGGGCCGGCAGGAGTCGATGAGCTCGCCGGCGACATTGGGGTCGGTCGCGTCCGCTGGTACCGGGATGAACGCGTCGCCGAGCTCGGCGTGCAGTTCGCCAAGGCGGTCGCGATCGCGGGCGACTCCGGTGACCGTGGCGCCGGCCTTGACCAGCGCGACAACGGTCGCGCGGCCGAAGCCTCGGCTGGCGCCGGTGACCAGAGCGTGCGTTCCTGAAAGGTCTGCGGGTGCCATCTGGATCTCCTCCTGGCTGGGCCCTCACGCGGGGTGGCCCTCACGCGGGGCGAAAGCGTCTGTGTATATAGACCAGGAGGGCCGGGCGGAATCGTCGCGCCGCCGGTAGGCCTCGCGCTTCGCCAGGTGAGTACTCCCAGAGGCTTATTCAAAACTTCAATTGATCATCAGTGTTGGCCAGGTTGACCTGCGGCTGCGCTGACCCGCCGGCGGGGTTTTGAATAAGCCTCGCCGTTCGGAAAATTAAAGAGCGGAGCCGGACCGGACGCTGGCCTGGATCTGGGGCAGGCCGAACCGCCGGACCGGCCCGGGGTCGAGGAAGGCGACGATCCGGGCGATCCCGGCCGGGGTGACGGTGAGGACCTGCAGCGCGTGCCAGTGGTACGTGCCGTCCGGATCGAGCTCGTACACGGCCATGGCGGGCTGCCCGTTGGCGGCGGTCGGGGTCATCAGGAGCCGGCCGGGAGCGGTGAGGATGTGCGTCGCGAGGAAGCGCGTGACGTCGGCGCGGCCGGCGAACCAGACCAGGTGCGGCGGCATCTCCATGACGACGTCCTCGCGCAGCAGCTCGGCGAGCGCGGTCACGTCGGCCTCCTGGAACGCCGCCGCGTACCGGTCGAGTAGCGCGCGGCGGGCGGGCTCCGCGGGCTCGGCGACCTCGTCCGCGGCGGGCATCGCCCTGGCCAGCTGCGCGCGGGCGCGCCGCAGCGCGCTGTTCACCGCGGTGGTCGTGCTGCCGAGCAGCTCGGCCACCTCGGCGGCCGGCCACGCCAGCACGTCACGCAGGATCAGGACGGCGCGCGGCCTGGCCGGCAGGTACTGCAGGGCGGCGATGAAGGCCAGTCGCATGCCCTCGCGCGACACCGCGATGGCCGCCGGGTCGGCCGGCTCCGCGCCGAACAGCACGTCGGGAAGGGGCTGCAGCCACGGAACTTCCGGTGCCTGGGCGGGGAGGGCGGCCGCCGGATGGTCACCCGGAGCGCCCAGCCCGGACGGCAGCGGGCGCCGGCTGATGCGCGGGATCGCCGTCAGGCACACGTTGGTCGCGATCTGATAGAGCCAGGTGCGCAGTGAGGCCCTGCCCTCGAACCCCTCAAACGACCGCCAGGCTCGAAGATAAGTTTCCTGAACGAGGTCCTCGGCATCATCTGCCGACCCGATCATGCGGTAGCAGTGGGCTAGCAGTTCGGTCCGGAAGCGGCTGGTAAGGACGGTGAATTCGTCGCTGGCTGTCATCGTGCCGTCCGGCCCCTTCCGCACGCGCCGCGCCCGGGCGCGCAGCACCGTATCTAGATGTATAGACCCAGCCGCGGCCGGAGAGTCATCGGCCGGGCCGGCCGCCCGACTTGACAGGCCTGACTTGGGTAGTCTTGAATCGGTTCCTGTCATTAGGTAAGGCTTACCTAACTTCACGCAGCCGGGGGCCGGGTCAACACGGCTGTCAGGAGGGAATCACGAGTGCGGGTACACCGGTTGGCCGGGGCGGTCGTCGCCATGGCGGCGGCAGGCAGCATGCTGGCCGCCTGCGGGTCATCGTCGGGGTCGGGTGAGTCGATCACGCTCTACAGCGGCCAGCACGTGCAGACCACCCAGGCGCTAGTATCCGCATTTACGGCGGCGACCGGGATCAAGGTCAACCTGCGCTCGAACGACGAGGACACGCTGGCCGAGCAGATCGTCGCCGAGGGGGCGCACTCGCCGGCCGACGTGTTCTTCACCGAGAACTCGCCGCCGCTCGAATTCCTGCAGGGCAAGGGCCTGCTGGCCAGGGTGGACGCGGCCACGCTGGCCCGCACGCCGGGCAAGTACAGCTCGCCCGGCGGGGACTGGGTGGGGGTCTCGGCGCGGGTGAGCGTGATCATCTACAACCCGAGCCTGATCAAGGAGAGCCAGCTGCCCACCACGGCACTCCAGCTGGCCTCGCCGCGCTACCGGGGCGAGCTCGCCATCGCCCCGGGCGAGACCGACTTCCAGCCGATCGTCACCGCGATGGCGCGCAGCCACGGCACGGCCGCCACGCTCCGCTGGCTGGCCGAGGTCAAGAGCAACGCCGGCAGCCACTCCTATCCCGACAACGAGACCCTCTCGGACCAGGTCAACCGCGGCGCGGTCGCCTTCGGGGTGATCAACCAGTACTACTGGTACCGGATGCGGGCCCAGCTCGGCGCGTCCAGCATCCACTCGGCCATCACGCACTTTGCCGCGGGCGATCCCGGCTACGTCGTGGACGTGTCGGGCGCCGCGGTACTCAAGTCGTCCACGCACCAGGCGGCGGCGCAGAAGTTCCTGGCCTACCTGGTCAGCAAGGGCCAGGACATCATCGCGAACCCGGCCAAATCGATCAGCTTCGAGTACCCGATCGGGTCCGGCGTGACCACCCTGGCTCCTGAGACGCCGCTCAGCGAGCTGCGGCCCTACCCGATCAGCGTCGCCCAGCTCGGCACCGGGATGCCCGCGATCAACCTGCTGAAGCAGGCTGGCCTGCTGTGACGGCACGGTCTGTGACAGCACGGTCTGTGACGGCACTGTTCGTGACGGCACTGCTGTGACCGCGCAGACGGCCGAGTCGCAGCGGGCCATCCCGGCCCGCGGCCTGGCCCGGCCGCGGCTGCTGATCGGTGCCAGCTGCGCCGTGGCCGCCGTGCTGCTGGCCCCCCTCGTCTTCCTGCTCATCGAGGCCCGCGGGGCCGGGGTCGATACCGTCGCCCATCTGATCTGGCGGCCGCTGACCGGCAGCCTGCTGTGGAACACGGTCCGGCTGATGGTGGTGGTGACCGCCGCGTGCGCCGTCATCGGCACGCTGACCGCGTGGTGCGTGGAACGGACCGACCTGCCCGGCCGCCGGATCTGGGCGGTGCTGGTCGTGGTCCCGTTCGCGATTCCCGATTTCGTGGTGAGCTTCGGCTGGGCATCGCTGACCACCTGGGTGCAGGGGTTCCGCGGGGCTGTGCTGATCATGACGCTGGCCGTCTACCCGCTGGTGTACCTGCCGGTGGCGGCCAGCCTGCGGGCGGCCGACCCCGGCCTGGAGGAGGCGGCCCGCAGCCTCGGGCTCGGCCCGGTGCAGACCTTCTGCCGGGTGACGCTCAAGCATGCCCGCAGCGCCATACTCGGCGGCTGCGTGCTCGTCGCCCTGGTGCTGCTGGCCGAGTACGGCGCGTTCGAGATCCTCGGCTACCAGACCTTCACCACCGAGATCTTCACCGAGTTCCACGTCTCGTTCAGCGTGGCGGCAGCCTGCGCGCTGTCGCTGGTCCTGATCGCGCTGAGCGCGGTCGTGCTGTTCGGCGAGAATGCCGCCCGCGGCAAGGGCCGGGCGGTGCGCACCGGCCCGCTGGCCAAGCGCGCGATCAGGCGGTACCGGCTCGGCCGCGGCACGATCCCGGTGCTGGCCGGCTTCGCCGCGCTGACCGGCCTGGCGCTGGGCGTGCCGGTCGGCTCGGCGGTGTACTGGATGTTCCAGGGCGGCGCCCAGGTGATCGGCGGGGTGTCCATTCTCAGCGCGCTCGGGCACACCGCCCTGTACAGCGGGATCGCCGCCGCGCTGGCCACCGTGCTCGCGCTGCCGGTCGCGCTGCTGGCCGTGCGGCACGCAGGGCCCAGGAGCCGGCTGCTCGAGCGCAGCACGTACCTGGTGCTGGCGGTACCGGGACTGGTGATCGCACTGGCGCTGAGCTACTTCGCCGAGCGGTACGCGAACGGCCTTGGCTATCAGACCGCCCCGCTGATGATCGTGGTCTACGTGATCTTGTTCTTCCCGCTCGCGCTGGTCGGGGTGCGGTCCTCGGTCGCGCACGCGCCGGTGGCGCTGGAGGAGGTGTCCCGCTCGCTCGGGCAGGGCGGGGCCGCGACGTTCGGGCGGGTGACGCTTCCGCTGATCGGGCCGGGGCTCGCCGCGGCGTTCTGCCTGGTGTTCCTGGCCGCCGTCACCGAGCTCACCGCGACCCTGATCCTGGTGCCGACCGGGGTGCAGACGCTGGCCACCCAGTTCTGGGTGTACCAGCAGAACCTGTCCTACGGGCAGGCCGCTCCGTTCGCGCTGCTGATGATCGGCATCGCCGCGCTGCCCAGCTACGGCATCACCCGCTACTTCGACCGGCTGCCGTCCCGGCGGGCGGTCGGCGCGCGGCCGGCTGAGCCCGCCGCCCGGGAATGACGGTAGAGTAAGGGTGTTAGCACCTAGGTAAGGCGCAGCCCATCAGGGCGCGCGGGTCGTACCTCGCTCGGTGAGCGAACTGGTTTCCACGGACGTGGCGGCCTTGGATAACACGGCCACCCCATCGTCCGAAAGAGATTCTTTGACCACCCAGCTCAGTAGTAAGTTCAGTGCTGCACAACGTCCGCACGGCAAGCCCTCGGGTCCGGTTACGTTCGCTTCCCTCGGCCTTCCCGCGCCGCTGATCGCCGCGCTCGACCGGGGCAACATCGTCGCCCCGTTCGCGATCCAGGCCGCCACGCTGCCCGACGCGCTGGCCGGCCGCGACATTCTCGGCCGGGCCGAGACCGGTTCGGGCAAGACGCTCGCGTTCTCGCTCCCGCTCGTCGCCGGGCTGGCCGGGGGGCACACCATGGCGGGCCGCCCGCGCGGCCTCGTGCTGGTGCCGACCCGCGAGCTGGCCAGCCAGGTCGAGGCCGTCCTCGCTCCGCTGGCCCGCACCATGAGCCTGTCCGTCGCCACCATCTACGGCGGCACCCCGCAAAACCCCCAGGTGGCCGCGCTGCGCAGGCGCACCGATATCGTCGTCGCCTGCCCGGGCCGACTGGCCGACCTGATCGAGCAGGGACACTGCCATCTCGGCGACACCGAGATCACGGTGATCGACGAGGCCGACCACATGGCTGACCTCGGCTTCCTCCCGGTCGTACGACGGCTGCTCGAGTCGACTCCGGCCGACGGCCAGCGGATGCTGTTCTCCGCGACCCTCGACAACGCCGTCGACGTGCTGGCCCGGCGCTTCCTCAGCGACCCGGCCCGGCATGCTGTCGATTCGGCGGCCGCACCCGCCAAGATGGTCCACCACCTGCTCAGCGTCTCGGCGGCGGACCGGGTGAGCATCGTCGCCGCCCTGGCGGGCGGCAAGAACCGCGCGCTGATCTTCACCCGGACGAAGCGCGGCGCGCAGCGGCTCACCCGCCAGCTGAACACCGCCCGGGTGTCCGCGGTGGAGTTGCACGGCAACCTGACGCAGAACGCCCGCAGGCGCAACCTGGCGTCGTTCACGTCGGGCGCGGTGCCGGTCCTGGTCGCGACCGACATCGCCGCCAGGGGCATCCACGTGGACGGCATCGACCTGGTCATCCACGCGGATCCGCCGGCCGAGCACAAGGCTTATGTGCACCGTTCGGGCCGGACCGCGCGAGCCGGCGCCGACGGGGTCGTGGTCACCCTGCATACCCCCGCGCAGGCCGGCGAGGTCCGGACTCTGATGCGCCGGGCGGATGTCGTCCCGCTGACCGCCGCCGTCCGTCCCGGCTCGGCGCTGATCTCCTCGATCGCCGGCGCGCCCGCCGAGTACGTCGCGCCGCCGCGTCAGGCGGCCGGCCAGGCGGCATCCGGCCCGGCCGCCAGGGCCACCGGCCGCGGCGCGGCCGCCGCGTCCGCCCGCTACCGGGGCGGTCGCAGGCGCTAGCCGGGCCGGCGTCAGGCTGGGCCCGGCGTCAGCCGGTGCCTGTTCTTCGCTCCTCAGCCGGCCCTTGCGTCAAGGCACGGGTGGCGCCGGTGCTGCTCGAGCCGGGAGGCGCTGGGCCACCGTACGCGGCTGGCCCAGCCCGCCCGCTCGAACATCCGGATCAGCCCGGCCGACGGGTCAAGCTGACCCCGGTCAACGCCGTGCCTGGCACAGGCCGGATCCGAATGATGCGTGTTGTGCCAGCTCTCGCCCAGAGACAGCACGGCGAGCGGCCACAGGTTGGTGGCCCGGTCGTGGCGGCGGGTGGCGAACGGCCGGTTGCCGAGCAGGTGGCACAGGGAGTTCACGCTCCAGGTGACGTGCTGCAGCAAGAGAATGCGGACCAGCCCGGCCCAGAGCAGCGCCAGAAGTGCGGAGCGGATGCTGACGCCGCCGAGGGCCCAGCCGATGACGCACGGCAACGCCAGCGAGACGGCGCACAGCGCGGGGAAGGCGCTCGCCACCCGCCGCATCGACCGGTCGGCTAGCAGGTCCGGCGCGTAGCGCTCGTGCGAGGTGGGGTCATTGCGGAACAGCCACGCCACGTGGGCATGCAGCACGCCGCGCAGCTGCCCGGCCGGGCCGGTGCCATACCGGTAGGGCGAATGCGGGTCACCGGGACGGTCGGTGAAGGCGTGATGACGCCGGTGCGTGGCGACCCAGCCGATCACATCACCCTGGAAGCTCATCGACCCCGCGATGGCCAGCGCGACCCGCAGCACCGGCCGCGCGGTGAAGCTCCGGTGCGTCAGGTAGCGATGAAACCCCACCGTCACGCCGAACCCGGTCACCAGGTAGAAGGCCACCGCCAGGCCGATGTCGGTGAATCCCACGCCGTGTCCCCACCACAGCCACAGCGCGGCCAGCAGCCCGCCGAAGGGCCCGATGACGATCAGGGCGGTCACCGTCAGCTGCACGGTCCGCTGGCTGGCATTCTGGGCGAGCGTCTCTGCATCGGGGAAGGCCCCCATGCCGTCATAGCGGGCTTTCGCCCTGGCTGCCGTCATCAGTTCCGCCTCGTGCGGGAAGGGAAATGCAGCGAGGCGATCTCGAGACCGGCATGTGGTCTGGACCTGACCCGGAAACTCGTTCAAGCTGCCTGAGCTGGGCGCTCGCTGCTCAGTGTACGTCCCGCACCTGCCCCCGGCGCCGCCGTCCGGCCGGGCTCCTGCGCGCTACCCTCCCGGCAGGCGTAATCGCGTTCTTCGCGCTTCGTGCGCCCGCCGCCCGTCACGGTCGTAGCCGTAATCGTGCGGACGGGGCCGCGACCACCACATCAGTCCCGGCAGCACCAGGAAGCCGCCGAGCCAGGGCACCTGGGCGGACTGCGGCCGGTGGCCAGCCCCGGCCGTGATGGCGCGTGGCTCCGGAGCGCGGGCCTGAACGGCGCGCGGCGCCACGTCGGGTGAATCCGCGCTGCGCAGGCGGCCCGCGGCGAGCAGGCCAAGGCCCATGATGGCGACCCCGCCGACCGTGTCGAGCACGAAGTGGTTGGCCGAGGCCAGCACCACGAAGGTGGTGGCGGCCGGATACAGCCAGGCGAGGTGGCGCCAGCGGCCGCGGGTCGTGGTGACGATGGCAACAGCGCACCAGGTGGCCCACGCCACGTGCAGGCTGGGCATCGCGGCGTACAGGTCGATCAGGCCGCTGACGCCGTGCGGATTGGCCGCGCCCAGGATGTGGTGCACGACCAGGACATCGTTCATCCCGGGCACGGCCAGCCGCGGCGGCGCGAGCGGCCAGGTCCAGAACACGACGTTGGCGGCGGTGGTCGCCAGGATGAGCGCGGAGCGCAGCCGGGGGAACTGCGCCGGGCGGCGCAGGTAGAGCCAGGCCAGCACCAGCGGCGTGATGATGAAGTGCAGCAGCCCGTAGTAGTACCCCACCGCGTCGGCGAGCGTGACATGAGCCGCGATGAGCCGGTTGAGCTGCGGCTCGACGTCCGCGTGCAGCCACCGCTCGAACCGCCACATCTCGGCGGCATGCAGGAAGGCGGTCCTGCGGCTGGCGCGGACGCCGAAGCGGACCAGCGCATAGGCACCGTAGCCCGCCAGGATCGTGACCAGTTCCAGCCACGCGGGCAGCCGGGGCCAGGCGAGGCCGCGCCAGCGCAGCCGCCCGCGTGCGGCCGGCGACGGCGGCCGGGAGGGAGCACCGACCTCACTCGGGGCGATCTGATCGGTGATCATGACGAGCCCCCGTCCGCCGGTGCTTCCACGATGACGGGAGAACCCGAATACTTCCCGTCCATGTAAGCAACCAGCTACTATCTCACTAGCTATTAGCTAAGCGGCTTAGATAGTAACCAATGACAGGTAATCTGAGCAAACGCAATACGACGGCCAGGGAAAGGCGGTGAGGAGCGATGGTGAATCAGGCGGCAGCCGGCACGACACCGGGCGACGCGCACCCGGGCCCGGCCGCCGAGGAGGCCCCCGGGGAGGCGCAGTGCCTCCACCTAGCCGCCGGGGAGGGGGGTTGCCCCCATCCGTCCGCCGAGGAGATGGCGCTGCTGAAGCAGTGGAGCATCCTCCAGTCGGGATTCCGGCGGTTCACCGACCAGCTTCTCGCCGACGTCGAGGTCAAGGTGGCGGTGGCCCCCTCGTCATTCCAGGTGCTCTGGTTCCTGCTCACCTCGCCGGACCGGACCGCGCGCATGCACCAGCTCACCCACGCCCTGGGGTTCTCTACGGCCGGCACCACCAAGCTGGCCGACCGGCTCGCCGAGGCGGGCCTGATCGAGCGCAGTCCCTCGCCTGCTGACCGCCGGGTGATCTACGCGACGCTGACCGAGCACGGTGTCCAGGTGGCTACCAACGCGGCCCTCGCGCTGGCCGAGGCGCTGCGCGAGCGAGTCGTCCGGCCTCTCGGGAAGCACCGGCTGGAGTCGCTGGCCGCCGCGATCAGCTCACTCGACCCCAAGCACGGCCAGGGCCGCGACTGACCGTCCCGGCCGCCAGGGTGCTGCCGCCGGATATGGCGGGGCCGAACATGACGTTAACGTTAGGGTTAGCTATCCTGCGGTCATACCCCGATCACGGCGATGGCGAGGAGCGGCGATGGCGGTCGAAGGTCAGGCGCAGGCAGCCACGGCTGCCCCCGGCGGTCGTTACAAGTGGATCGCGCTGTCGAACACGACGCTCGGCATCCTGATGGTCACGATCAACCAGTCGATCCTGCTGATCTCCCTGCCCGACATCTTCCGCGGCATCAAGCTCAACCCGCTCGTCCCGGCCAACACCTCGTACTTCCTGTGGGTCTTCATGGGGTTCCTGCTGGTCACCGCGGTGCTGGTGGTCAGCCTGGGGCGGGTCGGAGACATCTACGGCCGGGTCCGCATGTACAACCTGGGCTTTGCCATCTTCACGTTCTTCTCGATCTTGCTGTCGGTGACCTGGCTGACCGGCCCGGCAGGCGCGCTGTGGATCATCATCATGCGGGTCTTCCAGGGAGTCGGCGGGGCCTTCCTGTTCGCCAACTCCTCCGCGATCCTGACCGACGCGTTCCCCGAGAACGAGCGGGGCAAGGCGATGGGCATCAACGGCATCGCGGCGGTGGCCGGCTCGTTCATGGGGCTGCTGCTCGGCGGCGTGCTCGGCCCGATCGAGTGGCGGCTGGTCTTCCTGGTGTCCGTGCCGTTCGGCCTGTTCGGCACGATCTGGGCCTACGTCAAGCTCCGCGATAACGGCGTGCGCATCAAGGCCAAGATCGACTGGATCGGAAACGCCACCTTTGCCGCCGGGCTGATCGCGCTGCTCACCGGCATCGTGTACTCACTGCTGCCCTACGGCGGGCACCCCACCGGGTGGACCAACCCCTGGGTGCTGGCCGGCGTGTTCGGCGGGATCGCCATCCTGGGGCTGTTCGTCTGGATCGAGCTGCGGGTGCCCGCGCCGATGTTCCGGCTGAGCCTGTTCAAGATCCGGGCCTTCACCACGGGGAACATTGCCGGGATGCTCGGCGCGCTCGGCCGCGGCGGCCTGCAGTTCATGCTGATCATCTGGCTGCAGGGCATCTGGCTGCCGCAGCACGGCTACAGCTTCGCCCACACGCCGCTGTGGGCGGGCATCTACATGATCCCGCTCACCCTCGGCTTCCTCATCTTCGCGCCGCTGTCGGGCATACTGTCCGACCGCTATGGCGCCCGGGCCTTTGCCACCGGCGGACTGGTGATCTCCGGGGCCAGCTTCCTGCTGCTCGAGTTGCTGCCGATCAACTTCAGCTACATCTGGTTCGCGCTGCTGATCTTCGTGTTCGCGGTGGGCATGGGCCTGTTCTTCTCGCCCAACCAGGCCGCGGTGATGAACAGCCTGCCGCCCGACCAGCGCGGCGCGGGCGCCGGGATGCTCAACACGTTCCAGAACTCGGCCACCGTACTGTCCATGGGGCTGTTCTTCACCATCGTCACCCTCGGCCTCGCCGACCGCCTTCCCGCCCACCTGTACAAGGGGCTCGTCGCGGCCGGCGTGCCGACCGGGGCGGCGCACACGGTGGCCGCGGAGCCGCCGATCGGCAGCCTGTTCTCGGCTTTCCTCGGGTTCAACCCGATCAAGGAGCTGCTCGGCCCGACCGGCGCGCTGAGCAAGCTGTCGGCCCACCAGGCGGCCTACGTTACCGGCCGGTCGTTCTTCCCCCGGCTGATCGAGCAGCCCTTCGCCTACGGCATGCACCTGGCCTTCACCTTCGCCGCGGGCGCTACGCTCATCGCCATCATCGCCTCCGCCCTGCGCGGCCGGCGCTACCTGCACGCGGCGGCCATCGCCCCGGCCGCCGACGTGGACCACGGCCTGGCCAGTGCCGGAGCGGCCCATCCGAATGGCAGACTGAACGGCGAGGCACCCATCGACCCGATCACCGCAGACATGATCGGGATGCCGGTCAGCACCGACGAGGCGGGGGAGGCCGACGCGCTGAGGGAGACCGGGGGAGGCCGATGAGCACACCAGCCACGGCGCCCGTCCGCGCCGCCGCGCTTCCGGCTGCTGCCGCACTTCCGGCTGGTGCCGCAATTCCGGCTGCTGCCGAGCGCCCTGACGACCGGGAGCGGCTGCTCGGCATCGGTGCCGCGGCGGCGCGTTCCGGGGTGTCAGAGCGGGCGCTGCGCTACTACCAGCAACTCGGCCTGATCACCCCGTCCGGGCGGACGCCCGGCGGCTTGCGCCGCTACTCGCAGGAGGACCTGGCCCGGGTGTCCCGCATCAGGGAACTGCAGACCCTGCTCGGCCTCAACCTCGACGAGATCGCCACCGTGCTGCGCAACGAGGACCGCCTGGCGCAGATCAAGGTCGTCTACCACGCCGAGCGCACCAGCGACGCCGACCGCAAGGAACTGCTGCGGGAGGGCCTCACCCTGCAGCAGGGCCTGCGGGCCACGGTGGAAGCCAAGCGGTCGGCCATCGAAGGGTTCCTGGCCGATCTCGACTCCCGGATCGCCCGCACCCGCAGCCTGCTCTAGGCCGCGGTCAGCCCGGGCAGGTATCGTCGTTAGCGTCTGGCCTGGCGACGCATCGGTGATGCGCTCACGGCCCGGCGAATGCCGCTCGAGACCCTGGCGGCACATCCACTTGCCGACCACGATGTGCAGCCCAGGAGTGTCCTTGATGCCAACCCCTTCGCCTGCAGCGGCGGGCGACGTGACCCTGCCCGCCCCGGTGCCGCCGACGGCGGCGCGCGGCAGCGACTACGCCCAGCTGTGCCGGCAGGTCAAGCAGGCGCGGCTGCTGGAACGGCGCCCGGGGCACTACGCCTGGCGGATCGCGATCACCTCGGCACTGCTGCTGTCCGGATGGGCGGCCTTCGTCCTGCTGGGCAACTCCTGGTGGCAGCTGGCCGTGGCGGTGTTCCTGGCCGTCATGTTCACCCAGTTCGGGTTCCTGGGCCACGACGCCGGGCACCGGCAAATCTGCGGCTCCCGGCGGGCCAGCTACATCCTGGGTCTCCTGCTCGGCAACCTCGGCGTCGGTCTCAGCTTCGGCTGGTGGGTCAGCAAGCACAACCGCCATCACGCCCACCCCAACACCGAGGGCGCGGACCCCGACATCGCGATAAGCGCGCTGGCCTTCTCCCCCAGCCAGGCCCGCGCCAGCCGCGGCCTGACCCGGCTGATCTTCCGGTACCAGGCCTACCTGTTCCTCCCGATGCTGCTTGCCGAGGCGATTAGCCTGCACGCCTCGAGCATCCGGGCGCTGGCCAGCAAGACCTCGCACCGCCGGTCAGCCGAGGCGGCCCTGCTCGCGGCGCACGCCGCCGGTTATCTCACCGTCGTCTTCCTCGTGCTGTCACCGGTGAAGGCCGTCGTGTTCATCTGCGTCCAGCAGGGCCTGTTCGGCCTGTACCTGGGCGCCTCCTTCGCGCCCAATCACAAGGGCATGGCCATCCTGGAAGCGGGCGACAACACCGACTTCCTGCGCCGGCAGGTGCTCACGTCCCGCAACGTGCGCGGCGGCTGGCTGACCGACACCGCGCTGGGCGGCCTGAACTACCAGATCGAGCACCACCTGTTTCCCTCCATGCCCCGGCCCAACCTGCGACGCTCCCAGGCCCTGATCAGGGAGTTCTGCCAGCAGCGCGGCGTGCCTTACTGCCAGGCGAGCCTGGCGGGCTCCTACATCCAGGCGCTGCGCCATCTCAACGAGGTCGGCAAGCTGGTCCGCGCCGCACCGGACACGCCGGCCGGCGGCCTATGACCCGACCTTGCTGATGTCAGCGGTGCCGTTGATGACCTCGAAGACCAGCGTGGTCAGCGGCCGGTTGTGGTCGCGGGCGTACCGGCGCAGCAGGACGAAGGCCTCTTCCGGGGCGATCTGAAGCCGCTCGGCCAGGATCCCCTTGGCCTGCTCGATCATGACCCGGCTGGTCAGCGCGGCCTGCAGCTGGCCGGCCACCAGCTCCTGCTGGCGTATCGCCCGCTCCTGCAGGATCCCGATGGTGGCCACGTCCACCAGGGCCCGGCCGGCCCGTGCCTCCGCCGGGGCCAGGCCGCTGGGCTCGGCCCGGAACAGGTTCAGCGTCCCGATCACCTGATCACGAAGCCGCATCGGGATGGCGTGCACCCCGGCGAAACCCATCTGCCGGGCCGCCGCGGCGAACCAGGGCCACCGGCTGGACGCGTCATCGGCGCTGATGTCGGGGACCATGACGACCTGCCCGGTGCGGTAGCAGTCCATGCACGGGCCCTCGTTGTTCTGGATCTGGAAAAGCTCCGCGATCCTGGCCTGCTCGGTCGAGGCGGCCACCAGCTGGAGCTCACCGCGGGCGTCGGCGAGCAGCAGCCCCGCCGCGTCCGCTTCCAGCAGCTCCACGCACCGCTCGGTGAGCGTGTGCAGGAATTCCATCAGGTCAAAGCCGGCGACCAGGGTGTCTGCCAGTTCCACGAACGTCTGCGCGAGACGCTCGTCCACCGATGCCGCCATACCTGTCAGGGTAGTCCTTTCACTGCCGCCGGACTTCCCCCGCGGCAGCGTTCACGGCACCGGGTCGGGATCGAAGCGCAGTCGCCGGCTCACCACGTCACCCGCGATGTCACCCAGTGCGACATTGCGGGCGAACGCGTGCGCCCGCAGCCGGACGAACGCCTCCTCCAGGCTCACGCCGAGCTGCACCGAGACCATCCCGGTCGCCTGGTGCACCTCGGCTCTGGCCTCCCACAGGCCGTCCACCGGACGGTACCCGGGCGAACCGCTGATCCCGGCGGAGTCATCCAGCAGCAACCGCAGCGCGATGTCGGCGAACACCAGCGCGTCGGCCAGTTCCGCGGCGGCTAGCGAGCCCGGCCGCACGCGGTAGAGCGAGAACACCCCGGCCTGAATCGCCCCGGTCTGCAGCGGGAACGAGAACACCGCCCTGGCGCCCGCCTTCATCGCGGCCGGCGCAAATCCCGGCCACCGGGCCGCCGCCGATTCCAGATCCGGGATCAGCTCCGGCGACCCGAACCTGAACCCGGCCACGGCCGGCCCCTCCCCCAGGGTGAGCTGCAGCTCCTCCAGCCGGGCGCTCAGCCGGTCCGAGGCACACACGAGCTCGCGCGACCCCAGGCCGTCGAGCGCCGTCACGCTCGCGCCATCCACCCCGAGCCGGCGCACCGCCGCACGGCATAGCGCCTCGATCGACACCGGAGGATCGCCTTGGTGCGTCGCGGCAATCCACGCCCACACCCTGGCGGCCCGCTCGCTCATCACCCCAGCATCCTCGCCTTCGCGTCGGGGCGCGCGTCCGCCCGACCAACTCCCCGGCTCCGGCAGGTCGGCCAGGCCGGGAGCCGTTCGCATGGACTCCGCCCCCGCCGGGGGGTAGCGTCCAGGTATCGCCCCGGACCCTGGCGGCCCACCTAGCTAGGGACACCGATGCGATGAGGACCAGCGCCGAGCCGCCAGGGCTGCCCGCCACGGTGGCGCCAGACCGTAGTGCCGGTCACCCTGCGGTTGCGCAACAGCCGGCGCCCCCGCAGACCCGGCGGCGCGCTCGCAAGTACCTTCGCGCCGCGCTGTCCCTGGCTTTGGTCGCCGCCATCTTCGGGTTCGCCATCCCGCACTTCGCCTCCTACCGCAGCGTGTGGGCCAGCGTGCAGGCGATGACATCGTGGCAGTTGCTGTTCGTGGCGGCCACCGCCGCCGTCAGCATGGCCTCCTCCTGGGTCGTGATCTGCGCGGTACTGCCGTCGATACGGCTGCGCGAGGCGGCGGTGGTCAACCTCGGCTCTAACGCGGTGGCGAACACGCTGCCCGCCGGAGGCGCGCTCGCCATGGGGGTCAGCTGGGCGATGCTCTCCAGCTGGGGCGTCGGCACCGCCGAGTACGTGCTCTACACCCTCGTGTCAGGAATCTGGAATGTCCTGACCCGGCTCGGGCTGCCGGTCATCGCGCTGCTGATCCTGGTCACCGCGACCCGGCCGCACGCCATCCTGGTCGCCGCCGCGGCCACCGGCCTGGCCGTCCTCGCCGCGCTGACGGCCGGGCTCGGCCTCTTCCTGCGCCGCGGGTCCTTCGCGCTGGGCGCGGGCCGGGCGCTGCGCCGCCCGGTGGGCATCGCCTTCCGGCTGGCCCGGCGGCCGCCTCCCGGCGAGCTGCCCGAATTGCTGCTCGGCTTCCGGGACCGCGCCGCCGCGCTGCTCGCCGCGCGCAGCTGGCGGATCTCGGCCAGCACGGTGGCGAGCCAGCTCGCCTTGTGGCTCGTCCTGCTGGCCTGCCTGCGCGGCATCGGCCTGTCCCAGGCCCAGGTGCCCTGGCAGACCTCGCTGGCAGCCTTCGCGTTCATCCGGCTGCTGACCGCCCTGCCGCTCACTCCGGGCGGTGTCGGCATCACCGAGCTCGGCCTGGTGGGCACCCTGGCCGAGGGCGCCGATCACACGGTGACCGCGCGGGTCACCGCGGCCGTGCTGCTCTACCGCGCCGTCACCTACCTGCCGCCGATCCCGCTCGGCGCCCTGGCCTGCCTGGCCTGGCGGCACGCGCCTGCCGGGTTGCCCGCCCGGAACGCCGCCGGTCGTGAAACCATCGGTACCTGATCAGCGTCCGGTTCTCACCGGGCAACGCCCGCCGCGGCAGCCGGCCCGGGACGGCCGCCGCGATTCCAGTGGAGGCACCGTGGAAGCACCCCTGACTCCCCTCGAATTCGCCCGCAGGACCCGCCGCCTGCACGGAGCCAGGGAGGCGGTGGTGGACGGCGACCTGCGGCTGACCTACGAGCAGTTCTTCGACCGCTGCGACCGCTGGGCCGCGGCGCTGGCCGGGCTGGGCGTGCGGCGCGGCGACCGGGTGGCGACGATCGCACCGAATACCCACGCGCAGCTGGAATCCTTCTACGCGGTGCCGCAGCTGGGGGCCGTCCTGGTGCCGGTCAACTACCGGCTCACCGCCGACGACTTCGTCTACATCGTGAACCATTCCGGTGCCAGCGTGGTCTGCGCGGACCGGGATTACCTGGACACGATCGACGGCGTTCGCGACCAGATGCCGCAGGTGCGGCACTTCGTGGCGTTCGAGGGCGCGCGGGACGGCTGGCTCGACTACGAGGCGGCGATCGCCGCGACGCCCCCGGCAGCAGGCCGGGCGGAGATCGACGAGCGGGACCTGCTCGCGATCAACTACACCAGCGGCACCACCGCCCGCCCGAAGGGCGTGATGATCACCCACCGGAACGCGGCGATGAACTCGATCGGCACCCTGCTGCACCACCCCATCGCCGTGGGCGAGCGCTACCTGTGGACCCTGCCGATGTTCCACGCGAACGGCTGGACCTACACCTGGACGGTGACCGCGGCCGCCGGCACCCACGTCTGCCTGCGCAAGGTCGACCCGGCGGCGGTGTTCGGGCTGATCCGCGACGAGCGGGTGCAGTTGCTGTGCGCCGCGCCCACGGTGCTGATCTCACTGGCCAGCGCGGCCGGCCAGACGCGGGGCGAGGTGCCGGCCGGAGTGCGGGTCGTCACGGCCGGGGCGCCGCCGGCCGCCGCCACCATCGAGCGGCTCGAAGGGGACTTCGGCTGGGAGGTGACGCACGTCTACGGCCTCACCGAAACGGCTCCGTTCATCCTGGTCTGCGCGCCGCTGCCCGAGCACGAGGCCCTGTCGCCGGCCGAACGAGCCGTGGTGAAGGCGCGGCAGGGGGTCGAGCTGCTCACCTCGGGCGAGCTGCGGGTCGTGGACGAGGCCGCGCGCGAGGTTGCCGCCGATGGCCAGACCCTGGGCGAGATCGTCGTGCGGGGCAACGTCGTCATGGCTGGCTACTACCACGACCCGGAGGCCACCGAGCGCGCCATGGGCGACGGCTGGTTCCACTCGGGCGACGCGGCCGTGGTGCATCCCGACGGCTACGTCGAGATCCGCGACCGGATCAAGGACGTGATCATCAGCGGCGGGGAGAACATCTCCTCGGTGGAAGTCGAGGGCACGCTGCTGCGCCACCCGGCCGTCCAGGAGGTCGCGATCGTCGGGCTGCCGCACGAGCGGTGGGGCGAGGCGCCGCACGCGTTCGTGGTGCTGGCCGAGGGGGCGGACGCGTCCGGCGAGGAGCTGATCACGTTCGCCCGTGAGCGGCTGGCGCACTTCAAGGCCCCGCACGGCGTCACGTTCGTCACCGAACTGCCCAAGACCGCAACCGGCAAGATCCAGAAGTACGTTCTGCGTCAGGGCGCGCCCAACCTCACCCGCCAGTAGGCCGGGCCGCACCGCCAGCAGAAGGCCCCGTCAGTCAAGGAACTGCTGGAGGTACCCCGTGTCGTCTCGTCCCGCCGGACGGCTGGTGCGCCGCGCGCTGGACTGGGACCTCACCCCGGTCGAGGCGCTCGGGCTGGTGCGCGGCGACGCGCATCCGGTCGCGCTGATCGGGGCGTGGGCGGCCGGCGACGTGATCAGCTCCTGCCCGGTGGCCGTCCGCAGCCCGCCGCAGCCCCTCGCGGATGTCCTGGACACGCCCGCCGAGGGAGAGGCGTCGGACGGGCAGGCGCCAGACGGGGAGGTGCCGGACGCCTTCGGCGGCGGCTGGATCGGCTACCTCGGCTACGGCCTGGCGGGCGCGCTGCACCCTGCGGGCCCGGTGCCGCCCGCGCCGGGGCCGCCCCGGCGGCTGCCGACCTGGTGGTTCGGCTTCTACGATCACGTGCTGCGCCGCGACCGGGCCTCAGGCCGCTGGACCTTCGAGGCGCTGTGGACGCCGGACCGCGCCGACGCGCTGGAGCGCCGGTTCGACGACCTGTCGGGCCGGCCAGGCGCGACCGGCCCCGGCGACGAGGCGCCCGCCGGTTACTCCTGCGGCGACTTCCGGCTGGTTCCCCCGGCGGCCGGGCACCGGGCCGCCGTGCGCCAGGCCATCGAGCTGATCAGGCAGGGCGACATCTTCCAGGCGAACATCTGCCTGCGGCTCGAGGCCGATTTCGGCGGCGACCCGCTGGATGCCTTCGCCCAGGCGGTGACCCGGCTGCGCTCGCCGTACGCGGCCTTCCTGCGGCTGACCGGCGGGGCGGTGGCCAGCCTCTCGCCCGAGCTGTTCCTGCGCCGGCACGGGCGAACCGTGCTGTCGCGGCCGATCAAGGGCACCAGCCACCGCTCCAGTGATGCCGGGCAGGCCGCCCGGCAGCGCGATGAGCTGGCCAGCTCGGCCAAGAACCGGGCCGAGAACGTGATGATCGTCGACCTGATGCGCAACGACCTCAGCCGGGTATGCGTGCCAGGCAGCGTGCGGGTTCCCCGCCTGGTGCGCCCCGAAGCCCATCCCGACCTGTGGCATCTGGTCTCGGACGTGCGCGGCACGCTCACCGCGCAGTCGGGTGACGGCGACCTGATCCGCGCGACGTTCCCGCCCGGCTCGGTGACCGGCGCCCCGAAGGTCCGCGCGATGGAGGTCATCCATCAGCTCGAGCCGACCGCACGGGAGATCTACACCGGGGCGCTGGGGTACCGCAGCCCGGTAGCCGGGCTCGAGCTGAACGTCGCCATCCGCACGTTCGAGTTCCACCGAGGCAAGGTATGGCTGGGCTGCGGCGGGGGCATTGTCGCGGACTCGGACCCCGGCGACGAGTTCCGCGAGTGCCTGCTCAAGGCCGACCCGCTGGTCCGCGCGCTCGGCGGACGCATCAGCCGCGAGGCCGGGCCGGCGGCTAGCACCCCGCCCCGGCCTGCGGCCGGCGTGTTCACCTCGCTGCTGGTCAGCTCCGGTCAGGTCCAGGATCTGGCCGCGCACCTGGAGCGCCTGGAGGCGAGCGTGCGGCGGCTGTTCGGCAAGGGGCTGCCCGCGCAGTGCCGCGCCGACCTGGCGGCCCGGCTGGCCGGGGCCCCGTCCGGACGCCTGCGGATCACGGTCCGGCCGCGGGGCGGCCCGCTGCGGGCCGTCGTCGAGGTCGTCCCGCTTGAGCCGCCGACGGGCGAGGTGCGGCTGCGCCCGGTCGTGATCCCCGGCGGGCTGGGCGCGCACAAGTGGCTGGACCGGCAGGGGGTGACGGACCTCGCGCGGGCCGGAGGGCTCGGCGCCGGCGAGCAGCTACTGATCGAAGACGCCGACGGGAGCGTGCTGGAGACCGACCGGGCGAACATCTTCGCGCTGATCGACGGGGTGCTGCACACGCCGGCCGACGACGGCCGACTGCTGCCCGGCGTGACCAGGGCCGCCGTATTGCGCCTGGCCGCTCGCGACGGTATCGAGGTCAGGCTCGCCCCGCTGACCAGGGCCCGGCTGGCCGCGGCCAGCGAGGTGTTCGTCACCAACTCGGTCCGCGGCGTCCTGCCCGTCCACTCCATTGCGGGCAGCCTCGGCCGTGCCTGGCCGGCCGGGCCGGTGGCCAGTCGCGTGGCTGGCCTGCTGCGCAGCAGGCCGGCCGACCGGCACCCGGTCGCCGCTGTCCAGGCCGTACCCGCCAGCGGCCAGGCCCCGCCCGCGAACGGCCTGGCTCCGGTTCGGCTGCTGGCGGCCGCCGCCGCGTCGCCCAGCCCCGGCCCCCGCCGTGGCCAGGCCGCGCGACCGGTCGTCGTCGTGATCGATAACTACGACTCGTTCACCTACAACCTCGTGCCGATGCTGCTGCGCCAGGGGTGCGCGGTCGAGGTGGTCCGCAACGACGAGGTGCCGGCCGAGGCCGTCGCCGCGTTCGGTCCCGCGGGCGTCGTGATCTCACCGGGCCCGTGCGCGCCGGCCGACGCCGGGATAAGCATCGCCGTGGTCCGGGCGTGCGCGGACCAGATTCCGCTGCTGGGCGTGTGCCTCGGGCATCAGGCTATCGCCGCTGCGTACGGAGCCAGGATTGTAAAATCGCCGGCTCCGGTCCACGGCCAGGCCGCCGAGATCGCGCACGACGGCCGGGGCATCTTCCGCGGGCTGCCGCAGCCGTTCCCGGCCGCGCGGTATCACTCGCTGCTGGTGGACGAGCGTTCGCTGCCGCCGTTCCTGACGGTGACGGCGCGCGCCTGCGGCCGGCTGCCGATGGCGCTGCGGCACGCCGCGCGGCCCGTCGAGGGCGTGCAGTTTCACCCCGAATCGATCCTGACCGCGCACGGTGACCTGATCATCGGTAACTTCACGCAGGCCATCCGCTGCCGTAACGCCGGAGACGACCCCGCTGCCCCTTCTTCGCCCTGACGGCCTGACCTCGCGGCCGCGGGAGGCCGCCGCGACCGGGTCCAGCCCAAGGTCAAGGGCTTTTTCTGCCGAACGGTACGGGGTGCGGTCAAGCCGCACCGGGATCCGCGCCGTGGCTAGCCGCGGCTGCGCGCGGCGCGGGCGAGCGCGGGCAGCCGGCCGAGTATGTCGCGGGCTTCGGCCGCGCCGCGGTCCTCGATTCTCGCGGCTACCCGCCTGCCGGCGACGTCCAAGCGCACCGACGCGAGCCCGAGCCGCCGCTGTACCGGTCCCTGGACCCAGCGGAAGCTCTGCACCTTCTCCAGCGGGACCCAGGTGGTCTTGCGGCACACCCGGCCGCGGGAGGCGACCACGTACCGGTTGTCGCCGTCCCAGCCGAGGAAGTGGTACGTCAGCGGCGCCTTCCAGCGAGCGCCGGCCGGGGGCCGCCGGGTCGGCGCGGGGCGGGCGGTCAGCAGCTCGCCGAGCAACTGGTCCGCCTCGGCCAGCGACCCCACCGGGATGACCGCCCGCAGCCGCTGCGACTCCGACTCGTTCTCGCGGCGCTGCCGCCGCCCCGCCACGTCGACCTCGAGCCGACACCAGCCGAACGCGCGCCACACCAGCGGCTGGACCAGGCGCACGGCCTGGACCCGCCCCGGCCGGATGGTCTCGGCCGTCGTCTGCACCAGCCCGGACCGCAGCCGCAGCCCGTCGGGCGCCGCCGCGATGACGGTCCCGTACTCGCCGTTGAACTGGCGCCACACGGCGAGCACGATGCCCAGGCCGAACGGCAGGAACGACGCCAGGATGCCGGGCTTGCCGGTCGCGGCGACCACCGCGGCCATCGCACCGATCACGATGGCCGCGAAGGCTCCGGCCCGGCTCAGCACGATGCTCGCGGCCAGCCGCCCGGAGCGTACCCGGAACAGCTGCCGCTCGGACGCCTGCGCTCCGGCTCCCGCTAGCTGCCCGGCGGCGCTCTGTCCCGCGGCACGGCTCGGCGGGGCGCTGCCCACGGCTGCGCTGCCGGTGCCTGGCTGGGCTACGGGCGTGCCCGCCGCGGCCGGGCCGGTCACCCGGCTCATCGACAGCAGCCGTTCGCGAAGCTGCTCGGCCTCGGCGCGCGGCAGGCAGGCCAGGCGACCTTCGGAAGCGCCCGCGCCCGCCATCCGCAGCCGGATCTCGGCCAGTCCGAGCACGCGCGCCAGCCCGGTCTGGATCACGTCGATGGCCTGGACCTGCGACAACGGGAACCGCCGCGACTCGCGCCGCAGCAGGCCGGTGTCGATG
>DASXME010000081.1:0-4427 GCA_036495825.1 Streptosporangiaceae bacterium
GCGCACGACGAGCAGGCCGAGTCGCTGGTGACGCAGCTGGCCGTGGAGTCGCTGCGCACGCCCGGCGTCGACGGGGAGCCGGACGCGCGGTACGTGACCGTGATCATGGCCACGATCGGCGCGAACGCGGTCAGCCGGCAGATCGGCCGGGTCAAGTCCCGGCTGCAGCGGATGGATCCGGTCGCGGCGCAGGGCGAGTACAACCGGCTGTTCGGGGATCTGATCGGGCTCGAACAGCAGCGCAAGCTGCTCGTCGACCGGGCTAACGGGGCCTGACTCGCCGGTAACGTCGGGTGCTGAGCTTGTATATCTGACCGGAGTGCCCCAGCGTTACTTTCGCTAAGGTGACAAAATTGGGTCCCCCGTAATCGCAGCGTTACGGTGCACACTGGTCTGCGTGAGCCTAACGGTGCTGCCCAGCGGACCGCTCCCGGCTGAACAGATGGCCGACCTCGTCACCTTGGGACGGGAGCGTGGCGGCGTGTCCATGGCCGACGTCGCGGCCGCCTTCGATCGTCCTGATCTTCCGCCGGACGCCGTCGAAGGCGTCGTGCGGCTGCTCGCCGACGAGGGCGTGGAGATTGTCGACACGTCTGCCGAGGACGTCGAGGAACTGCGCCGGGCCGACGAGAACGAATCGGGGCGGCGGGCGTCGCCCGGCGACCTGGTCCGCATCTACCTGCGCGAGATCGGCCGGGTCCCGCTGCTCACCGCCCAGGACGAGGTGGAGCTGGCCAAGGCGATCGAGGCCGGGCTGTTCGCCGAGGAGAAGCTGCGCGGCGTATCCGCGTTTGACGGCGCGCGCCCGCTGGTGCGCACCGACGACCTGGAGCAGCTGGCCGCCGACGGCGTGCAGGCCAAGCAGCGGCTGATCGAGGCGAACCTCAGGCTGGTCGTGTCCATCGCCAAGCGCTACATCGGCCGCGGGCTGATCTTCCTCGACCTGATCCAGGAGGGCAACCTCGGCCTGATCCGCGCGGTCGAGAAGTTCGACTACACCAAGGGCTACAAGTTCTCGACGTACGCCACCTGGTGGATCCGGCAGGCCATCACCCGGGCCATCGCCGATCAGGCGCGGACGATCCGCATCCCCGTGCACATGGTCGAGACGATCAACAAGCTGGCCCGCGTGCAGCGCCAACTGCACCAGGACTTCGGCCGCGAGGCCAGCGTCGACGAGATCGCCGCCGAGATGGGGATTCCGGTGCAGCGGGTGGCCGAGATCCAGCGGGTCGCCCAGGAGCCGGTGTCGCTCCAGTCGCCGATCGGCGAAGAGGACTCCGACCTCGGCGACTTCATCGAAGACGCCGACGCCGTGGTGCCGATGGAGGCTGCGGCGTTCATCATGCTGCAGGATCAGCTGGAAGGGATCCTGGACACGCTGAGCGGCCGGGAGCAGACGATCATCCAGCTGAGGTTCGGGCTGACCGACGGTCACCAGCGGACGCTGGAGGAGGTCGGCCGGGAGTTTGGCGTGACGCGCGAGCGCATCCGCCAGATCGAGTCCAAAACCCTGGCCAAGCTGCGTCACCCGAGCCGCGCGCAAATGCTCAGGGAGTACCTGGACTAGCGCTCGGGGACGGCGCTACCCTCCGGTATGACTTCGATGAACCACCAGGTGCGGCTCGCCGCCCGCCCGTCCGGGCTGCCGACGGCAGCGAACTGGGAATTCACCACCGAGCCCGTGCCGACCGCTGACCATGGGCAGTTCGTCGTCGCGATCTCGCACCTGTCCATCGACCCCGCGATGCGGGGCTGGATGAACCCGGGCCCGTCCTACGTCCCGGCGGTGGAGATCGGCGCGGTCATGCGGGCCGGCGCGGTCGGCCAGGTCACCGCGTCCGGGCATCCCGGATTCGCCGTCGGTGACTACGTCTACGGCGCCTTCGGCGTGCAGGAGTACGCCGCATCGGACGGCCGGGGCATCATCAAGGTGGACACCTCGCTTGCGCCACCCGCGACCTACCTGGGCGCGCTCGGGATGACCGGGCTCACTGCCTTCTTCGGCCTGCTCGACGTCGGGCGGATCCGCGAGGGCGACACCGTGGTGGTCTCCGGCGCCGCCGGGGCCGTCGGCAGCGTGGCCGGCCAGATCGCGAAGCTGAAGGGCTGCCGCGTCATCGGCATCGCCGGCGGGCCGGACAAGTGCGGCCTGCTGCGCGAGGAGTTCGGCTTCGACGCGGCGATCGACTACAAGAGCGAGGACCTGCGGGCGGCCTTGCGCGAGCACGCGCCCAGCGGCATCGACGTCTACTTCGACAACGTCGGCGGCGAGGTTCTCGACGCCGCGCTGACCCGGCTGGCCCGCGGCGCCCGGATCATCATCTGCGGCGCGATCTCGCAGTACAACGCCGAGCGGGTGCGGGGTCCGGCGAACTACCTGGCGCTGCTGGTGGCCCGGGCGTCGATGACCGGCATGGTGGTGTTCGACTACGCCGACCGCTACGCCGAGGGCATGGCCGAGCTGGCGCGCTGGTACCGCAGCGGCGAGCTCATCTCCCGCGAGCACGTCGTGCGCGGCAGCATCGGCGACTTCCCCGACGTGCTGACGATGCTGTTCACCGGCGAGAACACCGGCAAGCTCGTGCTCGCCCTCGACCGGGACTGACGGCGCGATGCGTCAGGACAGCGGCGCGTGCGCGAACGCGGCGATGGCGCCGAGCGCACCGCAGCCCAGCAGCGTGGTGACCACTCCCTTGCGCAGGCCCAGCAGCCAGCCGGCCGCGAGGGCGGTGACCCCGAACTGCCACAGGTGCGCCAGGCCGACGGCCAGCGGGATCGCCGCGCCGCCGATCCCGCCGATCGCGCAGGCGCCCGCTCCGGTGAGAAACGCCTGGGCCCCGGCGCTGCCGCGCAGCCGGCCGAAATGCGGGGCGCCCGCGATCACGAAGGCAAACGACGGCGCGAACGCGACCGCCGCCCCGATCAGGCCGCCGCTGACCCCCCAGGCCGCGTAGCCCACGACCGCGACCGTCAGCACCACCGGCCCCGGCGTGACCTGCCCCAGCGCGACCGCGTTGAGAAACTGCGCGCTCGTCATCCAGTGGTACGTGCTGACCGCGTCGTGCTGCATCAAAGGAATAATGACAAACCCGCCTCCGAACGAGAGGGCGCCCACCTTCAGCGCCACCCACGCCAGCGCCCCGAGTGCTCCCGCCCCTCCGGTGGCCAGCGCCAGCGCAGGCGCCGGCCCCGCGATGGCCAGCGGTCGGGTGCCGAACAACCCGCGGCGCTGGGCCGCCAGCTCGGCCAGCCCGCAGGCCAGCAGGACGAAGACGAGGTACTCTCCGGCGGCCGCCGCGGACAACACCCCCGCCGCCAGGTACGCCGCCCAGCGCACCTGGCGCCCCCTCGACGCCTTGACCCGCTGCCAGCTGGCCGGCAGGAAGCCGAGCGCGGCGCCGACCGCGACCACCGGCACGCCCGCCCCCGCCCCGGCGGCGACCCCCTGCACCCAGCGGGGCGCGTTATGGGTCAGGAACAAGGCCGACAGCGCGAGGATGATGACCAGGCCGGGCACGATGAAGCAGAGCCCGCCCATGATTGCGCCGCGTGCCCCGCGCAGCCGCCACGCGCAAAAGATCGCGAGCTGGGTCGACGTCGGCCCGGGCAGCAGGCTGGTCGCCGCGATGCCGTCCTCGAACTCGTCGGCCCGCAGCCAGCCCCGCTTCTCGACGCAGAGCGTGCGCAGCAGGGCAATATGCGCGGGCGGGCCGCCGAACCCGGTCACTCCGATCCGGGCCCACTCCCGCGCGATCACGGACCAGGCCACCGCGGGCTCGGGCGGCGCGGCCGGGTCAGTCGCGTCGTTCACGGGCTGCCGAGCAACGCATCCAGCCTGTCGTCCGCACGAAGCGAGCCTAGATCAGCATCGCGAGCCGCGTTGGCCCGCAGGGCCGGGTTGCGCGCGACCGCCTCGGCCAGCGCGTCGAACGCATCGCCGGCGCGTCCGGCGCGGGCCTGCGCGCACGCCAGGTTGTAGCTGGCCATCCCGCGTGCCGCGTCCGGCGCCCGGAGGTAAGCGGCCCAGGCGACGGCCTGTTCCTGCAGGGCGACGGCGCGGTCGGCCTGTCCGTGTGCGACGTAATAGTCGCCGAGATGCCCGGTCGGGTGCCAGAATCCGCGCACGATGATCTGCAGCCAGAGCTGGCGGCCTGCCAGCCAGGGATTGCGGGCAGGATCGAGGAGGTCCTCATCGGGCGTGGCGCGCAGGCCGGCGATCAGCGCCTGGGCGCTCTGGCCGCTGGCTTCCGCCACGGCGCTGGCGCTCTGGCGGCGGTGGCGCTCGTAGACCTCAGCGGACGCATGATCGATCTCCGCGAAGGCCGGCGGGGTGCGGCGGTCGCGGATCGCCTCGAGGCGCTGAACCTGCTGGCACCTGAACTCCGTGTTGTGCGCCACCAGCGGTGCCGCCGCCCACCGACCGG
>DASXME010000082.1:0-4341 GCA_036495825.1 Streptosporangiaceae bacterium
CGGTCACGCCGGACGAGGTGTACGAGGTGAGCATCGCGATGTGGGACACCTGCCTGCGGCTGCTGCCCGGGCACCGGCTGCGGCTGGAGATCGCCTCCTCGGCCTTCCCCAAGGTGGACATCAACCTGGGCACCGGCGGCGACATGGTGACCGAGACCGAGGGCGTGATCGCTCACAACCGGATCTGGCACACGGCGGACCGGCCGTCGCGGCTGCTGCTGCACACGCGCCCCATCGAGGCGCCCGCGCCCGGCTGAGAGGCGCGCGGCTGACCGGCGCGCGGCTGACCGGCGGCCCCGCTGACCGGTCCCCGGCTGACCGGCGCCGCGCGCGGCATTGATCACGAATGCGGGGCAAAGTTACCCTTGGCGTACCCGCGACCATCGGCGGTCGCCTCGCGCCGGGAGGCAACGCGCCATGCCCCGTCGTTCTCGCTCGATCCTGACCGGCACGTTAGCGACCTGCGGGCTGGCCCTAGGTCTGGTCGCGGCCGCCAGCCCGGCCGCCGGCGCCAGCACCGTGGGTGTCCGTGCTCCGCAGGTCACCGGCTGGTACGGCTACGTCGACACCAACAGCTCGGGCAATACCTACAGCCAGGCCTCAGGCCAGTGGGCCGTCCCCGCGGCCAGTTGCACCGCGACGGCGTCCGAGCTGGCCCTGTGGGTCGGCATCGACGGCTTCACCAGCAGCACGGTCGAGCAGGCCGGCACCCTGACCGACTGCTCCGGCGGTACCCCCACCTACTTCACCTGGTGGGAGATGTTTCCCGGCAGCGTTCACATCGTGGGCGACACCGTGCACCCCGGCGACAAGATCACAACCTCGGTGACCAAGAGCGGCACGACCTACACGCTGAAGGTCACCGACGCCACCACCGCGGCGAACAGCTTCAGCGTCAAGGAAAGCTGCTCCGCCTGCACCGACACCAGCGCCGAGTGGATCGCAGAGCCGAGCGCCGCCTACCCGCCAGCCAGCATCCACTGGAAGCTGACCAACGCAACCGTGAAGTCCGGCTCGATCACCGGCGTCATCGCAACCTTCCCGCACGTATCTTCGGGCGCCCCCCTGACCTCCCCCCTCAACTCCGCCGGCAACAGTTTCACCGTCACCTGACCCACCGGGGGGTAACCGTGGCCCGCACCGCGCCACTGCTGGCCGCCAGGCCACCCCGCCGCCTGGCCACCGCCCCGCCCCCCTTGCCGATGAAGCCAGCCAAGGCGGTCGGTGGCGCTTTCACCGCCACGGGTGGGTGTCGATGTGCCCTTGACCGCCTTGCCGCCGCGCCCCGCAGCATCGCCGCGCGGCCGACCGCCCCCCTGACCCGGCCGGCCATCCCCTGGGTCACTCCTGACCCGTTGATCCCAGCGCGCCATGATCATCTTGACTTATCACGCGCTATGACCAAAATCCAGGGTGATTTGTACGCATTCCATGGGCACAGCGCATGATAAGTGCCGGGCGCGTCTCAGTATGCGAGACGGCGCCGGGACGGCGCACGAGCCCGGCGGGGGCGTTGGGGTAAATTACACTTTTTTGATTGACTTAGTAGAGAATAAAGTTGATCATAGTTTCATGAGACCGGCCACGGTGATCAGGCGGCGAGCGGGGGCCCGGATGGGCGGTCTGGTCCGCTGGCATGAGGGTCGGCGGGTTGCCGCGCCTGGCCGGTCGATACTTCAGGCGCCCGCGCCAGTTCTTTGGCCCACTCCCCAGGCGCGGGCGCCTGATTCCCCGGCCCATCCCCCGGGCGCGGGCGCCTGATGCCCCGGCCCACTCCCCGGGCGCGGGCGCCTGATCCCCCGGCTCGAGCCGCGCTGGCCCGGCCGTGCGGCGGCGAGCGGGGCATGGCAGCCGGTGTCGGCGACTAGATGATTACCATTCATCGTTCGGAGGAAATTTAGTGCTTTTTGTCACTCTCGTTGGAAATCCGAAAGCCGAATCGCGGACGAGGACGGTGGCCCTGGCTGCCGCCCGCGCGGTCATCGCCGCCACGGGAGTGGAGGCGCAGCATCAGACCATCGACCTGTCGGACCTGGCCTGCAGGCTGCTGCTGCCGCAGCCTTCGGCGGTGATCGAGGATGCGGTCGAGACTGTGCTCGCCGCCGACGTGCTGCTGGTGGCGAGCCCGGTCTTCAAGGGCACCTACAGCGGCCTGCTCAAGGTATTTCTCGACCGGCTCGGCTACCGGGCGCTCAGCTCCACGGTGGCGCTGCCGCTGCTGGTGATGAAGCACCCGGATCATGCGCTGGCGGTGGAGGTTCACCTGCGGCCGCTGCTGATCGAGCTGGGCGCGACGGTGCCCACGCCTGGGCTCGCGGTGTTCGAGTCCGATCTGGGACGGCTCGACGAGGTGCTGGCCCGCTGGACCGCGCGGGTGAGCGGCGCGATCACCCGGCCGGTTGCTGCGACGATGTAGCGGCCGGCTCGGCTGTGCCGGCCGGGGTGCCGGCCGGGGTGTCGGCGGGCATGCGGAACCGGGGCAGCGGCGAGGGCAGCAGCCAGATGAACCCGGTGACCGCGCCGGCGACCGCGATCCAGAGCGTGGGCCGCAGGCCGATCAGCGTTCCGAGCGTGCCGCCGAGCAGGGCACCTAGCGGCCTCGTTCCGTAGTTGACGGCCTGAAATGCTCCGGACACCCGTGCCCGCAGGTCACCGGGGATCACCGCCGCGAAGATCGAGCCGATGCTGATGTCCAGCACCATCACGCCGAAGCCAGACAGGAACTCGGCCAGGAACAGCAGGCCCAGCACGACCGGGAGCGGACCGCCGGCCAGCGGCACCAGGGCGAGCGGCGCGGGGTACAGCACGCAGCCGATCACGTACGCCCAGCCGATGCCGACCCGGCGGGCCAGCCGGCCGGTGATCAGCGAGCCGAGGACGCTGCCGACCGCGCCGGCGCCGAGGACCAGGCCGAGCAGGCCCGGCCGTACGTGCAGCGACCTGGTGGCGTACAGGACGAAGAGCGCCGAGAACACGAACGTGAAGAAGTTGATCACGGAGACCGCCGACAGCGACGCCCGGACGATGCCCGAGCTGGTGCCCGCACCCATGATGAACCTGGCGCCCGCGGTGACCGAGCCCTTGCCGCTGGTGGCGGGGGGTGCCTCGACGGCCTTGACCTTGCGCAGGAACAACGCCGAGCCGAGGAACGAGAGGGCATCGGCGGCGACCGCGAACGGCGCGGCGAGCAGCTGGACGAGCAGGCCGCCCAGGCTCGGGCCGCCGACGAAGGAGAATGCGCGGCTGCCGTAGACCAGCGAATTGCCCTCGACGTAACTTCCTTCGGGCACCACGGCAACGAACAGCGGGCCGTCGCTGACCGTGAAGAAGATGCTCAGCGTGCCTGCGCCGAACGCGACGCCGTACAGCTGGGCCAGGGTGAGCACGTGCAGCGCGTAGCAGGCCGGCACGGTCGCCAGCAGCGCCGCGCGGCCGATGTCGGCGGCGATCATGATCTCCCGCCGCCGGCCCAGCCGGTCCACCCAGGCGCCGGCCGGCATCGCGAACAGCAGGCTGGGCAGCCAGACGATGGCGGTGAGGTAACCCATCTCCGCGGCGCTCGCGTGCAGCACCAGCACGCCGGTCAGCGGCAGCGCGATCGACGAGATCTGGTCGCCGAACATCGAGATCGTGGCCGCGCTCCAGTAGCGCCGGAACTGCCGCTGCTCGCGGAGTAGCGCGGGGATGAGCGACCCGAGGCGGGCGGCCGCCGCCCTGGCCCGGGGGCTCACTGGCCTGCGTCCGCTGGGTGCTGCGGGTCTTGGTCACCTCGGTCTTGGTCTTGCGCTGAGGGGTGTTGCGCGGCGCCGGAGAGGTCGCCGGGGAAGGCCAGGTGCAGGTAGGTGATGGGGCGCGCGCCCGGCGGCCGCAGCTCCGGGTGGAGCTGGCGCTCCAGGTAGCGGTCGGTCATCGCCTGCACCTCGCCGGCCAGGCCGGTCAGCTCATCCGCGGTGACGTACAGCATCGTGTCGCCGAAGTGCGCGGCGCGCTGCCACTCCTCGGGCTCGCCCGGCTTGGCCGCAAGCCAGCGCATCAGGAACTCGAAGTACCGCTCGGCGAGCACCTTGTTGAGCATGCTGGAAGCGGCGGCCGCCTCGGGACCTTCGGCCACCTCGGGCCAGGCCATGAACATCGTGGTGGCCCGCCAGGGGCGCTCGCGGCCCTTGCCGCCGCCCGCCTCTTCCACCAGGCCGTACTTCGCGAGCTGCCGCAGGTGAAACGAGCAGCTCGCCGAGCTCTCGCCGATCAGCTGGCCGGCCTGGGTGGCGGTCAGGGCACCTTCCCGCCGCAGCACGCCGATCAGCGACAGCCTGATCGGATGGGCCACGGCGCGCAGGGCCC
>DASXME010000083.1:0-6008 GCA_036495825.1 Streptosporangiaceae bacterium
GTTGCCGTAGCCGCAGCCCATCTCCGTTCCGCCGATGTAGATGGCGGCGGTGGAGTACGCCTTCCGCCAGGCCTTCATCGCCTGCAGCGACGGCGCCGTGCACGTGTCGAATCCGGGCAGCGGCATGACCTTCCGCACAACCAGCTTGACCGTCGAGGCCGGCTGCGGCGTCTTGCTCGCGCCCGGAACTGGAGCTGCCGTCGCCAGAGGCTTGGCCGCGGAGGGCTTGGACGCGGAGGGCTTGGACGCGGGGGTCGCCGATGGCGCCGCCGGGGTCGCCGATGGCACCACCGCTGGGGCCGATGCACCCCCCGCCGAGTGCGCACCGGCCGCACTGGCCGCACTGGCCGCACTGGCCGCGGTGGCCGGCTTAGCCGACGCCGACGCCTTGGCCGACGGCACCCCTGCCGCGCTGGCCGACTGCGGCACCGCCGACGGCTCCGCCGTCCCGGCTCCCCCCTTGGCCGACTGCGGCACCGACGATGCGCCGGCTGGGCCAGCCGGGCGGACGCTGTCCACGACCTGCTGCACCAGGCTGGGATCCGGGCCGTAGGTCACGCTCACCGACAGGGCGCTGGCCGCCGCGGCCTGGTGCACCGCGACCGGCTGCCCCCCGCCGTCGTCCGCGCCAGCACCCACCGCGCCAGCACCCACCCCGGCGCCCACGGCAGCACCCGCAGCAGAGCCTCCGGCCGTCCGGCCGGTGATGCTCACCGTGTCCGCCTGGCCGACCAGGTGGGCCGGGCACTGCTGGTCCTGTCCCGGGGTGCCCAGGTACACCGCGCTGACGTCGTAACGGACGCACTGGGTCGAATCGCGGCCTAGCTGGTACACCGGCCAGTTCGCCGGAACGCTGAACTCATAGCCGTTGTAATCAACGCGCTTGGTCTCGGTGGATGACCGCGCGGGAAGAGAACGCGTCCCTTGATTGCCCGCAGGCGCCGCTAGCGCCGCCTGGCTTCCGTTTGCTGCTCCCAGAATCCCAAACGTGGCCGCACCGATGATGCATACCGCGGCACCGCGTCCCATCGATCCCCCTGAGAATGGTTAGATCATCCGGTTCTCAGGGGTACCCAGCGCTGCGGAGTATTACGCACCGTTAAGAAAACGATTGTGTTTCAATGGTCGGCGACGGTAAGCCTGGACGACTATCTGGCCACCGGAAATCCCAGGTCAGAGCCGGGTTCTGCACCACCGTATCGACGGTCCCTGGACGCGTAAATCTCGCAGGCCCGCCACAGGTGGCGACGGTCAAAATCGGGGAAGAGCGTGTCAAGAAACACCAACTCGGCATAGGCGGACTGCCAGAGCAGGAAATTGGATATGCGCTGTTCGCCCGACGATCGGACGAACAGGTCGACGTCCGGAATACCCGGCTCGTCAAGATAGCGGCCGAATATCCGCTCGTTGACCTTATCTGGGCTGAGCTTGCCCGCGGCGACGTCGGCCGCGATCGCCGCCGCGGCGTCCGCGATCTCCGCCCGGCCGCCGTAATTCACGCAGAACTGCAGCGTGAGCACGGAATTGTGCGCCGTCAGCCGCTCGGCGTACTCGAGCTCGGCAATGACGCTGCGCCACAGCCGCCGGTGCCGGCCGGCCCACCTGACCCGCACGCCCATCTCGTGGAACTCGTCGCGCCGCCGGTGGATGACGTCGCGGTTGAAGCCCATCAGGAAACGCACCTCGTCCGGCGAGCGGCGCCAGTTCTCGGTGGAGAAGGCGTAGGCCGACAGGTACGGGATGCCGAGCTCGATCGCGCCCATGATCACGTCGAACAGCGCGGCCTCGCCGCGCTTGTGCCCCTCGGTGCGCGGCAGCCCGCGCGCCTTGGCCCAGCGGCCGTTCCCGTCCATCACCAGGGCTACGTGCCGGGGCACCAGGTCGGCCGGGATGGCCGGCGGCCGGACGCCGTCCGGATGCGGATCGGGCGGCCGCACCGGCCGCACCGGCCTGTTCATACGTGCTCCACGTGTTTCAGCGACCGGATCGAGTGCTCCAGATGCCACTGCAGGTAGGCAGCCACCAGGCCGCTGCACTCTACCCGGTGCCGCTGCTCGCTGGCGTCCGCGGCGGGCCAGTCGCCGCGCAGCAGCTCGCCCATCAGGCCCACCGTGGGACCGGCCGGCGTCGCGCTGCCCGGCGGGCGGCAGGTCCGGCAGACCAGCCCGCCGGCCGCGACCGAGAACGCGCGCGGCCGCCCGTAGCCGGACTCGCCGGGCGCGCCGGTCCCCCCGGCGCCCTCCTGCCGGGCGCCGCACAGCGCGCACTCCTCCAGGGCCGGCGCGTAGCCGGCCACCGAGAGCGAGCGCAGCAGGTATGCGTCGAGCACCAGCCGGGGGTCGTGCTCTTCGCCGCCGAGCGTTCGCAGGCCGCCGACGAGCAGCAGGAACTGGCGCAGGGCCGGCTCCTTCTCCTCCGGCGTGAACCGCTCGGCCGTCTCCAGCATCGCGACGCCCGACGTGTACCGCGGATAGTCGCCCGACAGCTGCTCCCCGTACGGCCTGATCGTCTCCGCCTGAGTGATGATGTCGAGCGAGCGGCCCTCGTAGAGCTGCAGATCCACGTGCGTGAACGGCTCCAGCCTGGCGCCGAACCGCGACTTCGTCCGCCGCACGCCCTTGCCCACCGCGCGGATGCGGCCGGTCCTGCGGGCGAGCAGGGTGATGATGCGGTCTGCCTCGCCCAGCTTCTGGGTGCGCAGCACGATGCCCTCGTCGCGGTAGAGGCTCACCCGTCCATTCTCCCGCCCCGGCGCCCATAACGGTGCGCGCCGGGCCGGCCCGGCGCGCACCAGGCCGCGGCTACAGGCGACGGACGCGGTTGACGGCGGACAGGACCGCGCGCATCGAGGCGGTCACCGTGTTGCCGTCGATCCCGATCCCCCACAGCGTCTGCCCGCCAACCTCGCACTCCACGTAGGCGGCGGCCTGCGCGTCGCTGCCGGCCGACATCGCGTGCTCGGCGTAGTCCAGCACGCGGACGCCGATGCCGACCGAGCCCAGCGCGTCACAGAATGCCGAGATCGGGCCGTTGCCGATCCCCTCGAGCAGCCGCGCCTCGCCGTCCACCCGCACCTCCACGGTCAGCGCGTCCTTGGACTCCACCGCCGCCGAGGTGTAGTGATCGAGCAGCGCCAGCGGGCCAGGCCCGAAGTATTCGGCGCCGAAGATGTCCCACATCTGCGCCGGGGTCACCTCCCCGCCCGCCATGTCGGTCCGCGCCTGGACCAGCCGGGAGAACTCGATCTGCATCCGGCGCGGCAGGTCCAGCTGGTGCTCGGCCTTCATGATGTAGGCCACGCCGCCCTTGCCCGACTGGGAGTTGACCCGGATCACGGCCTCGTAGGTGCGGCCCACATCCTGCGGGTCGATGGCCAGGTAGGGCACCCCCCACGGCATCTCGGCGGGCGGCCGGCCCGCCGCAGCCGCGGCGGCCGAGAACGCCTCGAAGCCCTTCTTGATCGCGTCCTGATGCGACCCGGAAAAAGCGGTGTAGACCAGCTCCCCCGCGTACGGATGCCGGGGGTGTACCGGGAGCTGGTTGCAGTACTCGACGGTCCGCCGGATCTCGTCGATGTCGGAGAAGTTGATCATCGGGTCGATGCCCTGGCTGAACAGGTTCATGCCCAGCGTGACCAGGCAGACGTTGCCGGTCCGCTCGCCGTTGCCGAACAGGCAGCCCTCGATCCTGTCGGCGCCGGCCATCACCGCGAGCTCGGCGTCGGCCACCGCGGTGCCCCGGTCGTTGTGCGTGTGCACCGACAGGCAGACGTGCTCGCGGTGCGGCAGCGACCGGCTCATCCACTCGATCTGGTCGGCGTACACGTTCGGCGTGGACCGCTCGACCGTGCACGGCAGGTTGAGGATGATCTCCCGGTCCGGTCCCGGCTGCCAGACGTCCATCACCGCGGCGCAGACCTCGGCGGCGAAGTCCAGCTCGGTATCCACGAAGATCTCCGGCGAGTACTCGTAGCCGAACGCGCAGCCCGGCAGGTACGCCTCGGCGTACTTCATCACCGACCTGGTCCCGTCCACCGCGAGCGCCTTGCACTGGTCGCGATCGATGCCGAATACCACCCGCCGGAACAGCGGCGCGGTCGCGTTGTACAGGTGCACGCTGGCCCGCGGCGCGCCGGCCAGCGACTGCACGGTCCGCTCGATCAGCTCGTCGCGCGCCTGGGTGAGCACGGAGATCTGCACGTCATCCGGAATGTGCCCGCCCTCGATGAGGTCCCGTACGAAGTCGAAGTCGGCCTGGCTGGCCGACGGGAAGCCGACCTCGATCTCCTTGTAACCCATGGTGACCAGCAGGTCGAACATCTGCCGCTTGCGCGCCGGGTTCATCGGGTCGATCAGCGCCTGGTTGCCGTCCCGCAGGTCGGTGGACAGCCACCGCGGCGCCGCGGTGATGGCGTTGCCCGGCCAGGTCCTGTCGGGCAGATCGACGGGCTTGAACGGCGCGTAACGGTGGCAGGGCATGCCGCTGGGCTGTTGGGTGATGTGCATGGAAGGTACTGCTCCCTCATCGATGCGAACGCGGCCAGCGTGCACGCCAGGGCTCCGCGGCGAGGGAGCCGGCCGTTATCGGCCCCCGCCGCGGCCGCTAAGGAGGAGCAGCGCGCGCAGCATCGTTCAAAACATTAGCATCCCTAACGGTGGCGCACGCTGACTCTCCGTTATGTCCGACCGCTGCTACCGAGCGGGTAGCTTTCCTCGGGTGGGCATCGAACGGCATGAGGAGGGCGTGATGACCGGCCGGCCGGCGGTGGTGCTGCTCAGCGGAGGGCTGGACTCGGCCACGGTGCTGGCGATCGCCAGGGACGAGGGCTATCTGCCGTACGCGCTCAGCTTCAGCTACGGACAGCGGCACGACGTCGAGCTGGACGCGGCGCGCCGGGTGGCCGCCGCGCTGGGGGCCGCCCGGCACGTGGTCGCCGAGATCGACCTGCGGGTGTTCGGCGGCTCGGCGCTGACCGACGACATCGCCGTGCCGCACCACGACCGCGCCGAAGATCTAGGCTCGGACATCCCCGTCACCTACGTGCCGGCCCGCAACACGGTGTTCCTGTCCTTCGCGCTGGCCTGGGCCGAGACGCTGGGCTGCGACGACGTGTTCATCGGGGTGAACGCGCTGGACTACAGCGGCTATCCGGACTGCCGGCCGGAGTTCATCCGGGCGTTCGAGCAGATGGCCAACCTCGCGACCAAGGCGGGGGTGGAGGGAACCCAGCGGCTGCGGATCCACACCCCGCTGATCGACCTGACCAAGGCGCAGACGATCGAGCGCGGCCTGGCGCTGGGCGTGGACTACGCGCTGACGCACAGCTGCTACGACCCGGATGAGGCGGGCCGCGCCTGCGGGACGTGCGACTCCTGCCTGCTGCGCGGCCGCGGCTTCGCCGAACTCGGCCTGGCCGACCCGGCGCTGACCGGCCGCGGCTGATAAGCCTCTTACTTGCGCACGAGGTAGATCAGCTCGCCCGGGATCTCCAGCCGGTCGAACCGCCAGGACCGCTCGGCGGCCTGCGCCTCGAACGCCGCCGAATGGGTCTGGAACATCCCCTTGGCGCGCTGGCCCAGTGACCTGGTCGGGAACGTGACCACGATCACCGGCGAGTCGATCGCGTCGATCAGGTCCCAGCCGGCCCCCGGCCGCTGGCGCTCCAGGCTGGGCACGGTCTTGAGCAGCAGCGTCAGGTCGGCGGGGCCGGCCGGCGGCTGGTCGACCAGGTCGGCCAGCCCGGCCTCGTGCGGCGTGCGCAACTCGGTCAGCGCCTGGTCCACGAACTCGACCAGGCGGCCGCCGATGTCCGAGGCCAGGTACACGGTCGACGCGGATAGCCCCATCCAGGGCACGGCCAGCGGGTTGAGCCCGCAGGCAAGATCCCTGACGGTGGCCGGCGCCGGGACCCGGCTGAAGATCTTCTCGTAGAAGGAGCTGAGGTAGGGCAGCCGCTCCCGGGTGGAGGCGTGCACCGCCATGGCCGAGCTGAGCGCGTCGCGGACCGC
>DASXME010000084.1:0-18631 GCA_036495825.1 Streptosporangiaceae bacterium
GGTCTTCAGCTTCGCCCCGTAGCCAGTGACCTGCGCGGCGGTCAGCGTGCCCGACGTCGCGTGCAGGAACACCTGCGTCGGGTCGGTCGCGCCCGGCGGCAGCCCCTTCTCCAGCACGTGGAGAGCTACCTCCGATTCCGCCTTCGACGGGATGCCGGCCGACGACAGGTCGAACGTCGGGTTGAAGCTGAAGGAGCCGACCGCCAGCGCCACCAGCACCAGGCCGGCGACCCCCGCGAAAACGGCGGGCCGCCTCCCGAGCGCGCGGCCGATGGCGGCGAACCGGGCGCCTTCCGGCTCGCGCTGCCACGACTTGGACGGCCAGAACACGCGCGTCCCGAGGAGCGTGGCCACGGCGGGGATCAGCGTGAGCGCGGCGATCAGCGTGACGGCGACGGCGATCGCCAGCGTCGGGCCCAGCGAGCGGAAGATGCTCAGCGAGGACAGCAGCAGGGCGAGGAACGCGACGATCACGACGCCGGCCGCCGAGGCGATGACCTCGCCGACCCGTTCGACCGCGGTCGCCACGGCCTGCTTCGGGCTGTCCCCGGCGCGCAGCCGTTCCCGGTAGCGGAACATCAGGAACAGGATGTAGTCAGTTCCGATGCCGAACAGCACGACGATGAGGATCACGGTCGTCTCGCTGTTGGCGTTGAGGTTCAGTGCGCTGTTGACATCGGCGATCAGCCCCTGCGCGACCTCGGCGACAATCGCGATCGTGATGATCGGCATCAGCGCGACGATCGGGCTCCGGAAGATGATCAGCAACAGGATGAGGATCAGCAGCAGCGTGGCGAGCAGCACGATCGCTTCGGCCTTGTTGCCGGACTGCTGGCTGTCAAGCTGCTGTGCCGCGGCGCCGGTGATGCCCTCGTACAGCCCGCTGCCGGTCATCAGCGGCCTGATATCGGAACGCAGCGCTTTGACCGCGTCGCCGGCCTGCGTCCCGCTGCCGTTGACGATGCTGTTGTCCATGGCGACGGCCGCGGTCTGGACCAGGCCGTTCGGCGATACGGGACCGGCGGTGACGCGCAGGATGTTCGCGATGTGCTTGCTGTTCAGCGTGCTCGCGACCGAGGCGACCTTCGCCTTGTCGGCAGAGGTCAAGGGCTGGCCGCCGGAGCGGGCGAACACGATGATCGCCGCTGTGGCGTCCACGTGCCCAGCCTGCGGGAACGCCTGGTCCTGGAGGTTCTGGGCCCTGATCGATTCGTAGCTGCTGGGCAGGAAGCTCGCCTCGTTGGACGTCGTCGGCAGGGCCGGCGCGGTGGCGATGACCGCCACCGCGGCGATGATCCATGCCCCGATCACCAGCCATGGATGCTGGGTCACCATGCGGCCGAGCGCGGCGAACAGGCCTCCGCCCGGCCGCGATCGCCCGCGGTCCGCCCCGCTGGCGGACTGGCTGTCCTGCGTCCCCGTGCGATTGGTCATATCGTGCCCCCAGGCCACCCTCGTTAGTTCGTCAGCGACCAGCCTTGCGCATGCGCCAGGCACCAGGCAGTGCGGGGTCTCATCAGCGTCGCATGACAGATGTCATAGCGTCCCCCCCGGCTGCGCCCCAAGCGCCACGCTGAGCTGCGATGCGACGGGTTCGGGGTGGAACCGTTAGGAAGATGAAAGATTTTTTATTCCGAACGGTTCCAGGCCACTCAATCGCGGTCACGTGCGGGCTAGCTGGCGGTCTCCCGCTCGTGTATCGCCTGGTCCACGGTCAGGTCCCGGTGCCGAAACGACCAGGGGCCCAGCCCCCGCGTGTCCTTGCGCCCCTCGCCCGAAACCTGGACGACATCTGCTGTTGACCCCTACATAACATGAGAGTATAACACGTATGCATACACATTGATTAGCCAGCTGGCGAGCCCGAAGGAGGTGGCCACCATGGCGTGGCCGTATAGATCAAAGGTGTTTGCGGTGGCGGCAGTCGGGGCCGTCATGGGGTTGACCGCCGCCGGGTGCAGCAGCTCGGGCCCGGGTAAGCCGGTGTCCGCGACGGCCAAGCAGACGATCGTGTTCGCCGAGTCCGGGCTCGGCCCGGAGGGCGCGCAGACGCAGAAGGCCATCGACGCGTTCGAGAAGGCGAACCCCAACATCAAGGTCAACACCGACGTGCTGTCGTCGGACTCGACCACCTACCTGTCTCAGCTTGAGCAGTCCTTCACGGCCGGCTCGGCCACCCCCGATGTCTTCGAATCCGACGTGACGTACCCGGCGAAGTTCGCCCAGGCAGGCTGGGCTCTGCCGCTGACCAAGTTCCACCCGGTCATGGGCCAGTACTTCGCGCTCGGCGCCGCGGCCGGCACCTTCAACGGCACGGCGTACGCCATCCCCTGGTTCGACAACCCCGAGGGGCTGTTCTACCGCACCGACCTGATCAAGACCCCGCCGACCAGCCCGGCCCAGGTGGTGTCCGACGCGGAGGCGGCCATGAAAGCGGATCACTCGCTGAAGGAGGGCCTGGCCTTCGAGGCGGCCAAGTACGAGGGCGCGATCACCGCGTTCCTGACGGTGGACTCCGCGTTCGGCGGCAAGCTCACCCCGTCGAACGTCGACACCCCCGGCAACGTGGCCGCGCTGAACTGGCTGCACAACGCCGTCTACGTGAGCCACATCGCCCCGACCGCGGTGACCGGATGGCAGGAAGGCCAGGTGGAGCAGGAGTTCGTCGCCGGGCACGCGGCGTTCGCCATCGACTACCCGTTCGTGGAGTCGCTGGCCACCGCGGCGCCGGTCAAGGGCCACGTGGGTTACATCCCGTTCCCGGCCGGACCAGGCGGCACGCCGGCCGCGGCGCTCGGCGGCGAGATGCTTGCCATCAACGCGAAGAGCGCGCACGCCGCGGCGGCCTGGAAGCTGATCCAGTACCTGACCAGCGCGCCGGTGGAGACCGTTCGCGCCGAGGTCACCGGCGACCCGCCCTCGCTGCCGTCGGCTTATACCTCCGCGTTGTACGCCAAGGCGCCTTACTTCCAGAACGTCAAGACACTGAACAACTTCGCCGCGCCGCGGCCGGTGAACCCGAACTACCTGAACGTCTCCGCCGACCTGCAGACGCTGTTCTCCTCGGTGTACGCCTCCCCATCCTCGTCGGCGGCCGCGCAGGCGCTGAAGGCCGGCACGTCGACCATCAGCCATGACGCCAGTGCCACCCCAGGCTCCTGAGTACATGAGGCTCTCAGGAGCGCTCTGGGAAGCGATGGCCTGATGGCGACCGGAATGCCCGTGCGCGAGCGGCTGGCCCTTACGGGCCGGCCGCCCCGCCGGGCGGCCTCCCGCAAGGCGGCTGACCGCCGCTTCGGCTACCTGCTGGTGGCGCCGACCGTGATCCTGCTGCTCGCGGTCACCGCCTACCCGCTGATCGCCAATCTGTGGAACTCGTTCCACTTCGACAACCTCAGCTACGGCAGCCTGCCGCACAAGTTCGTGGGCGGCCAGAACTACACCAACCTGGTCAGCTCCCGTTCCGGCTGGGTGGCCGCGCTCGAACGCACGCTCGTCTTCACCGCCGTGACGATCGCCTTCGACGTCGTGGTCGGCCTGGCCCTGGCCCTGATGATGCACCGCAAGTTCCGCGGCCGCGGGCTGCTGCGGGCCTCGATCCTGATCCCCTGGGCGGTCCCCACGGTGGTGTCCGCGATGCTGTGGAAGACCATGTTCGACCCGCGGGCCGGCTTCGTGGATTACTTCCTGGGCGCGATCCACCCCGCCTGGTCCAGCCTCACCTGGCTGAACGCCAGCGTGTGGCGCTCCTGGGCGGCCATCTTCGTGGCCGACTCGTGGAAGAACATCCCGTTCGTGGCGATCATCCTGCTGGCTGGATTGCAGGTCATACCCCATGAGGTCTACGAGGCGGCGCGGATCGACGGCGCCTCGGCCTGGCAGACCTTCCGCCGGGTGACGCTCCCGATGCTCAAGCCCGCGCTTGCGGTGGCGCTCATCTTCCGCACCCTGCAGGCGCTGCTCGTCTTCGACGTCATCTACATCATGACGGGCGGCGGCCCCGGCACCTCGACCGAGACGCTGTCCTTCCTCAACTACCAGACGTTCATCATCAAGACCGACTTCGGCGCCGGCGGCGCGATCTCGATGCTGCTGGTGGTGATCGCGCTGGTCATCTCCGCCGGATACGTGCGCTTCCTGAGGCCGCAGACATGACCATTCTCGAAGGCCGCCAGCCGCTGGCCATCCGGACGATCCGCCGCCGGCGGGACCGCCGCAAAGCCGTCAGGGGAGCGCTGTTCTACCTCGCCGTGGGCGTCGTCGTACTGGTCGCGCTGTTCCCCTTCTACTGGATCCTGCGCACCTCGCTGGAGTCGAACAGCCAGGTCGCGGCCGGGGTGGGCGGCGGCAACGGGATCATCCCCTCGCACCTGTCGTTCAGCGCCTACCCCAACGTGTTCAGCCAGCAGCACTTCCTCGCCCCGCTGGTCAACAGCCTCATCGTGGCGCTGGGCACGACGGTAGTGACGATCATCGTCGGCTCGCTGGCCGGCTATGCGCTGGCCCGGCTGCAGATCCGCGGCGCCGGGGCGATCCTCGGCTTCATCCTGCTGGCCGGGTTCTTCCCGGTGCTGGCCATGATCGGGCCGCTCTACCTGCTCCTTGATGACCTGCACATCCTCGACAACATCTACCCGCTGATCATCGTCTACCTGGTGTACACGCTGCCGCTGACCACCTGGCTGCTCAAGAACTTCTTCCAGCAGATCCCCGCCGAACTGGAGGAAGCCGCGCTGATGGACGGCGCGACCCGGCTGCAGACGCTGCGCCGGGTCGTCATCCCGGTGGCCATCCCGGCCGTGTTCACCGCGGCGATCCTGTCGTTCATCCTGGCCTGGAACGACTTCGCCTTCGCCATCTCGTTCCTGCGCACGACCGGCCACTTCACCGCGCCGCTGGCGATCGTCACCTTCGGCGAGAGCCAGTTCCAGGTCTTCTACAACCTTATCGACGCGGCCGTCGTCATCGTGTCCATCCCGATCGCCCTGCTGGTCCTGTTCGCGCAGCGCCGTATCGTGTCCGGGCTCACCGCAGGCTCCTTCCGCTGATACCGAACCGCAGGAGTGGCCATGACCTCGGTTAGCACTGCGACCCCGGTTAGCACTGCGACCCCGGTTAGCACCGCGACCTTGGTTAGCCCTGTGACCTTGGCTAGCCCTGCGACCTTAGCTAGCACTGTCCGGACCGCCGCCAGCCCGCGGTCCGGCGCGGAGCCCGGCCAGGGGCCGGCCATCGCCGCGCTGGACGCCGGACTCCGGCAGGCCCTGGCCGAACTGGCCAGGCAGCCGCGCCTGCTGGTGGCGTGCGACTACGACGGGACACTCGCGCCGATCACCGCCGATCCGTTCTCCGTGCCGCCCCTGCCGGAGGCGGTGGCTGCGCTCCGGTCGCTGGCGGGCCTGCCGGAGACGACCGCCGCTGTGATCTCCGGCCGCGCTCTGCGCGAGCTCGCCGTGATGTCCCGGCTGCCGTCCGAGGTCCACCTGGTCGGCAGCCACGGTTCGGAGTTCGACATCGGGTTCCTGCACGCACTTGACGAACGCGCCCGCACGCTGCACCGCAGGCTGACCAGCACCCTGCGCCGGATGGTCAACGGCGCGGACGGCGTGCTCCTGGAGATCAAGCCCGCCAGCGTTGCCGTCCATGTGCGGCAGGCGCCTGCGCAGGTCGCCGCGCGGATACTCGCCAGGGTGGGAGCAGGCCCTGGTTCCTGGGATGGCGTCCAGGTCACCGAGGGCGACAAGGTTCTCGAGATGTCGGTGGTGCGGACCGACAAGGGCGAGGCGCTTGAAGCGCTGCGGCATTCCGGCGGTGCCATGTCGGCGCTCTTCGTCGGCGACGACGTGAGCGCCGAAGAGGTGTTCGTCAAGCTGTCCGGCCCCGATCTCGGGATCAAGGTAGGCGCCGGTCCGACGCTGGCCCGGCACCGGATCGCCGGCTGCGCCGAGGTCGCCGCCGTGCTGTCCTTCCTGTGGGAGGAGCGCGTCGCCTGGCTGTACGGTACGCAGGCGCCGCCGATCGAACGGCTGTCCATGCTCGGCAACGGGCGTACGGTCGCCCTGGTCACGCCGAACGCGCGGATGTGCTGGCAGTGTGCCCCAGGCCCCGCCTCGGCGGCGGTGTTCGCCGAACTGCTCGGCGGCCCCACCGCGGGGCACTTCTCCATCAGGCCACAACGCGACGCGCTGCCGCTCGGGCAGCGGTACGTGCCCGGCACGATGGCACTGGAGACCCGGTGGCCAGGGCTGCTGGTGACCGACTATCTCGACCATCACACGCCGCGCCACCGCACGGACCTGATCCGGGTGATCAGCGGCTCCACCCCGGCGGTGGTGGAGTTCGCCCCCCGGCCTGAGTTCGGGCAGGTCGCGGTGGGGCTCGCGGCGATGCCCGACGGGCTGGCGGTCACCGGCACGTCCGACCCGATCGTGCTGCGTTCTGCGGGCGTGACCTGGCAGATCGTCCAGGACGGCGGCCACGAGTCGGCCCGCGCGGTGGTGGTACCCCAGCCGGGCCGCCCGGTAGTGCTGGAACTGCGCTGCGGCACCGCTGACCTGGCCGCGCATCCCATGCCCGAGGGCCGGCGCCGCGCGCTGTCCGGCGCCCACTGGTCGCGGTGGCTCGCGGGCCTGTCCCTGCCGTCGGTGCAGACCAGCCTCGTCGGCCGGTCCGCGCTGACCCTGCGAGCGCTGTGCGACACCAGCACCGGTGCGATCATGGCAGCGGCCACCACGTCGCTGCCCGAGCAGATCGGCGGCATCCGGAACTGGGACTATCGGTATTGCTGGCTACGCGACGGTGCGATGACCGCGAACGCCCTGGTCAAGCTCGGCTCGTCCGCCGAGGCCGCGGCGTTCCTGCGGTGGGTGCGCACCGTGCTGGGCGGCCTGCCCGGGCCCGAGCGGCTGCGGCCGGTGTACGCCCTGGATGGTAGTGCTCTCGGCCCGGAGGCGGTCATCGACACGCTGCCCGGATACGCCGGATCCCGTCCGGTCCGGGTGGGGAACCTGGCCAACCAGCAGGTCCAGTTCGATGTGTTCGGCCCGGTGGTGGAGCTGATCGGGGAACTGGCCGGCCGCCGCGGTTACCTCGAGGATGCCGACTGGCAGCTAGTCCGGGCCATGTGCGAAGCCGTCGCACGCCGCTGGCACGAGCCCGATCACGGTATCTGGGAAGCACGCCAGATCCCCCGGCATCACGTTCATTCCAAGGTCATGTGCTGGCTGGCCATCGACCGGGCGCTGCGTATCGGCGAGGCCTACGGCGCCGCGGCAGACGCGTCCTGGCCCGGCCTGCGCGACGCGATCGCGGCCGACGTGCTCACCCAGGGCTGGAACGACCGGGCGCAGGCGTTCACCGCCGCGTACGGCGCGACCGACATGGACGCGGCCAGCCTGCACATCGGCCTGTCCGGACTGCTCGACCCGGCCGACCCCCGGTTCCAGGCCACGGTCAGCGCGGTCGAAGCCGAACTGCGCTCCGGCAGTACGGTGTACCGCTACCGCGGCGACGACGGGCTCCCCGGTGCGGAAGCCGGATTCCACCTGTGCACCACATGGATGATCGAGGCCTATCTGCTCACCGGCAGGCGCGCTGACGCCGAGGAGCTGTTCGCCCAGTTTGTCGACACCGTCGGCCCGACCGGGCTGCTGCCCGAGGAATACGACCCGGTCGAAGAGCGCTCGCTGGGCAACCACCCGCAGGCCTACAGTCACGTGGGCCTCATCCACTGCGCGCAATTGCTCGCCGCCAGCTCATCAGCATCTCAGTCGCCGGACGTTTCGCCAGCTGGGCCGGTTTCCCCGGTACTGAGCGACTGGGGGACGGCGGGCAGGACGGTGGCGAAGTAGGACTCGGCAGCGGCGGTGGTGCCGACGTCGCGGCCCGCCTCCTCGGACAGGTACCAGCGGTGTTCCAGGATCTCATGGAAGATCTCCGGAGGCGGCAGGCGGCCGCGCAGGCCGTCGGGGATGGCGGCCGTCGCCGGGTCGTAGACCTCTTCCAGCCAGCGGTGCGCGGCCACGGTGAGGGACACCGGGTGGCCGTTCTTCTGCTCCAGGTAACCGCGGAAGCTCGCGATGTCGTTGAGCAGGCGCCGTGCCTGGTTCTCTTCCGCGCCGATCCCGGTCTCGCGGAACAGTTCGCGGCTGTGCTGGCCGGATTCGGCCACCCGGGTCCGCACCCGCAGCCTGGTCCCTTCTCCAGTGGTGGTCAGCACCACCTCGTCAGCGTCGAAGCCCAGTTCGTTGAGCCGGCGCAGCCGCTCGGCGATGCGGTAGCGCTGCTCGTCAGGACGGAGGATCTCCTCGCTGTTCAGCTCGTCCCACAGCCGCTCGTACCGGCACCGCAGGTCCTCGCCGGTCTGCACGGGATCGACATCCGGTGGCAGCAGCCCGCCGGCTTCGAGGTCGAACAGCTCGCCGCAGATGCGCTCGACGGCCAGTTCGATATCCCAGCCGCGCTGGCCGTCGGTCAGGGCCGGGTGCTGCTCGCTGGTCTCGGCGTCGACCAGGTAGGCCTCCAGCGTTCCCGCGTCGTAGCGGAACAGGGCGTTGGACAGCGAGCAGTCGCCCCACCAGAACCCGGACAGGTGCAGCCGGACGAGCAGTTCGACCAGCGCGTCGAGCAGCCGGTCGGTCGCCGTTCCGCCGCGTGCGGAGGAGAACAGCGCCCGGTAGGTGGTCGCGTAATCAAGGAACCGGGTGACCAGGATCGCGTCGGCGTCGCGGCTTCGGCCGGCCACGATGCCGACCGCCTCGACGGCCGGGATGTTCAGCCCCGCCAGGACCCGCAGCAGCCGGTACTCCCGCCTCGCCAGCCGCTCGCTGATGGACTTGAGCGCGTACAGCTCGCCCTCATCGGCGACGAACCTGACCACGTGCCGGGAGATGCCTCGCTGGCGGATCTCGACGAGCCGCTCGTCTTCCCAGTCTTCCAGCGGCACCGCCCAGGGTAAGGTCAGCAGCCCCGACGCGGCCTGCAGTGACGGACCGAAGATGAACTTCAGCAGTTCGTGCCCCCTTCTCTTGCTGGGTTTCTCTTACTGGCTAGACGTTCCTGATGACCGAGCTCAGCTCGCGGGACAGCGTGGCTATCGTGGGGCCGGCCGGGCGGCCTGTCGCGAGGGCCTGGTGGATGGTGCTGGAGATGGCCAGGCTGAGCTGGTTGTAGTTCGGGATCTCGGGGCGGGGGCTGGCGGACAGGATCGCTTTCTCCAGGGCCGGCAGGTAGGGGAAGCGGTGGACCAGCGACGGGTCGGTGTACAGCTGGGGCCAGACTGGCGGCAGGGCGGCGTTGATCAGGATCTGGCGCTCGCTGGGCACGCTGGTGAGGAACGTGATGAAGTCCTTCGCGGTGATCTGGTGCCGGGAGTACGCGCTGATCGCGAGGTTGGCCCCGCCCAGCGAGCTCGATCCGGGCCCGTTGGGCCCGGGCAGCGCGGTCACGCCGAACTTGCCGGCCACCTTGTTGCCCGGCCCGGGGATGCTGGCCTGCCCGTAAACGTAGGGCCAGTTGTTCAGGAACAGCAGCTTCCCGGCCTCGAACGCCGCCTGCGAGGCGGCCTCGTCGTAGTTCAGCGCGGCCTGCGGGATCCAGCCCTGGCGCAGTCCGCCGGCTAGGAACGCCAGTCCCGCCCTGGCCTGCGGGGAGTTCAGCGTGACCCGGGTGCCGTCTGGCGACAGTATGCTCCCGCCCGCCGACTGGACGGCCTCCGCGAAGTTGACGGTCAGCCCCTCGTAGGCCGCGAGCTGGCCGGCGTAGCCCGCCATGCCGTGCCGGGGCGCGAGCGTCCTGGCCAGGCCGGCCAGCTGCGCCCAGGTGCTGGGCGGCTTGCGACCGGCCAGGATGTCCTTGCGGTAGTAGAGCAGCTCGGCGTTGCTCGTGAACGGGACCGCGTACAGGTGGCCGGCGTACCTGGCGGTGGCCACGGCCGGCGCCAGCATGCCGCTCAGCGGGAAGGATTTCGGGTTCAGCGGGACGATCCAGCCGTTGGCCGCGAACTCGGCGGTCCAGATCACGTCCAGGTTCATCACGTCGTACAGGCTGCTCTTGGCCTGCAGGTTGGCCACGAGCTGGGCGAGCTGGTCGTTGGTGTCGTCCGGCAGCGGGATGAGGGTGACCCGCTGGCCGGGGTGGGCCGAGTTCCACTCCGCGATCAGGCCGGGCAGGTAGCTGCCGGTGTCGAGCTTTCCGGTCGCCAGGGTGATCGGCCCGATCCCGCTGAGTGATGTCACGGTGGCCGGGGCGGCTGCCGCGCATCCGGCGGCCGGTGCGGTGGCGAGTAGCGCCACGGTCATCGCCAGCCTGGCAAATCGTTTCCTCATCGACTTCGCTCCAGCCGAGCCGTCGTCGTGCCCACGTGTTATACACTTCCGATAAGTATCAGTCAATCCGGACGAGGTGTTATCCGGAATGGTCTGCTACTCCCTCCTACTACGGTGAGCGGCGGGCCGGGGTTCGGTCACGGAGGTGGGCAGGTCATGCGGTTGCCGTTGCTGGCGCTCCTGGCCAAGGAGCCTGCCCACGGCTACGAGCTGAAGGCCAAGCTGGAGCAGACGTTCGGCGATGCCTACCCGTCGCCGAACATCGGGCAGATCTACCTGACCCTGCAGCGCCTCGAGCGCGCCGGGCTGGTCCGCGGCCAGGACGTCATCCAGGCCGACCGCCCCAACAAGCGGGTCTACGAGCTCACGGCGGCTGGCCGGGAGGCGGTCGCGACGTGGGCCGAGGAGCCGAGCGACGAGCCCCGGATCCGCGACGACTTCTTCATGAAGCTGGCCCTCGGTCCGATGGCCGGGGTCGTCGACCCGCTGACCCTGATCAACCGCCAGCGCCGTCACTACCTCGGCCTGATGCGGAGCCTGTCCCTCCTCGCCGAGCAGGCACCGGAGAACAACAAGATCGGCCGGTTGCTCATCGAGGGCGCCATCCTGCACCTGCAGGCCGATCTCGACTGGCTGGAGCGCTGCCAGGAGGAACTGCTGTGACCCGGGCCCGGGTGGTCAGCCTGCGGCGCCCGTCAGCCCAGCTCCTCCAGCCGGAGCCTGAAGCCGGCCGGGAGCCGCCATTGCTGTGCAGCGTGGGCCTGACCAAGGTCTTCCGTACCGCCGGGGGAGCGGTGCACGCGGTCCGCGGTGTCGACCTGTGGGTGCGCCGGGGCGAGTTCGTGGCCATCATGGGCCCGTCCGGATCCGGGAAATCCACCCTGCTGCACGTGCTCGGCGGCCTGGAGCCCGCCACCAGCGGCGAGATCTGGCTGGACGGCCAGCGGGTAGACGGATTAACGCAAGCCAAATGGGCGATCCTGCGCCGGCGCCACATCGGGTTCGTCTTCCAGTTCTTCAACCTGGTCTCCAGCATGAGTGTGGCCGACAACGTCGAGGTGGCGGCCCTGGTCGGCGGCGCCAGCCGCCGTGAGGCTCGCGTTAGGCGCGAAGCGCTCCTGGCGGATCTCGGCCTGACCGCCAAGGCCCAGGCCGCGCCGTCCCAGCTTTCCGGCGGTGAGCAGCAGCGCGTGGCGGTGGCCCGGGCCCTGGCCCACCGGCCCAGCCTGCTGCTCACCGACGAGCCCACCGGCAACCTGGACAGCGCCAACACCTCGGCGGTGCTGCGGCTGCTGCGCCGAAGTCACGCGCAGGGCCAGGCCATCCTCCTGGTCACGCACGACGCCAGGGCGGCGAGCATGGCCGACCGGGTGATCAGCCTGTTCGACGGCATGATCGTGGACGACGCGGCGGTCCGGCCCGCCCCGTTGCGCGACACCGCGGCCAGCAGCGTGTTCGACCTGCAAGGCTGATCCGGCATGCGGGCCGCGCTGCGCTGGATCCGGACCGACCTGCGCGGCCGTCCCGGGCAGGCCGCGGCGATGGTGCTGGTCGTGGCCGGCGTGGTGACGGCGCTGCTGCTGTCCGCCACCTTGTTCGAAGGCGCGGCTGACCCGTGGCGGGCGCTGTTCGCGCGGACTAACGGGGCCGATATCTGGCTGCGCCTGCAACCCGGCACCAACACCAGGCCGCTGCACCGGCTGACCGGCGTGCAGCAGGTCGCCGGGCCCTACCAGGCCGCCTCCGCGACCGTCGTGCGCGGCCCGCAGACCGCTCCGGTCCAGCTCTGGGCCATGAACCCGGCGCTCCCGGCGGTCGGCCGCCCGCTGGTCAGCCAGGGCAGCTGGCTGACCCCGGCACGTCCGTTCGGCGTCGTGCTCGAAGCCTCGTTCGCGCAGGCGCTCCACGTCAGCCCCGGTGCCACGATGGTGATCGACGGCCTGGACGGCAACCAGGTCCGGGCCAGCGTGCTCGGCATTGCCTACACCTCCACCCAGGGCTCCTATCCGGACCAGACGCCGGGGCTCATGTGGGGGCTGCCCAGCCTGGTTCACGCGGTCGAGCCGGTGCCCGCGCACCTGGACGAGATGGCCGGGCTGCGCCTGTCCGATCCGTCAGCCACCTGGTTCGCGGTCCAGCAGACGGTGACCCAACTCGGCAGCGGCGCGGTCATCAGCGTGTCCACCTGGCAGGACGTGGAACGCTCGGTGGACGGCGGCGACCCGCTGCTGGGCCTGCTGCTGGCCCTGTTCGGGCTGGTTGCGCTCGGCGGGGCCGTGCTGGCGATCGGCAGCGCCGTCGGCGGCCGGGTCCTGGTCCAGGTGCAGGACCTGGCCATGCTCAAAACCCTGGGCTTCACCCCTGGTCAAGTCGTGGGCATGCTCATCGCCGAACACGCCGCGCTCGGCCTGGCCGGCGAGGCCATCGGCATCGTCGCGGCCCAGATGAGCACGCAGCCGCTGATGCGGCAGGTGCCCGTGGGCACGCTGGTCGCTGTGGCGCCGCTGCCGGCGGGCTGGGTGGCAGCGGTGGCCGGCGGGGTGGCGGTCGCGCTGCTGGCGGCCACCGCCGTGCCCGGCTGGCGGGCGGGCCGGATCTGGCCGGTCGCGGCGGTTCGCCCGCCCGCGCCGGGCCAGCGCCGGTCCCGGCTGGCCAGGGTCGCCCTGCTGACCCACCTGCCGCCCTCGGTCGTGCTGGGTGCGCGGGCCGCCTTCACCCGCAGGCTGCCCGCCGCGCTGACGATCGCCGGCCTGGCGCTGCCGATCATGATGATCACGATCGGGATCGGCTTCTGGGCCACGCTCGACAACGTGCAGCGCCACCCGGGCGAGATCGGTTTCGCCGCCGCTCTCACCGTCGGGCCCGGTGAGCTGGACAGGGCCAGCGCGGTAAAGATCATCGGCGCCGACCGCCAGGTAGCCGCGGCCTACCCGGTGGCCACGGTCAGCGCCCTGCTCCCCGGCGAGACCTCCACCGTCACCACGCTCGCCGCGGGCACCTCGGCCAGGCCGTTCCCGTTCCACGTGGCCGCCGGGCGGCTCTACCATGCGCCCGGCGAGGCCGTGGCCAGCCAGGGCCTGCTGAAAGCGGCGCACAGCGAAGTCGGCTGGTACCTGCGGATGCCGGTGGATGGAGTCCCGGTGATCTTTCACGTGGTCGGCCGCATCATCGAGCCGGAATACGACGGCCAGGTGCTGGCCTACGGCCTGGACACCGTCACCCAGGCCGGAGCCGTGCCGCCGCCGGTCTCCTACAGCCTGGTGCTGCGCCCCGGCGTCAGCCCGGCGGCGGCCGCGGCGCACCTGCTGAGCGTCTCCCACGGCCGGCTCGACGTGACCCAGGCCGCCGACCCGGCGGCCGGTCTGGGCATCGTGCGTCCGATGCTGGTCGGCCTGTTCGCCGTCCTCGGCCTTATCGGACTGACCAGCCTGGTCACGGCGTCCGCGGTGGGGCTGCGTGACCACGTGCGCGACGTGGCCGCGTTGCGGGCCATGGGGCTGACTCCCGGGCAGGTGACCGCCTCGCTGCTGATCAGGACGGGCGTGCTGGCGCTCATCGCCACCGGGCTCGGGGTCACCGCCGGGTTCGCGCTGTCCGCGCGCCTGATCAACCTCGGCGGGCAGGTGTACGGGATCGGGTCGGGCCTCGGCAGCCCGCCGTCGGTGACCGCGACGCTGGCCGCCGCCGCGGCCGCGATCGTCGGCGCCGCGGCCACCGCGCTCATCCCGGCCCGCCGCGCGGCGAGCACGCCGGCCGCCGTCACCCTCGGCCCCTGACCGGTCCGGCGCCAAGCCTGCGCCGCGGCTGGCTGGCCATGTGAACTCCAACGACCCGCCAGGCGTAGGAATGCGCGAGGCCGGACCACCGGCCTGGCGGGCCTGCCGGCCGCGAACCACTGGCCGGGTCCGCTCCTACGCGGAACGGAGGGGCTGTGCCAGACGCAGCGCGGGCATCAGGTGGCATGCTCACTTCCCTCGGCGGACTCCCGCTGGTCGTGCCCGTCGTCTCCGCCGCCGGCGGAGTGGGGCGGTCGGTACTGGCCGCCCTGCTGGCTGCGGCGCTCAGTGACCGCACCACGGACCCGTCCGGGCGCGCGGTAGCGGTCTGCGACGTCAGCCCGCGTGCTGCCTCGCCCTGGCCGGACTGGGTGGATCACGCCGCACAGGGGGGCACGGGGTGGCTGGCTAACCACGCCCAAGAGCCGGGCCGGCTCGCCCGCGAGATCAAGCGGAGCACGTCCGCGATCGACCGCGGCGACACCCAGCCGATCTGGGTGCTGACCGATACCGGCCCGGTCAATCCTGCCTTCAGCGGTACCTACCACGCCCCGCTGCTGTGGGCGCCGCTGCTGCGTTACGTGCGGGCGGCGATCATCGACGCCGATCCGTTCGAGGGCTCCCGGCTGGTCCGCCAGCGTGACGGCGGGCCAGTCAGCACCATGGCGGCGTGGGTGACCGCGTCATGTGCCCAGACCGCGGTGCTGTGGGTCACCGACCCGAGCCCGGCCGGGTTGGCCAGGACGCTGGCCGCGGTGACCGCGGCTGAGCAGTGCGGGCTGCCCATGCGGCAGTTCGTCGTGGCCGTGAACGACGTGCGCGGCCACGGCTGGCTGCCGCGCTCGCGCAGCCGCCGCACGCTGCTGGCCGACCGGGTTGGCGCGATCGTGGAACTCGGTCACAACAGCGCGCTGCGCGACGGCCGCCGGCCATCGTGCACGGCCCGCGACACAGCCGGCCGTGACATCGCCCGGCTGGCCGACGCGGTGATCGCCGCCGCCCAGCCGCCGGCCCTCGCTGCCCTGCCCGCGGCCGCCTCTGCTTCTTATCAGCCTCAGCTCGAAAGGACGCACTCCCATGTTCCTGCTGCACACCCTCTCCCAGCTCTCGGCTAGCGTTCACCCCGGCCTGCTGGTGCGGGGACCGGAGCACGTGAGCGCCGCGACGGCGAGCGTCCCGAACCCGGCACCGCTCAGCCCAACGGCCGGCGGCGCCATCGTGACGCTGATCGCCTGGGTGAAGTGGCTCGCCCTGGTCGCGTGCGGCGCCTCGGCCGTGATCGCGGGGGGAATGATCGCGATCGGCAGTACTAGCTACCGCACCGGGCTGGCCGACCGGGGCAAGACCGCCCTGCTGTGGTCGGTCGTCGGCGCGGTCGTGGTCAGCGTCGGCATCCCGCTGGTCAACCGCGCTTTCAGTATCGGATGACCGCGATGAGACCGTTCTGGTACCGCGTCGCCGCGGCGCTGGCTGTCACCGCCATGCTGGCCGGCACGGCCCTGGCCCTGACCCTCACGGCGGGCCCGGCACCCCGTGGCCGCGCCGCGGCGGCCAGGCCCAGCCACCCGGGGCCCGCCTCCGGTCCAGCAGACCGCGGCCGCGCACCGCTGCGGCTGGCGGCGGGCACCCGCCCGGTCAACGGGCTGTACCTGGGCTATCCGCGCTCAGCCGTCGGCGCGGTGAGCGCCGCGGTGGAGTTTGTCACCGAACTCGGTTCCACCCTCGACCCGGACCGCGCCGCGACAGTCGCGCGCTTGGTCGCCGACCCGTCCTACAGCGTCGCTCCGATAGCAGCCGCCGCGGGGGTGGCGAGCACCAGGCACCGGCTCGGCCTGCCCGTGGCCGGGCCGCTGCCACCCGGCACCGCCGTCTCCCTTGTCCCCACGATGTTCCAGGTGCAGGACGTGACGGCGAGCCGGGTCACGGTCCTGCTCCTGTTCGACTACACCGCGATGGTTCCCGCTGGCATCTCCGAACGCCTGGGCGCGATGGCGGCCGCGATGCACTGGACCCAAGCAGGCTGGAGGCTGCTCCAGCCGGGCGCCCCGAACGTGCCTGGGCCGAACATGTCTGGGCCGAACGTGCCTGGGCCGAACATGTCCGGGCTGATCGCCACGCCGGGAACGGCCGCCGCCGCGGCCAAGGGCTGGAAGGCAATGACCAGTGGCATGTAATCCGCTGACCGACCCCACCGGGTGCCTCGGCCCCGTCACCGGTGGGCAGTCTGCCTCGCCGACCCAGGGATGGGATGCGATCTGCGCCTCGTTCGCGCACGCCGCGCAGCAACTGCTCGGCGCGTTCGCCAGCTCGTTCGTGTCGATTCCGCCGCTTGACCTGTCGGCTCCGGGGGTGCGGTCGGTTTACGGCCTGTCCCTGGTGATCGCCGGGCTGATCGCCGCGGTGCTGCTCATGCTCCAGGTGGTGCGTACCGTGCTCACTCACGACGGGTCGGCCATGGCCCACGGGCTGGCCGGGATAGGCAAGGCGGCGCTGGCGTTCGCGCTCACGCTGGGCATAGCGGCCACGGCGCTGCGCGCCTCAGACGAGCTGACCAGCTGGATCGTCGCCAGGACGTTCGGCAGCCCGCAGGCGCTCTCGGCGAAACTGTCGGGCCTGATCAGCTTCGACCCCAACGTCTCATCCAGCCTCCTGCTCATCCTGGCCCTGATCGGCATCCTGGTGACGGTCGCGCTGTGGGGGCAGCTCCTGCTGCGTAACGCGGCATTGGCCCTGCTGGTCGCGCTCTCGCCGGTGGCGGCGGCCGGCCAGGTCGGCACCGCGGCGCAGCTGTGGTGGCGCAAGCTCGTCCGGGCGGCGCTCCAGCTCATCGCGCTCAAACCGGCGGTGGCGCTGATCCTCGCCCTCGGGCTGAGCCTGCCGGGAACGAGCGGCCAGGTGGAGAAGCTGCTGTCCGGCATGGTGGTGCTGCTGCTCGCGGCCTGCGCCTGGCCGGCCATGGCCCGGGTGTCCGCCCTGATGGAAGTGCACGTGGGCGGCGGCTTCCTGGCCGGCATCAGGACCAGCCTCAGCGCCCGGATGACCGGCGGAGGGCCCGGCGGGGTGAATCCCGCCGAGCTGAGCCGCGTCGCCGAAAGCCGCACGATGTCCGCCCTGCACCAGCTCGGCATGCGGGCCGGAGGAACGCCGCCAGGGAGCGCCGACGGCCCGCGATCGTGGCCGCAGGCCAGCAATCTGCCCGCCGCCGCGGTGGCTGCTGCGGAATGCCGCCCGCCTGCCTCTGCTGCCGATGATGAGCAAAAAACGGATCCCGAACGGTTCCAGGCCAGCCCGTCAGCCAATGGCGCAGCCAGTTCAGGGGGGACCAGATGACCGCCGCCGACCGCGCATATCACGGCTGGCAGCACGAGCGGGTGAACTTCCTGTTCGGCCTGTCCGGCCGCAGGACCGCCGTGGTCGCGGCCGCGGTGCTCCTCGCGGTGCAGCCGCTGGCCGCCTCGCACCTGTCCGGTGCGGCCGTGGCCTGGCCCCTGTCCGCGCTCCTGCTCGCCCTGGCCTGCACCCGCGTGGCGGGCCGCACGCTCGACGAATGGATGGTGGCTTTCGTGTCGTTCCGCCTGCTCAAACTGCGCGGGCACAACCGTTTCCACAGCGGCGCCTTCGCGCCGCGTGCTGCGGGTGACCCGCTGAGCCCGGCTCCGATGGACCTGCCGGGAATGCTGGCGCCGGTCCGCATCCTCGAGGCGGAGACCGGCACCGGTACCTCGATGGCCGTGCTGCACCACCCGCACGAGCGCACCTATACCGCGGTGGCGCGGATCAACTTCCCCGGTATCGGGCTCACCGACGCGGCCAGGCGCGATGCGCAGGTGGCAGGCTGGGGACGCCTGCTGGCCGGGTTGTGCGCGGAGAATTACCCGGTCGTCCGGGTGCAGGCGCTGCAGCGCACCGTGCCCGACGACGGCGCGGCGCTCAGCCGCTGGCATGCCGACCACCTGGCCGCCGACGCCCCCGGACAGGCCACCGCAGTGACCACCGAGCTGCTGGCCACGGCCCTGCCGGCGGCGGTCCGCCGCGAGGCTTACCTGGCTTTCACCATGGACGAGCGCCGGGCTGCCGCCGGGATCCGCGCCGCCGGCGGCGGCGAGGCAGGTGCCTGCGCCGTCCTGGTGCGGCACGTCCGGGCGCTGGCCGGCGCGGTCGCTGACGCCGAGCTCGAGGTCAGCGGGTGGCTGACACCGCGCGAGCTCGCCGAAGTGATCCGCACCGGATTCGACCCTGACGGCGCGTCTTCGCTGGCTCAGCGGCGGGCCGCCGAGACATCGGCGCTGCTGGCCGGCCACCCGCACGCCGGGCTGGCGGCAGGGGTGGACCCGGGCCTGGCCGGCCCGGTGGCCGCCGAGGCGTCATGGGGCTCCTACCGGCACGACAGCGCCGTCAGCGCCGCCTACCTGGTCTACGACTGGCCGCGCTCGGAGGTATATGCCACCGCGCTGTTCCCGCTGCTCGGCGACGGAACGACCCGGCGGGCACTGTCGCTGTACTTTCAGCCGCTGTCCCCGCGCGACGCCG
>DASXME010000085.1:0-1610 GCA_036495825.1 Streptosporangiaceae bacterium
CCGGTGACCAGCGCCGGGCATCGACTAGGCTGTTTAGGTGACAGTGGGTGAGCGCGAGCAGTCCGCGAGCCACCCGGCGGGGGTCTGGACGCCGCTAACGAGCTTCGTGGGCCGGGCCGATGACGCCGCCGAGCTGACCAAGTTGCTCGAAGACAACCGGCTGGTAACTGTGACCGGCCCAGGCGGCGTCGGCAAGACCCGCCTGGCGACCGAGCTGGCGCGGCGGATCCAGGACCGGTTCCCCGACGGGGTGTGGTTCATCGAGCTGGGTGCCGTCACCGAGCCGGCCCAGGTGCCGGCCGAGGTGATGTCGGCCCTGGGCGTGCGGCAAGACCCCGGCAGGCCGCCGCTGGAGGTGCTCGCGGAGGTGCTCGCGCCGCGGCGGCTGCTGCTTGTCCTGGACAACTGCGAGCACGTGCTGCCGGCGGCCGCGGAGCTGTGCGGGGTCCTGCTTGCGAGCGCCGACGAAGTGCGCGTGCTGGCGACCAGCCGGGAGCAGCTCGGGCTCGGCGGCGAGGCGTGGTTCCGGCTGTCGCCGCTTGGGCTGCCGGCCTCCGGCGAGCCCGCGGCGGTGCGCGAGTCGGCCGCGGCGGCGCTGTTCGCCGAGCGGGCCCGCCGGGCAGACCCTGGGTTCAGTCTCAGCCCGGAAAACGCGCCGCTGGTGGGGCGGGTGGTGTCACGGCTGGACGGGATGCCGCTGGCGATCGAGCTGGCGGCGGCGCGGGTCGAGGCGCTCGGCCTGGCCGGCCTCGCCGACCGGATCGACGACGCGCTGCGGCTGCTGACCGGCAAAAACCCGCTGGCCGCGGCGCGGCACCGGTCGCTGGCCGCGGTCGCCGACTGGAGCTACCAGTTGCTCGCCGAGCCGGAGCAGCGGGTGTTCCGGCGGCTGGCGGTGTTCCCCGGCCCGTTCACGCTTGAGGCCGCCGAGGCGGTGGGCGGACCGGACGCGGGTCCCATCGTGCTGCGCCTTGTCGACTGCTCGCTGCTGGTGCCGCCACGGTCCAGCGCTGATCAGCGGACCAGGTACACGATGCTGCAGACCCTGCGCGCCTATGCGCTGACCCGGCTGCGGGAGGCCGGCGAGGAAGCCCAGGCAACGGCGGCGCTGGCCGGGTTCGCGTCGTCGGTAGCCGAGTGGGCCGCCGCGGAACTCGAATCAAGCCAGACCGAGCTCGGCGCCCTGCGCTGGCTGGACGCCGAGGATGCCACGTTGAGCCGCGCGCTGGGCTGGGCGCTTGAGCATGACCCCGATGGCGCCATCCGGCTGGCGATCGCGCTGGCGGCGTGGCTGCGTCAGCGGGGCCGCCTGGCCGAGGCCAGAGCCGGGCTGAGCGCCGCCGTCGCGCGCTCCTCCCCGGACTGGGAGACCTGGGCCGAGGCCCATCTCTGGCTTGGGTACCTGTCGTCGGATTCCCACGACTCGGGCGACGGCGCGGATCACCGTACGGCGAGCATCGCCGCTTATCAAGGCAGGAAACCGTCGCGGATGCTGGTAGCGGCCCTGGCGGACCGAGCCATTTCACGGCTGAACCTGCGCGACATCCCGGGAGCGGTCGACGATGCCCGCCGGGCGCTGGCGGTGGCACGCGAACTCGGCGACCAGGAGA
>DASXME010000086.1:0-2345 GCA_036495825.1 Streptosporangiaceae bacterium
CTGGGCGTTCGAGATGAAGTGGGACGGCGTGCGCACCTCCGCCTACCTGTCCGGCGGCCGCCTGCAGCGGCTGATGTCGCGCACCGGGCGCGACGTCACGGCGGCCTACCCGGAGCTGCGCGGGCTAGGCGCGGCGGCCGGCTCGCGGCAGATGGTGCTGGACGGCGAGATCGTGGCGTTCGACGCGGGACGGCCGAGCTTCGAGACGCTGCAGCCGCGGATGCACGTTACCTCGCCCGCGCAGGCCGCGCACCTGGTCACCAAGATCCCGGTGACCTACCTGGTGTTCGACCTGCTGCACCTGGACTGGCGGCCGACGATCGGGCTGGCCTACCAGGAGCGCCGCGAGCTCCTCGACGAGCTGGGGCTGGCCGGCCCGTCCTGGCAGACCCCGCCGTCGTTCACCGGCGCGGCGGGCGCGGACGTGCTCGGCGCGGCGGTCGCCCAGGGGCTGGAGGGAGTCGTGGCCAAGCGGCTGGATTCGCCGTACCGGCCGGGCGCCCGCTCCGCCACCTGGCGCAAGGTCAAGCACGAGTTCGGCCAGGAGGCCGTGGTGGGCGGCATCAACCCGGGCCAGGGCCGCCGGGCCGGGCGGATCGGCTCGCTGCTGGTCGGCGTGCAGTCGACCGATGGCCTGGCGTACGCGGGCCGGGTCGGCACCGGGTTCAACGACCTGGCGCTGCGGCTGCTGGGCGAGCGGCTGTCGCCGTTGCGCCGCCAGACCAGCCCGTTCGCCACGCCGGTGCCGGCCGAGCTGGCCCGCGACGTGCTCTGGGTCGAGCCGCTGCTGGTGATCGAGGTCGCGTTCACCGGCTGGACCGCGGCGGGCCGGATGCGGGCCCCGTCCTACCGGGGGATCCGCACCGACAAGGACCCCGCCGAGGTCGTCAGGGAGCAGTGATCAGCCCCCCGGAAGAAGCCAGCATGGCCCGCACCAGGGAAGATGGAGTCATGCGCCTTCCCGTGAACCCGCCGGTCGCGCCGATGCTGGCCAAGCCGGTCGACCAGATTCCCGACGGCCCCTACTGCTTCGAGCCCAAGTGGGACGGCTTCAGGTCGATCATCTTCAGGGACTCAGCCGAGGTCGAGATCGGCAGCAGGAACGAACGGCCGATGACCCGCTACTTCCCCGAGCTGGTCGCGGCGATCATCGAGCAGTTGCCGGAGCGGTGCGTGATCGACGGCGAGATCGTCGTCCCGGACGGCGTGGGCCGGCAACTGGACTTCGACGCGCTGCTGCAGCGGATCCATCCCGCGGCCAGCCGGGTGGACCTGCTGGCCCAGCAGACCCCGGCGCACTTCATCGCCTTCGACCTGCTCGCGCTCGGCGACACCGACCTGACCGAGCAGCCGTTCGAGCAGCGCCGCGCCGCGCTCGAGCAGGCCCTGGCCGGCGTCGCGGCCCCGATCCACCTGACCCCGGTGACCACCGACCGCGGCCAGGCCACCGAGTGGTTCAGCCAGTTCGAGGGGGCCGGGCTCGACGGGCTGATCGCCAAGCCGCTGAGCATGACCTACCAGCCGGACAAGCGGATCATGTTCAAGGTCAAGCACGAGCGCACGGCCGACTGCGTGGTGGCCGGCTACCGGCTGCACAAGAGCGGCGACGACGCGATCGGCTCGCTGCTGCTCGGCCTGTTCAACGAGGCCGGCGACCTGGCCAGCGTCGGCGTGGTCGGCGCCTTCCCGATGGTGCGCCGCAAGGAACTGTTCACCGAACTGCAGCCGCTGGTCACCAGCTTTGACGATCACCCGTGGAACTGGGCCAAGCAGGAGGCCGGCACCCGGACCCCGCGCAAGGCCGAGAACAGCCGGTGGAACGCGAAGAAGGACCTCTCGTTCGTGCCGCTGCGGCCCGAGCGCGTCGTCGAGGTGCGCTACGACCACATGGAGGGCGTGCGCTTCCGGCACACCACCCAGTTCGTCCGCTGGCGTCCCGACCGGGAGCCCCGGTCGTGCCGCTACAGCCAGCTCGAGGAGCCGGTCAGCTACGACCTCGCCGAGATCCTCGCCCTCAAGAGCACGTAAGCAGGACGCCGGCAGGCGCGAAGGGCGTCAAGACATTGATTTCCGAACGGGGAGTTGTCAGTGCGCTTCATACGCCGGGAGCGAGTGCTACCGAATTGCGCAGCACCAGAGTCATCGGCTCGCGGATCAGCACGTCGGCGGCGGGCGCGCGCTCGATCCGGTCGATGAGTGCATCTACCGCGGTCGCGCCCAGTTCGGCGAGCGGCATGCACACGCTGGTCACCGGGACGTCGAGGTAGGCCAGCAGGTCGTCCTCGTCGAAGCTCACCACCGACATCGCGCCCGGCACCTGAACGCCGGCCTGCCGCAGCGCCGCC
>DASXME010000087.1:0-2837 GCA_036495825.1 Streptosporangiaceae bacterium
GCGCTACCGTAGCCGGGGTCTTCAAAGGCCACGCATGTCACGCCGCCCTCACGGGCGAGTGCGCGCAGCACCAGGTTGATGCCTTGCGCGAAGCCGGTGCTGATGACCATCTGCGCGGGGCTGGCGGCGGCCGCCCGTACCCGCCGTCGCGCCGCGCCAAGTCGGTCAGGGCGTGCCGCCGTGCCGGGGACAGGACCACCCCGGTGGGGGACTGGTGGGCCGGGGTGACCACGACCGCCTGGGCTCCGCTGCCCGCCAGCTCGCTGACCACGAGGCCTTGCTCGTCGACCGGCACGTAGGTGACGCGGATGCCTATCGCCAGGGCCGCGCGGACTGTTTCGTCTTCCTGCGCGCTGCCGTAGCCGGGGTCTTCGAAGGCCACGCACGTCATGCCGCGCTGGCTGGCCAGGGCGCGCAGGACCAGGTTGATTCCTTGCGCGAAGCCGGTGCTGATGATCATCCGCGCCGGGCTGGCGGCGGCGGCTCGTACCCGCCCCAGGTACCCGGCGAGAACCTCGCGCAGTACCGCGCTGCCGCGCGGGTCGCCGTATCCCAGGTCCGCGGAGGCGGCCTGGGTGCACGCCTGCTTGACGGCCCAGGCCCAGTCGGTACGCGGGAAGCTGGACAGGTCCGGTACGCCGGGTTCGAAGTCCGCGATCAGCGGCGGTTCCGGGTGCTGGCGGCCTGGCCCGGGCGCCGCGGGCGGGACGATGGCCGGGCCGGCCGCCGGCTGGTCACCGGCGTGCGGGGCGCCGAGGCCGGCGACCCGGGTGGCGGACCCGGTGCGGCTGGTCAGGTATCCCTCGGCCAGCAGCTGCCCGTAGCAGTCCTGCACCATGCCGCGGGACACGCCGAGCTCACGGGCCAGCTCCCGCGAGGACGGCAGCCGTTCCCCGGCGCGGAGCCGGCCGCCCCTGACCGCCTCGCGCAGGCTCGCCTCCAGCTGGGCCCGCAGCGGCTCGCTGGCCGAACGGTCCAGCCGGACCAGCAGTTCCGGACTCAAACCGGACCACTCAATCGCCATGAAAACGGACCTTACCAGCATGCCGGCTGGGTTCTACCGTGCATGCTATGAGCACCTTGACGCAGGCGCAGCCTGGTACCGCGGTTCCGGCCCGGCTCCTCAGCGTGCCGCTGGCCGCCACGTTCCTGGCCGAGTTCACGTCGCTCACCAGCTTCTTCCTGCTGCTGTCGGTGATGCCGATGCTGGCGGCGGCGGCCGGGGCCAGCAGCTCCGCGGCCGGGCTGATCACCGGGTCCCTGCTGCTCGGCACCGTGGCGGCCGAGGCCGTGGCCGCGGCAGCGATCAGGCGGTTCGGCTACCGGATGGTGCTCGCGGCCGGAGCCGTACTGCTCGGCGGGCCGGCCCTGGCCATGCTCGCACGCGAGCCCCAGGCCGTCATGATAAGCGTCAGCGTGGTGCGCGGGCTCGGCTTCGGCCTGTGCGGCGTGGCCACCGGCGCGCTCACCGCCAAGCTGCTGCCTCCCGGACGGCGCGGTGAGGGACTCGGCCTGCTCGGTATCGTCTCCGGCGTCCCGGCCGTCGTCGCGCTGCCGGCCGGGGTCTGGCTCGCCGGACACCACCTGGCCGCCGCGGCCGCGGCGATGGCGGCCACCGTCGGCCTGCTGCCGCTGGTGGCGATCCGCTGGCTGCCGGGCGGGCGTGAGGCACGCCGTACCGCCCCCGCCGGACGCACGCCGGGCCCGCGCGGCTCCGGACGGATGGCGGGCGCCGCGCTGCGGCTGCCGCTGATCTTCGCCGCCGCCACCATCGCGGCCGGCGTGCTGGACTCGTTCCTGCCGCTCGCGAAGGGAATCCCCAGCAACCTCTCCTCGGCCGCCCTGCTCGTGCAGGCGATCACCGCGACGCTCACCCGCTGGCAGGCCGGCCGGCACGGCGACCGGTACGGTCACGCCCGGCTGCTCATCCCGGCGCTCGCCGTGGCGGCGCTCGGCATGACCGCGATGCTGGTGCTGGGCTCGCCCGTGGCGATCCTCGCTGGCATGGTGCTGTTCGGCGCCGGGTTCGGGGTGATCGAGAACGCGACGTTCGCGCTGCTGATCGAGCGGCTGCCTGAGGCTACGGCCAGCGCGTTGTGGAACTTCGCCTACGACGCCGGGTACGGCGCGGGCCCGGCCGTGTTCGGCCTGATCTGCGTCCGCACCGGCTACCCGGTGGCGTTCGCCCTGACCGGCGCGCTGATCCTCGCCACCGTCCCGGTCGCCTGGCGCGAGCGGAAGGGATCAGGACCGGCCTAGCCGGGGCCCTGACCGGTGGCGGGGCCGCGCCTGCCGAGCATCAGGCCCCCGGCTGCCGCCGCGACGAGCAGGGCCACCGCCACGCAGTAGGCCAGCGCGGTCCGGTGCAGGCCGAAGTGCGCGGTTGCCACCCCGGCGATCAGCGCCGGGATGCTGAGCCCGAGGAAGGAGATGATGAAGATGGCGGCGACGAGCCCGGCGCGCTGTCCGGGAGCGGCCAGCGGGATCAGGGTGCGGTTGACGCCCAGCAGCGCCAGCCCGACCCCCACGCCGGCCACCGCGGTGCCGGCCAGGAAGGCGGCCGCGGTGGTCGTGGCGATCGCGGCGAAGGTCGCCGCGAGGCCGGCCAGCAGGACCAGGCAGCCGGCCAGCATCGCCGTGCGCGGCGGGACGCCGCGGAACGCGGCCGTGGCCCCGGCCGCGACCCCGGTGAGCAGGAAGATCAGCAGGCCGCCCCACAGCAGGTCCCGGGAGCCGGTCACCTGCGCGGTCAGCGACGGTCCGAGTGACTGATACAGGCCGCTCAGCGCCCACACCGCGAACAGGCACGGCACCGCGGTGGCGAACGTCCCGCGCGC
>DASXME010000088.1:0-4477 GCA_036495825.1 Streptosporangiaceae bacterium
GCTGGCCCCGGCCTGCCGCCAGCCGTCGGCCTTGGCCACGAACCCGGCGGTATCGGCGGTCCAGCTGATCCGGCCGTCCATGCCGATCGCGCTGGGATCGCGGCCCGCGGCCACCGCCGCCTCCTCGACGACCGCGCGGGCCGCGTCGAGCCGCGGTCCCGGCGGCACCTGCGGGAACCAGCCGTCCCCGAGCCGCCCGGCCCGCTGGTAGGCGGCCGTCGAGCTCGCGCCAAACCAGATCGGGATCGGCCGCTGCACCGGCAGCGGGGCCAGGCCCGCGCCGGTGACCCGCTCGCTGTCGCCCTCGAACGTGACGCTCCGCTCGGTCCACAGCCGGCGCAGCAGCGCGACCTGCTCGTCCGCGCGGCGCCCCCGGGTGCTGAAGTCCTTGCCCAGCGCCTCGTACTCGACCCGGTTCCAGCCGAGCCCGATGCCGAGCCGCAGCCTGCCGCCGCTGAGCAGGTCCACCTCGGCGGCCTGCTTGGCGACCAGCGCGGTCTGCCGCTGCGGCAGGATGATGATCCCGGTGACCAGCTCCAGCCGGGTCAGCGCGGCCAGGTAGCCGAACAGCACCAGCGGCTCGTGGAACGCGGAGCTGATGTCGTACGGGCCGCTCCAGTCCTTGTGCACCGCCGGGTCGGCGCCCAGCACGTGGTCGTAGGCCATCACGTGGCGGTAGCCCAGCTCCTCGACCCGCTCGGCGTATGCGCGTACCGCGGCCGGGTCGGGGCCGATCTCGGTCTGCGGGAACACGACACCGACCTGCATGCGCTCACTCCCTGCTTCGCTGGCGGTTGCTGTGCTGGCGGTTGCTGTGCTGGCGGTTCAGGTCTGCAGATCGCCGACCGCGGCGGCCAGGCCGGCTAGCTCGTCGCGCCAGGAGCCCGGTACCGCCATCGGGCGGACGACGAACTTCGACATCCCGACGGCGATGAAGGCCGCCAGCGCGGCGCGCAGCTCACCGTAGCCGACCGGCACCAGCGTGCGCGGGTCGACGCCGCGGCCGCGGGTCCGCGCGGCCAGCGCCGCGAGCTGCCGGTCGTCCAGCGGCTGGTGCGTGTACCCGACGCTGATGCCGAAGTGCTCAGGATCGACGCTCCGGCCCGCCTCCCGCGCGGCGTCGTTGATCGCCGACCGGGCCGCGTCGGCCTCGCCGGGGGTGCAGGCGGCACCGAGCCAGCCGTCGGCCAGGCGGCCGCACCGGGCCAGCGACTTCGGGGCCAGGCCGCCGAGCCAGACTTCCAGCGGATCCTGGACCGGCCGCGGCGAGACCGTGATCCCGTCCACCACCTCGCCCGCCCACCAGCGCCGCAGCCGGGGGAGCGTGCGCTCGATGGCAGCGCTCCGTTCGCCGACAGGGACGCCGATCGCCTCCCGCTCGGGTCCGTAGGCCAGGCCGGGCACGAAGGTGAGCAGCAGCCGCCCGCGCGAGGCGACGTCCAGGCTGGCGAGCGCCTTGGCCAGCCTGATCTCGTGCCGCCCGGGGATCAGCATCGTCGCGCCGAGCTTGAGCTTCGGGTTGAGCTGGGCCGCGGTCGCCAGCGCGATCAGCGGGTCGGGGCCGGGCCCGGTGAGCACTTCGGACACCCACAGCGAGTCGAACCGCAGCTCGGCCAGCGCCGCGACGAGCGCCGCGAACTCGTCCGCGCCGAGGCTGGCCTGCCCGGCGCCGACCGCGATGCGAATCTTCACCGGCTCGCCCGCCCGGCCATCAGGACGCCGCCGCCTCGGCCCAGGCGCGCTCCAGCGTCTGCCCGATGAGCTCGGCCGACTGCGCGCCGGAGATCCCGTACCGGCGGTCGATCACGAACAGCGGCACACCCTGGGCGCCCAGCACCCCGGCCATCGCCTCGTCGGTCTCGACCGCGTCGCCGTACTCCTCGCTGGCCAGCACCCGCTGAACGTCGTCGCGGTCAAGCCCGGCCCCGACGGCCAGCTCGGTCAGCGACGCGTGATCGAAGATCGAAGCCTGCTCGGTGAAGTAGCCGCGGTGCAGCCGCTCGGCCAGCTCGGCCTGCCGCCCGCGGTCCTTGGCCAGCTGCAGCAGCCGGTGCGCGTCCCGCGTATTGCCGCTGCGGAGCTCGTCCAGCCGGAACTCCAGGCCGTCTTCGGCCGCCCGCTGCTCCATCTCCCGCTGCGCCTGGTCCGCCTGCGCCGCGGTCATCCCGTACTTGCTGGCCAGCAGCTCGACCGTCGGCGTCGTCACCCCCCGTGCCGCGTTCGGATCGAGTTCGAACGAGCGGTACACCACGGTGACCTCATCACGGTGCCCGAACGACTCCAGCGCCCGCTCAAAGCGCCGCTTGCCGAGGTAGCACCACGGGCACACCGGATCCGACCAGATCTCCACCTGCATACCCGCCCCAACACCCCGCCCGCCCGATCCCTTCCACCCGAGCCCGCGCGCGCCCGCCCCCCACTGCCCGAGGGGCGTCGATCTGCGGTTCGGTGCCCGCCGGTGGGCGGCAATGTGCGGTCTGACGCCCTTCGGCCGGGAGGGTCCCCCGCCGCCGGGCCCGCCCCGATCCCCTCCACCCCCCGCCGCTGCTTGCCGCTTGGCTCGGTGGGCACTGGCCGTTCGGCCGGCTCCGCCCCCGCCGCCGGTGGGCAGGTTGCTTCGGGCGGGCGGGCTGCTCGGGCACGGCTCGTCCCGCCGGTGGACAATCGGATGTGTGACCTCACGGATTCTGCTTCGCGGCGGGCTGGTGGCCGACGGGGTCGGCAGCACGACCCGGCTCGCCGACGTGCTGATCGACGGGCCGCTGATCGCCTCGATCGACCAGCGCGCCCCGGTCCCGGTCGGCGCCCCGGGCCCGGCCCCGGCCTCGTCTGACCCTGCCGTCCCGGCCGACTGCGAGGTGATTGACCTCGCTCCGGGCAGCGTGGTCTGCCCGGGTTTCATCGACGCGCACGCGCACGCCGAAGGCCAGCTGCTGGCCGACGGCCGCGTCGACGGAGCGCTCGCCCAGGGCGTGACCACGCTGGTCGTCGGCCAGGACGGGGAGTCATGGATCGGCGCCACCGCCGCCACCGCGCGGTACCTCAGCCGGTACTTCGCCCCGGTCAACGGCGCGCTGGATCCGGTCCGTGACCTGAGCGTTGCCGCCTACGCCGCTGAAGTCTCCGGACGCCTGACGCAGAACGTCGCCGTCCTCGCCTCCCAGGGCACGATCAGGCACAACATCGCCGGCATGAAGCCCGGCCCGCTCGACCCCGGCGAGCGCGCGGCCGCGCGGCGCCAGCTGGAAGACGCGCTGGCGGACGGCGCGGTCGGGCTGTCCAGCGGCCTGGACTACCTGCCCAGCCGGCTCGGCAGCATCGCCGAGGTCGCCGACCTGGCCAGGCCGCTGGCCGCGGCGGACCGCCCGTACGTGTCGCACCTGCGCGGCTACGGCCCGGACGTACGGGCCGGCCTGGACGAGCTGACCGCCGTCGGGCACCAGGCCGGCGTCCGGGTGCACGCCAGCCATCTGTGGGGCAGGCCGGCCGACATCGAGGCGGGCTTCGGGTCGGCCGAAGCCGCGGGCGTGGCCATCACCTGCGACATGTATCCCTATCGCAAGTCCAGCACGATCGTGGCGGCGCTGCTGTTCCCGGCCGAGCTGCAGGCGGCCGGGCTTGAGCACACGCTCGCCGCGCTGGCCGACCCCGGGTCGCGCGCGGAACTGCTGGCCGGGCCGAAGCTCGCCGGGGACTACCTGCGCAACGTCTCCCTGGGCTGTTTGCCGGCTGGCTCCGCGCAGTTCGCCGGGCTCACGATCACCGAGGCGGCGCGGCGCAGCGGGCAGCCGGCCGGGGAGTGGCTGCTCGACCTGCTGACCAGCGCCGACCTCAACGTCGGCGGTCACCTCGACCGGCCCGAGCTCACCGATGCGGACCTGGTCTGGGTGACGTCCGATCACCGGCACTGCGCCGGCTCGGACGGCATCTACATGGGGCAGCACCCGCACCCCCGCGGTTACGGGGCGTTCGCCCGGCTCGCCGGGCAGTACGCCGCGGACGGTTCCGGCGCCGGGTACCAGCGGCTGGCCCGGCACTGCGCGGCCAACGCGGCCGACGCCTACGGGCTGAGCGATCGCGGCCGCCTCGCGCCCGGCCTGGCCGCGGACATCTGCGTCATCGAGCCCGGCGGGATGACCGCGCACGCCAGCTACGACACCCCCCGCGAGCTAGCCACCGGCGTGACCCTGGTGATCGTGAACGGCACCATCGTCCGCCGCCCCGGCCACCCCCCGCCCACCCGCCGCCCCGGCCAGCCGGTCACCTAACCGGCGTCTCCGCGGAAGCGTCTCGCGCAATTGCGTGAGAGTGGGCTGGCCCCGGAAGGCGGTCGAGGGCACATCGACACCCTCAGGTGGGGGTCAGCGTGCCATCGACCGCCTTCGGTACGGGGGCGGCGATGGCGGCGGCGGCCGGGCACGGCCCGGCCAGGCCATGGCGGTCGAGGGCACATCGACACCCTCGGGTGGGGTCAGCG
>DASXME010000089.1:0-12655 GCA_036495825.1 Streptosporangiaceae bacterium
CGTTGGCCAGGTCCGCGCCGGTGAAGCCGGGCGTGCGCCGGGCCACCGCCATGAGGTCCACGTCCGTGGTGAGCGGCTTGCCCTTGGCGTGCACCTGGAGGATCTGCTGGCGGCCGTTGAGGTCCTGGGCGTCCACCGCGATCTGCCGGTCGAAGCGGCCGGGGCGCAGCAGCGCCGGGTCCAGGATGTCCGGGCGGTTGGTGGCGGCGATCAGGATGACCCCGCCCTTGACGTTGAAGCCGTCCATCTCGACGAGCAGCTGGTTCAGCGTCTGCTCGCGCTCGTCGTGGCCGCCGCCGAGACCGGCGCCGCGGTGCCGGCCGACCGCGTCGATCTCGTCCACGAACACGATCGCCGGGGCGTTCGCCTTGGCCTGCTCGAACAGGTCGCGCACCCGGGAGGCGCCGACGCCGACGAACATCTCGACGAAGTCGGATCCCGAGATGGAGAAGAAGGGCACCCCGGCCTCGCCGGCCACCGCGCGGGCCAGCAGCGTCTTGCCGGTACCCGGCTGGCCGTAGAGCAGCACGCCCTTCGGGATCTTCGCGCCGATCGCCTGGAACTTGGCCGGGGCCTGCAGGAAGTCCTTGATCTCCTGCAGCTCCTCGATGGCCTCGTCCACGCCGGCCACGTCGGCGAAGGTGGTCTTCGGCGTGTCCTTGGTCATCATCTTGGCCCGGGACTTGCCGAAGTTCATCACCCGCGAGCCGCCGCCCTGCATCTGGTTCAGCAGGAAGATGAAGAACAGGCCGATCAGCACCCACGGCAGCAGCCCGATGATCAGCGAGAGCACCGTCGTGCCGCTGGGGTCCTGCACGTTGTAGCTGTCCAGGGTGCCCTTGGTGTACTGCTTCTGCAGATCTGTCTGCAGCACCTGGCCCTGGTTGCCGACCCAGGAGGCCTGGAACTTGGCGCCGGAGTCGGTGGTGATCTGGATCGTGTCGTTCTTGTCGATGAGCACGGCCGACCTGACCTTGCCGTGCTCGATCTGCCACACGACCTGCGAGGTGTTGACCTGCTTGTACCCGCCACCGGAGTTCGCGTACTCGAACACGACGACGAGCACGAGGAGTGTCACGAGGACCGCCACCAGGGGCCCGCGGAAGTATCGCTTCAGATCCATCGACGAACGACCCCGCAGGCTGCGCAGCCACGGGGCCGGACCCTCCCGACCAGCATCCAGGCCGCGCCGATCGACGGCGAGGCTATTTTGGCTCCCAGCGTCATGCCCGGTTTACCCTCTCGTTCCGGTAGTGATGCAGGGACATTCGACGGTACACCGCGCCCGGGACCGCCGGCACCCAGGCCGACCAACGGCCTGCTCTGTCGACTCAACGCTTCTCATCACGGCATGTGTTCCCCGGCGCCGCCATAGACGTGCGGGGCGAGGGTGCCGATGAACGGAAGATTCCTGAATTTCTCCGCGTAGTCAAGCCCGTACCCGATGACAAACTCGTTCGCGATGTCGAATCCGGTGTAGCGCACCGGCACGTCCATTTGCGCCGCCGCGGGCTTGCGCAGCATCACGCACACCTCGACCGAGGCGGGACCGCGCGATCGCAGGTTCCCCACCAGCCAGGACAGGGTCAGGCCCGAATCGATGATGTCCTCGACCACGAGCACGTGGCGGCCGGTGATGTCGGTATCGAGATCCTTGAGTATGCGCACCACGCCCGACGACTTGGTGCCCGACCCGTACGACGACACCGCCATCCAGTCCATCTGGGCCGGCAGGTGCATGGCGCGCGCCAGGTCGGCCATCGTCATGACCGCTCCCTTGAGCACCCCGACGAGCAGCAGTTCGCGGCCGGCGTAATCGGCGTCAATCTGCGCCGCCAGCTCCGCGATCCGCTCCCGCAGGCGATCCTCGGTGATCAGGATCGCATTGAGGTCGGACCCCATGTCGCTCTCGTCCATCCACGCCCTCCGCGTCCCGGGTTTCCGACGGCATATGTCCGGACCGGCTCTCGGCAGCCAGCCGCAGCCTCCCACATCGGCGCAGACCGCGTACCCCGCCCGGCAGGTCGACCCAGCGCTGGCCGTGCCAGCCGGTGACCAGGCCATCGAGCATCTCGATGTGCCGCGCGGTAATCGCGCCTGGCGGGCAGCCTGCCATGACCGCCAGCTGCCTGAGCACCCGGGTCCGCACCGCGGCGGGCAGGACGGCCAGCCCGGCGGCGTCCGCGGTCGCGCCCGGCCCAGGCTCGGCTGGCGCCGCCAGCCGCCGGGCGGCCGCGGCGGCCAGCTCGTCCAGGGCGTCGGCGTCGGCGCGCAGCTGGCGGGCCGTCCTGGCCAGCGCCTCGGCTATCCCGGGGCCGAGCGTGGCCTCCAGGGTGGGCAGCGCCTGCTGCCGGACCCTGACCCTGGCGTAGCCGCGGTCGGCATTGTGCGGGTCCTGCCACGGCTGCAGGCCGAGTGCCGCGCAGGCGGCGGCGGCGCTGGCCCGGCCGACGCCGAGCAGCGGGCGGCGGTAGCGGCCGCTTCGCTCGGCCATTCCGGCCAGTGACCGGCTGCCCGACCCGCGGGCCAGCCCGAGCAGCACCGTCTCGGCCTGGTCGTCCCTGGTGTGGCCGAGCAGGACGGCCGCCGCGCCGGTGGCCAGGCACGCGTCATCGAGGGCCAGGTACCTGGCCGCCCGCGCGGCGGCCTCCGGGCCGCCGGCCGTGCCCACCGTTACCGCGGCCAGCCGCACCGGGTCCAGCCCGAGGACGGTGAGCTGAGCCACCACGCGCTCCGCCTGCCGCCCCGAGCCCGGCTGCAGCCGGTGGTCCACGGTGACGCCGCCGGCCCGCAGGCCGAGCCGTGGCGCCACGAAGGCCAGCGCGGAGGCGAGCGCCAGCGAGTCGGCTCCGCCGGAGCACGCCGCGAGCACCAGCTCGCCGGGTTCGAGGTCATCCAGGCCGCGGCGGACCGCGTTGCGCAGCTCGGCAACGGCCGGATGCGGGCCCACCGGCGGCTAGCCGCCTGACGGTGCGTCGGGCTGCACGCCGGGGTGTGCGTCGGGGTGGTCGCCGTTCATGCCGAGCTGCGGGGTGGCGATGCCGCTCACCCGGTCCAGCCAGGCGGCCGGGTTGGTCAGCTCGTCCTTGGTGGGCAGGGTCTGCGGCGAGGTCCAGACCTTGTTGAACCCGGTCATGCCGGCCTGATCGACGAGCGTGCTGACAAACTGCGAGCCCTGCGCGTACTGCTTCATCTTGAGGTCGATCCCGAGGACCCGCCGGATGGTCTTCTCCATCCGGCCCGCCGTGCCGCGCCGCGAGTTGAACCGCTCCCTGATCTTCTCGACCGACGGCACCACGCGCGGCCCGACCGCATCCATCACGTAGTCGCCGTGGCCTTCCACCAGCGTCATCACGGCGGTCAGCCGGTCGAGGATCTCGCGCTGCTGCGGAGTCTGGATGGCCTCGATCAGGCTGTCGCTGTCGTCGGCGCCGCGTACCGCGCCGGCCACCGCGTCCGCGGCCGCCCGCATCCGCCGCAGTATCGCGCCGGGATCCAGCTCCGAGGCCAGCAGGAACTCAGTCATTTGCTGCTGCACGTAGCCGCGCAGCCAGGGCACCGCGGTGAACTGCGTGCGGTGCGTCTCCTCGTGCAGGCACACCCAGCGCCGGAAGTCGTGCGCGTCGACGCCGAGCTCACGCTCGACCATGACGATGTTGGGCGCTACCAGGGTGAGCCGGCCGGCCGCCTCGCTGCCCGCCGGGCGGTCCAGATCGGGCGGCAGGAAGAGCTCGTACTGGCCGAGCACCCGGCTGGCGAGGTAGGCGAGGATCAGGCCGGCCTGCATGCCGGTCATCCGGGACCCGACGGAGGTGACGACCGACCCGGAGGCGGGCATGGTGCCGCGCTCTTGCAGGTGGGAGACCAGCGGGTCGAGCACCACGCGGAAGCCGTCCACGTTGGCCCGGATCCAACCCGGCCGGTCCACGATGGCGACCTGGCCTGAAGTTTCCGGGCTGTGCAGCCCGGTCAGCTCGCGGACGGGCTCCCGGACGGCGTCGGCGAGGTCGCGGAGCTCGCCGACGACTCGCCTCGCCTCCGACATGTTGATCTGCGGCCCGGGCCGCACCCACCGAGTTCCGGTGGCGATGGCCACGTTCCAGTCGATCATCTGCGGGCTGCTCATCCCCCCACCGTACGTCCCTGCCGGGGGTCAGCGGCAGCCGCATCCCGTCAGCGCGCCGGCGAGCCGGTCGATGGCGCCCGCCGCCATCACGAGATCGGCCGCCCGGGGCACCTTGTCGGCCATGAAAGCGAAGTCCAGCACGGTGCCGTCGCGGTCGTAGACGAGGCCGGCCAGGCTGACGACTGTGTCCAGGTTGCCGGTCTTGGCCCGCAGGACGCCGCGTGCCGCCGGCGGCACGTCACCGAACACGCTCTGGCCCCGGGTCAGCGTCCCGGAGAACCCGGCCACCGGCAGCCCTGTGATGGCGGCACGCAGCCCGGGATGGCGGGCCGACGCGGCCAGGGCCACCAGGCGGACCAGCGTGGCCGGGGGGATCCGGTCCTGCGGGGAGAGCCCGCTGCCGTCCACCAGGTGCACCCCGGTGCCCGCGTCCAGCCGCCGCAGCACCCTGGTCTCGGCCTGCGCCGCCCCGCTGAACGAGGCGGGCTGGCCGGCCGCGAGGGCCACCTGCCGGGCCAGGTTCTCGGCGATGACATTGTTGCTCTCGGTCAGCATCTGCTCCACCATCGCCTCCAGCGGCGGCGAGCTGACCTGAGCCAGCCGGGAGTCACCTGTGGCCGCGCTGACCGGGCTCGCGGTCCCGGCGACGCGAATGCCGTCACGGGCCAGGAACCGGCCGAACGCCGCGGCGGCATCGGCGGCCGGCCGGACCGAGCGCGGCCGCAGGTTCCCCGGGTCATCGGCGTCCTGCGGCAGGCCGTCCGGCAGCAGCCTGCCCTGGTCCACCTCCAGCGCGCTGATCGGCGTGACGTCCCCCGTGGTCACATAGCTCTGCCGCCAGCCCGGCGCGAGGCCGGGCCCGGTGAACAGCGAGCTGTCGTAGCCGAGCCGGACGGTCGTGCGGTGCTGCGCCCGCAGCGCCCGCGCGGTCGCGGCGGCCAGCTGCGCCAGGGTGGCCGGCCCGGGGTAGCCGCCGCCCGGCGCGGCGCCCGCCGCCAGCGTCGGGTCGCCGCCGCCGACCAGGATGATCCGCAGCGGCCCGCGCCCGGCCGCGGCCGCCACGACCCGGGTGCGGAACCGCGCCGCGGGGCCGAGCGTGGTCAGCGCGGCCACGGCGGTGCCCAGCTTCGTCGTGGAGGCGGGCGCCGCGGGCGAGTCGCCGTTGTAGGAGAACAGCACCTTTCCTGACGCCGGGTCCCCGACGGCCGCCACCACGTGCGAGCCGAGCACGCTGGCCGACAGCAGCCCGGACAGCCGGGCGGTCAGCCCGGCGGACGTGGGAACGGGCCCGGTGGCGCCGGCGCTGTCGAGCAGCGAGCCCGGCCGGATCAGCGGCCGGCCGGCGACCACAGGGATGCGCCAGAGCGCGAGGCGGCCGGGCAGCTGCCCGGCCAATGCCGCGCCCGCGCCGATCGTGACGAGGTTGAGCAGCGCCAGCACGGTGAGCGCGAGCAGCCTGGGACGCCTGGTCATGCCGTCATGTATACGTCCCGTCGCGCAGAGCACGTAGGCCGGCGTCCGCCCGGTTGTCATCTAGGGTGTGATCCTCGGCCTGCCGCGCACAGAGGGGGCGACATCGTGGACTTCGACGTGCTCATCGAGATTCCCAAAGGGCAGCGGAACAAATACGAGATGGACCACGAGACCGGCCGGATCCGGCTGGACCGGATGCTGTTCACCTCCACCAGGTACCCGGCCGACTACGGGTTCATCGAGGACACGCTGGCCGATGACGGTGATCCCCTTGACGCGCTGGTGATCCTGGACGAGCCGACGTTTCCCGGCTGCCTGATCAAGTGCCGGGCCATCGGGATGTTCCGGATGCGGGACGAGATGGGCGCCGACGACAAGGTGCTGTGCGTGCCCGCGACCGATCCGCGGATGAAGCGGCTGCGTGATATTCATCAGGTGCCCGAGTTCGACCGGCTGGAGATCAAGCACTTTTTCGAGGTCTACAAGGAGCTCGAGCCGGGCAAGTCGGTGGAGGGCACCGGCTGGGCCGGGCGCGCGGATGCCGAGGCCGAGATCAAGACCGCCCGCAAGCGCTACGCCGCGTCCCGGCACTGACCGATGCAGACCGCGCCGTGCAGGCGGACATTTGCCCATCAAGATGGCACGAAGGTAACCTGAACGGCGTAGGCACCTCGTTCGGTGAGGCGTCGACGCGAACACAGGCCACTGATCCCACGACGTCGAGAGACGCCCAGGGTCAGGACAGGTCTCCCCGGCCTAAGGGGTGACCCGAAGTGGCTGCGCCCCGCGCGCTACGTCGCGTCGTGCCAAAGCTCTGACGAGTAGGGGTGCGCTGGCCGATGGCCGGAGTCCTCCGTGTGCTGGCTTGATGGGCACTCCCGTGCGCCATCTGGGCGACACCGCCGGGTGTCACCCGCAGGCGGACACCCTCGTGTGTCACGACCGGAGGAGGCGAGACATGGATACCAGTAGACCGGGTCATCATCCCCGGCCCCGCATCCGCACGTTCTCGTCATCTTCCGGCATTCGGTAACCGTCCGCCCGATCTGTTCGCGTCACGAACCGACCGGCCGCGCCTGAGCGCGGCGCGGACTGATTGCCGCGTGCCTCCCAGTACGCCCCCGACGGGGAGAGGGAGGGATCACCATGGCCACGACCACGGAGCTGCACGACCCCCAGCTGCACAGCGCGGTGCTCGACTCGGAGCACGTCGGCGACATACGGGGCGCTCTGGGCACCATCCGGCTGGACGATACCTCCCCCCGGCGGGGCATGTCCGCCACGCTCAAGACGCTGCTCGCGATCGTCGGCCCCGGGCTGATCGTGATGGTCGGCGACAACGACGCGGGCGCCTTCGCCACCTACGGCCAGGCCGGCCAGGATTACGGCACGCACCTGCTGTGGACCCTGCTGCTGCTGGTGCCCGTGCTGTACGTGAATCAGGAGATGGTGCTGCGGCTCGGCTCGGTCACCGGCGTCGGGCACGCCCGGCTCATCCTGGAGCGGTTCGGCCGGTTCTGGGGCGCGTTCAGCGTCATCGACCTGTTCATACTCAACGCGCTGACGCTGATCACCGAGTTCATCGGGATCACGCTGGCGGCCGGCTACCTGGGCCTGCCGAAGGTGGCCGCGGTGGCGCTGGCCGGGCTGGTCGTCGTCGGCTCGGCGTTCACCGGCAGCTTCCGGCGCTTCGAGCGGATGGCCATCGCGTTCTGCGGCTCCAGCCTGCTGCTGATCCCGGTGTACTTCCTGGCTCACCCCCGGGCCTCGCAGATGGCGCACGACTTCGCGGTACCGCAGCTCGGCGGCGGCTCGGGACCGCTGTCGGCCATGGTGCTGCTGGTCATCGGGATCGTCGGCACCACGGTCGCCCCGTGGCAGCTGTTCTTCCAGCAGAGCTACGTGATCGACAAGCGGATCACTCCCCGGTTCATGAAGTACGAGAAGGCCGACCTGTGGATCGGCATCGTGATCGTGGTGATCGGCGCCGCGGCCCTGATGGGCGCGACCGCGGCCGCCTTCGCCGGCACCCGCGGCTTCGGCCACTTCACCGACGCGGCCGGGCTGGCCCGCGGGCTGGCGGCCTACGCCGGCCGTACGGCCGGTGTGCTGTTCGCGATCGCGCTGCTCGACGCCTCGATCATCGGCGCGTTCGCGGTGTCACTGTCTACGGCGTACGCCATCGGCGACGTGTTCGGCCTGCGGCATTCGCTGCACCGGGGCGTGAAGGGAGCGAAGGGCTTCTACGCGGTCTACGCCGGCCTGGTCGGCACCGCGGCCGTCGTGGTGCTGATCCCCGGCTCGCCGCTCGGGCTGCTCACCGAGGGAGTTCAGGTGCTGGCCGGCGTGCTGCTGCCGTCGGCGACGGTGTTCCTGCTGCTGCTGTGCAACGACCGGGCGGTGCTCGGGCCCTGGGTTAACGGCCGCAAGACCAACATGTTCACCTCGGCCGTGATCGCGGTGCTGGTCACCCTGTCGATCGTGCTCACCGCGTCGGTGGTGTTCCCTGGCATCACCGGCGGGCAGATCCTGGTCATCCTGCTGAGCTGCGGCGCCGTCGTCCTGCTCGGCGGCGGCTACGCGCTGGCCCGGCCGCTGTGGGCGGGCCGGCCCAGCCGCCCGCCGGTGGATCGCACCGGGCGGGACGGCTGGCGGATGCCGCCGCTGGCGCTGCTGGCCAGGCCGGCCATGTCCAGCACGCGCATGATCGGCATGTCGGCCCTGCGGCTGTACCTCGCCGCGGCGATGATCCTGGTCATCGTCCGTATCGCCGAGCTGGCGTCGGGGCACTGATCCCGCGCCCGTGCTGCCGGGCCAGCGCCGTTGCCGGCGAAGCCACGGCGGTCGATGGCACCTTCACCGCCATCGGTGGCTGTCGATGTGCCGTTGACAGCCTTGCCGACGGGCGCGGAAACAGCGCGCCGGGCCAGCGCCGCTGCCGGCGAAGCCACGGCGGTCGATGGCGCGTTGACCGCCACTGGGGGGCGTCGATGTGCCGTTGACCGCCAGTGCTGCTGGGCCGCTTGGCCCGGTCGGGGGCGTTCAGCGTGCCAGCCGGTTAGCCCTGGAACCGTTCGGAAATATCGCTGTTAATCTCCCTTATCCGGGCTCGCACCCCTGGCCGGGGCAGCCCGGCTGGACGAGGTCCTGGACGATCGCGCCGTCCCTGGCCACCACGGTCCGCTGGAACAGGCTGCCGCTGCCCGGCCCGCCGCCCGAAGCCTGGGCGGTGATCGTGCCGGTGGTGTCGCCGTCGGCGATGGGGACACCGGTGCTGTTCTCTTCGAGCGCGCCGTAGCCGATGATGCTTTCGGACAGGCTCGTCTGGTATCCGCCGAAGAACCCGGGCTGCCTGGCCACGTCGGTGAGCTGCTGGTTGACCGAGGCGGGCAGGAAGAAGGCCGAGCCGGCCTGGTTCTGCAGGAAGCCCTCCGGCGCGTCGATGGTCCAGCTCGAGCTGTCGGTGCGCGTCAGGTTCACGCCGGGACCCGACACGGTCTCGCTGCCCGACTGGGTCTGTTCGCCCTGCACCCACTGGTAGCACGGGCCGGAGCAGGACGGGTTGATGTTCGACTGGTCGTCGCCGAACTGCAGCCGCTGGCGGAACGTGTCGGTCCAGCTGCGTCCGTGCTGGCTGACCCGGCCGGAGATCGTGTAGCTGGCGGCGGCGGACTCGCTGGTCACCGGCTTGCTGGGCGAGCCGAGCGCGTTGGTGGTCGTGACGTGCGAGACGGTCGGGAAGGCGAGGCTGTCGGAGACCAGCCCGCCGGTGGTCGCGCCGCCGCCCGTGGTGAGCAGCAGGCTCCCGCCGGCCAGCCAGAATCCGGTGTTGTTCGTCACAGTGAGGCTGATCGTGTGGGTGCCGGCCAGCATCCCGGCGAACGGGGTGAGGTCAAGCCGGTAGGACGGGATGTCCATGGTGTGGATGCCGGTCACCGGCCGCCAGATCAGCGGGTTGACGCCGCCGGTGTAGACGTAGGGGTACGGCCAGACCAGGCCGGCCGGCTTGCCGTCGATCGACACCTCGATCTCACGGAACGCCGGGTTCACCCCCCACCAGAACTCGTCATTTTGCTGGCCGACCGCGTACAGGTCCAGGGTGGCGGTGGTCGGGTTGTCCGGCAGGCTGACCGTGGCCGTGACGGTCTGCCCGGCGTTCACCGTGCTGAAGGTGTTCGTCGCGCCGGCCGGCAGCACCGGGACGACGTCAGTGGGCACGCCCGGGTGCTGCGGCGGCGCGGCCGGGCCGGTCTCGTTGATCGCGGCCCCGGCCAGCGCGGGCGCGGCCGGGCTGGCCGGTTGGGCCGGGGCGAAGCTGCCGCCCGCGGGGTAGAAGAGCAGCTTCGCGGTGATCACCGGGATGCCGTTGTCCACCGTGGACAGGAAGTTGTCCACGAAGGTGGAGAAGGTGCGCCGGCCGGTGAGCAGCGGCAGGTACCCGGTGATGTCCTTGCTCACGTGCCAGCGGATGCCGGCCGGGGTCGGCTCCGGGGTCACCCCGAGGAAGATCTGGGACGAGCCGTCGAAGACCTCGCACAGCCGGTCGAACTGCCTGCCGGACTCGGTGCCGGTGACGTCGAGGACGACCTCGGCCCACCGGCCGGCGGGCAGCGTGACCGTCTTGGTGGCGGGCGGCGGCCCGTTGCCGAACGCGGCGTGGTTCGCGATCGTGACGACCACCGGCCGGGTCGGCGGTACCTGGACCGGCTGATCGAGCGTGACCGGGTTGGCGGTGGTGGCGGACGGGCCGGCCGGCCGGGCACGACCGGAGCCAGCGGACGCGGGCAGCGCCAGCCGGCGCGGCCCGGCGTGCCCGGAGTGCGATGCGGCCACGGCCGTGACGGCACCGCCCAGGGCGATCAGCATCACGGCGGCCGCGACTATGGCCAGCAGACGGCGGGTAGGCAGGAGCAGGCGCACGGGGTCCTCCCTGGTGGGGGCCCGGCCGTCGTCTGGTTCGGCCCGCATCGGGCCGGGCTGACCGGGCATAGCCCAGTTTGCGGCGGAACCGGGCCGGCTTCAAGACCAAGATCAGGCAGATCTCCGCCGGGCGCGGCGGTGGCCGCCGCGGTGAGTCAGGGCCGGCGGATCAGGGCTGCCGCCGCGGGTCAGGGCTGTCGCGGCGGGTCAGGCTGCGGTGCGGCCCGGCGCTGCGCGGTCGCGGCGAGGAAATCCCGGGCGATGAGGGCCAGCACGCGGCCGAGCAGCTCGTCGGGCACGGCGTCGGGGTCGATCCCGGCCTCGATGCCGAGGCCGTTGCTGATCGCGAACAGCACGACCGCGAGCTGGTCGGCGGGCAGCGGCAGCGGGACGCCGAGACCTTCGGACAGGCCGGACAGGGCACGGGACACGGCGTCGCGGGCCTCACGGCGACGGTTGCGCAGCGCCAGCCGGGTATCCGGATCGTGGTGGGCCAGCGCGAAGTACTCGGCGAGGAGCCGGTGCCACACCGCGTCGGATCTGATGGCCTCGACGAGCACCGTGCCCACCCGGCCGATCGCGGCCTGCGGGTCGTCGGTCTCGGCGAAGCCTGCGAGCGCGGCGGTGAGCCGCTGCATCGCGTGCTCCTCCATGATCGCGAGCACCAGCTCGTCCTTGCTGGCGAAGCTGGAGTAGACCGCGCCTTTGGTCATCCCGGCCGCCGCGGCCACGTCGCTGACCGTACTCGCCGCGATGCCCCGCTGACCGAACACCTCAAGAGCGGCCGCCAGCACCCGCGCCCGGGTCTCGGCGCGCGTCGGCCGGGTCCGCCTGCTGGCCGTCGCCGCAGCCGAAGGCTGGCGGCCTGCACTCATCCCGCATCGACTCCTTGACATTCCGCGCCAATACTCGATACTAACGGGTATCGAATCACGATACTCAAGGGTATCGAATCGGGACAATAGGGGTCACGAGCGGGATCACGAGAAGGAGTAGGTCACATGCCCCATCGGATCATCCGCGTCGCGGCAGCGCTCGCGCTGGCGGCCGGCGCGATCGCCGTCGGCTCCGGCCCGGCGTCGGCGGCAGGAGGCATCAACGACCCCGCCTGCCGGCCAGCCGCCGCGCACCCTGCGCCGGTCGTGATGCTGCACGGCCTGGGCGCGAACATGAACGAGGACATCAACTTCCTGCAGGACGACCTGGCGGGCAAGGGCTACTGCACGTTCGCGCTGACCTACGGCGCGCCCGGCGGGCAGAGCTTCGTCGGCGGCCTCGAGCCGGTCGCCACATCGGCGCAGCAGATCAAGGCCTTCATCCTGGCTGTGCTCGCCGAGACCGGTGCCGCCAAGGTGGACATCGTGGGGCACTCCGAGGGCGCTTTCCAGTCGCTGTACGTCACGAAAACCCAGGGCATCGCGGGCAAGATCGCCAAGGTCGTCGCGATCGCACCGCCCGCGCACGGCACGACCTTCGCCGGGCTCTATAACCTCGCCTACCTGTTCGGCCAGGCCGAGCGCACGCTGGTCGGCCAGCTGCTGAGCACCTTCGGCTGCCCGGCGTGCTCCGACCTGGGGATCGGCGGCTCGGCCGTCGCCACGCTCGACAACGGCCCGATCGCACAGCCGGGCGTTTCCTACACGATCATCGCGTCCCGCTACGACGAGCTGGTCACCCCGACGGCTACCGCGTTCGTGAACGAGCCCGGCGTCACGAACGAGTACGTCCAGGACAGCTGCCCGCTCGACCCGGTCGGGCACATCGGCGAGGCCTACGACACCAACGTCTGGCACCTGGTGGAAAACGCGCTCGACCCGGCCCACGCCACTCCCATCGGCCTGTGCAGCCTGGGTTCACCAGGCTGACCCCGCGGGCGGCCGGATCCCCCAGCCCTCCCGATCGTTAGTGTCACTCCTTTCAATCCGGCAGCGACGTTGATCGTCGCGGCGCTGGAGTGGGAACTGGCGCGCGCCGGCCGCGGATTCTGTCGGTGCTCCGGATTAGGGTCGGCCCGTGACCGAATCTAGTTACCTCCGCTACCCGCACCTGGCCCGCGATCTCATCACGTTCGCGGCTGAGGACGACGTCTGGCTCGCCTCGCTGAGCGAGGCGGCAGGCGGCCGGGGCAGCCGGGCG
>DASXME010000090.1:0-12558 GCA_036495825.1 Streptosporangiaceae bacterium
GCGGAAGACGAGGGGTGCGGTCCGGACCGGGCGAGTCGGACCTGGCGTGATTTGCACGGGAATGCGAGAGTGATCCCGGTCACAGTGCATCGCCGGTTACCAGCGGGTAGCATCTAGGTGTTACCGGTGAGTAGGTTACGCGCGGTGAGCACTGGAGCTGACGTTGAGCCACTACAAGAGCAATCTGCGGGACATCGAGTTCAACCTCTTCGAGGTGCTGCGCCGGCAGGAACTACTGGGCAGCGAGCCGTACCCCGACCTGGACGAGGACACCGTCCGCGGCGTCCTCGCCGAGGTGAACCGGCTGGCGGTCGGGCCGCTGGCGGAGTCCTTCGCCGAGGGCGACCGTCATCCGCCGGTCTTCGACCCTGACACCAGCTCGGTCCGGATGCCGGAGGCGTTCAAGAAGTCGTTCCGCGCCTTCATGGACGCGGAGTGGTACCGGCTCGACCTGCCGTCCGAGCTGGGCGGCACCGGCGCCCCGCGCTCGCTGTCCTGGGCGGTCGCCGAGCTGATCCTCGGCGCCAACCCCGCCGTCTGGATGTACTCGGGCGGGCCGGCGTTCGCCACCGTCCTGTGGCGGATCGGCACCCCCGAGCAGCGGCGCTTCGCCGAGCTTGCCGTCGAGCGCAAGTGGGGTGCCACCATGGTGCTGACCGAGCCGGACGCCGGCTCGGACGTCGGGGCCGGCCGGGCCAAGGCCATCGAGCAGCCGGACGGGACCTGGCACATCGAGGGCGTCAAGCGGTTCATCACGAGCGCCGAGCACGACATGGCGGATAACATCTTCCACCTGGTGCTCGCCAGGCCCGAGGGCCACGGGCCCGGCACCAAGGGCCTGTCGATGTTCCTGGTGCCCAAGTACCTGGTCAACGACGACGGCTCGCTGGGCGAGCGCAACGGCGTCTACGCCACCGGCGTCGAGCACAAGATGGGGCTGAAGGCCTCCACCACCTGCGAGCTGAGCTTCGGTGCCAAGCACCCGGCGGTGGGCACGCTGGTCGGCGGCGTGCACGAGGGCATCAAGCAGATGTTCCTGATCATCGAGCACGCCCGGATGATGGTCGGGACCAAGGCCATCGCCACGCTGTCCACCGGCTACCTGAACGCGCTTGACTTCGCCAGGAGCCGGGTGCAGGGCGCCGACTTGGCCCAGCTGGCGGACAAGACCGCGCCGCGGGTCACGATCATCCACCACCCCGACGTGCGCCGCATGCTCATGCTGCAGAAGGCGTACGCCGAGGGCATGCGGGCCCTGGTTCTCTACACGGCCTCCTACCAGGACGCGGTCCAGGTGGAGGCGGCCGCCGGGCTGGCCGGCGAGCTGACCGCCCGGCTGAACGACCTGCTGCTGCCCATCGTCAAGGGGGTCGGCTCCGAGCGTTCGTACGAGCTGCTCACGCTGTCCCTGCAGACGCTGGGCGGGTCGGGATTCCTGCAGGACTATCCCATCGAGCAGTACATCAGGGACGCGAAGATCGACAGCCTGTACGAGGGCACGACGGCGATCCAGGGCCTCGACCTGTTCTTCCGCAAGATCGTTCGCGACAACGGCGGCGCGCTACAGCACCTGCTCGCCCAGGTCAGCGAGTTCGCGGCGTCCGAAGCCGGCAACGGGAGGCTCAAGGCAGAGCGCGCGGCGCTGGCCCGTGCGGTCACCGACATCGAGGGCATCCTCGCCGCGATGACCGGCTTCCTCACCGGCGCGATGGAGCAGCCGGACGAGATCTACCGGGTCGGGCTGAACACCAACCGGCTGCTGCTCGCCCTCGGCGACCTGCTGATCGGCTGGCTGCTGGCCCGGCAGGCCGATGTCGCGCTGCGCGCTCTCGACCAGGGCACCGCGGACGAGGACTTCTACCTCGGCAAGGTCGCCGCGGCCCGGTTCTTCGCCGCGACCGTGCTGCCCAGGCTCGCCGCCGAGCGGCAGATCGCCGAAGAGACCAGCCTGGACCTGATGGAGCTGCCCGAGACGGCGTTCTGATCCCTGCCGTCGCCTGCGGGACCTGGGCAGGCGACGGCAGGGCCGTCAGAGTTTGCGCTGGACGGGCGCTCACTGGTTCAGGTCCAGGCGAGCATCCGCACCGGGTCTTCCATCATCGCGCCGACCTCGCTCAGCACGGCAGAGCCGAGATCCCCGTCGACGATCCGGTGGTCGAACGACAGCGCCAGCGTGGTGACCTTGCGCACGGCGAGCTGTCCCTCGTGCACCCACGGCGCATCCTTGATCCGCCCCAGGCACAGGATCGCCGTCTCGCCCGGGGTGAGGATCGGGGTACCCGAGTCCACTCCGAAGACGCCGACGTTGGTGATCGTGATCGTGCCGTGGCGCAGGTCGGCCGGTGACGTCTTGCCGGACCGTGCCGTCTCGGTCAGTTGGCCGAGCGCGCGGGCCAGTTCCGGCAGCGTCATGGCCTGGGCATCCTTGATGTTGGGCACGACCAGCCCGCGCTCGGTCGAGGCCGCGATGCCCAGGTTGACGTAGCGCTTGACCACGATCTCCTGCGCCGCCTCGTCCCAGGACGAGTTGATCATCGGATGCCGCGCGACCGCGATCATTAGCGCCCGCGCCGCGAGCAGCAGCGGCGACACGCGCAGCCCGGCGAAGTCGGGCAGCTCGCGGATCCGGCCGAGCGCCTCGGTCGTGCCGGTCACGTCAACCTGCACGAACTCGGTGACGTGTGGCGCGGTGAACGCGCTGGCGGTCACCGCCGCCGCGGTGTGCTTGCGCACGCCGCGGATCGGGACGCGCTCCTCGCGCGGTCCGGCGGCTATCGAGATGGGCTGGCTGGCCGTCGCCGGCCCGGCGGCAGCCTCGGGCTGGGCGGCCTGCTGCACGTCGTCGCGGGTGATCGAGCCGTGCGGGCCGCTGCCGGCCAGGCCGGCCAGGTCCACCCCGAGGTCGCGGGCCAGCTTGCGCACCAGCGGCTTGGCCAGCGTCGCGGCGGCGGTCCGGTGCGCGCCGTTAGCCGGCGCGCCCGTGACCGGAGCCGCGGTGACCGGACCCCCCGTGACCGGAGCCGCCGTGACTGCGGCAGGCGGGCCGGACGTGCTCTTGCGCGTGCGCCGCGTGGTGCGGCCCAGCTTGACCCCGTATCCGACGAGCACGGCCTGCCGCTCGGGCTTCGGCTCGGCCGCCGGGCCGCCGCCTCCCGAGCCGCCGTCGGCCGGACCGCCGTCCGCCGGGCCGGGATCCGCCGTCCCTGGCTGCGTGGCCGCCGCCGGAGCGGCGTCCGCGGCCCCGGACTCCTGCGCCTCGGTCGCCACGTCCTCGGTCGCCACGGCCCCGGCCGTCTCGGCCGGCGCCGCCGTCCCGGCCCCGGCTCCCTCGCCCGTGCTCACCGAGACGATCGGCGTGCCGACGTCCACGGTCTGCCCCTCGGCCACCAGCAGCCCCGCCACCACGCCCTCGAACGGGCTGGGCAGCTCGACCACGGCCTTGGCCGTCTCGATCTCCACGATGATCTGGTTGATCGTCACCCGGTCACCCGGCTGGACGTGCCACTTGACGATGTCCGCCTCGGTCAGCCCCTCGCCGACGTCGGGGAGGCGGAACTGATTCAGTTCGCTCATGCCGGCCCCTCAGAAGCCGAAGGTGCGGTCGACGGCATCCAGCACCCGGTCCAGATCCGGCAGGTAGTGATCTTCCAGCCGGGACGGCGGATACGGCGCGGAGAACCCGCCGACCCTGATCACCGGCGCCTCCAGCTGGTAGAAGCACTCCTCGGTGACCTGAGCGGCGATCTCGGCGCCGAGGGCGCCGGTGACGGGCGCCTCGTGCGCGATCACGCACCGGCCGGTGCGGCGCACCGACGCGCAGACGGCCCCGATGTCCAGCGGCGAGAGCGACCGCAGGTCGATGACCTCGATGCTCCGGCCGTCCTTCTGCGCGGCCACCGCCGCCTCGACCGCGGTGCGCACCATGGGCCCGTAGGCGAGCAGCGTCACGTCCGTGCCTTCGGCTACGGTCCGCGCCTTGTCCATCGGCAGCCAGGCGTCCGGCGTGGCCTCGGTGTCCACCTCGCCCTTGTCCCAGTAGCGCCGCTTCGGCTCGAAGAAGACCACCGGGTCCTCGGAGCTGATGCTCTGCTGGATCATCGTGTACGCGTCGGCGGGCTCGCTGCAGGCGACGACCCGCAGGCCGGCCGTGTGGGCGAAGTACGCCTCCGGCGATTCGCTGTGATGCTCCACCGCGCCGATGCCGCCGCCGCACGGGATCCTGATCACCACGGGCAGGGTGACGTGGCCGAGCGACCTGAACCGCATCCTGGCCAGCTGGCTGACGATCTGGTCGAAGGCCGGGAACACGAAGCCGTCGAACTGGATCTCGCAGACCGGGCGGTAGCCGCGCAGCGCCAGCCCGATCGCCGTGCCGATGATGCCGGACTCGGCCAGCGGCGTGTCGATCACGCGGCCCTCGCCGAAGTCCTTCTGCAGCCCGTCGGTGACGCGGAACACGCCGCCGAGCTTGCCCACGTCCTCGCCCATGATGAGGACCTTGGGATCGTTCTCCATGGCCCGGCGCATTCCCTCGTTCAGCGCCTTCGACAGCGTCAGGGTGCTCATGCGCCGGCCTCCTCGCTGGCGAATGTGTCTATGTAAGCGGCGAACCGGTCGCGCTCGGCGGCCAGCGGAGCGTGCGGCTCCGCGTACACGTTCTCGAACATGGTGGGCGTCTTCGGGTCCGGCATCGTCAGGCAGGCGTTCCTGACCTGCTTGCCAACCACGTTCGCCTCTTCCTCGATCGCGGCGAAGAAGTCCGCGTCCGCGCCCCCGGTCCTGACCAGGTACGCCCTGACCCGCTCCAGCGGGTCCTTCAGCTTCCACGCCTCCAGCTCGCTGGCCAGCCGGTACCTGGTCGGGTCGTCGGTGGTGGTGTGCGCGCCCATCCGGTAGGTGTAGGCCTCGATCAGCGTCGGGCCCTGCCCCTCCCGCGCGGCCGCCAGTGCCTTCCTGGTCACGGCCAGGCAGGCGAGCACGTCGTTGCCGTCCACCCGCAGTCCGGGGAAGCCGAAGCCGCGAGCCCGCTGGTAGAGCGGGATGCGGCTTTGCCGCTCCAGCGGCTCGGAGATCGCCCACTGGTTGTTCTGGCAGAAGAACACCACGGGCGCGTTGAACACCGAGGCCCAGATGAACGCCTCGCTGACGTCGCCCTGGCTGGTGGCGCCGTCGCCGAAGTACACGAGAACAGCCTCGCCGTCTTCTCCTACCGCGCCATCTCGCTGGATGCCCATCGCGTAGCCGGTGGCGTGCAGCGTCTGGCTGCCGATCACGATCGTGTACAGGTGGAAGTTGTGCTCCTCGGGATCCCAGCCGCCGTGGCTGACCCCGCGGAACAGCTCGAGCAGCTTGGCCGGGTCGAGGCCGCGGCACCAGGCCACGCCGTGCTCGCGGTAGCTCGGGAAGGCCATGTCCTTTGGGTTGAGGGCCCGGCCCGAGCCGATCTGGGCCGCCTCCTGGCCGAGCAGGGAGGCCCAGATGCCAAGCTCGCCCTGCCGCTGCAGCGAGATCGCCTCAGCATCGATCCTGCGGGTGAGGACGAGGTCCCGGTAGAGATTCTTGATCTCTTCTGCCGATATCTCGAGCGGATAGTCCGGATGCTCGACCCGCTCGCCCTCGGGCGTGAGGAGCTGGATCAGCTCCTCGTCAGTACCGACGGTCACGTGCAACCCCTTGCGTGCTCGGGGCCGGTCCTCGGGATCACCGTGACCGGCCGTCGTCCGTGCCTGCCGCCGCTTGTAACGGCGGCTGGGGCCCGGCTGTTTGCAGTGCAACCTCACCTGGTCCACTACCCGTCATCGTGACAGACATCGCCTGGCGAACCCGAACCGCTCCCCGTGTCGGTGGTCACGGAGCCGGCCCGTCCGGGGGGCGCTGGCGTACGCTTTCATGCCTATGCAGTTTCCCGGAGGATATGTCCTCCGGGAGCTTCGGTGCTTGGAGGGTATGTGCCCCGAATTGTCGTCGACGTCGTCCTCAAGCCGGAGATCCACGATCCGCAGGGCGAAGCGATCGCCGGCGCGTGCCGGCGGCTCGGGTTCGACCAGATCGTCGGGGTGCGGCAGGGCAAACGATTCGAGGTCGAGCTGACCGGTCCGGCCGACGAGGCCGCGCTCGGCCGGGTGGCCGAACTAGCCGCCGAACTGCTGGCGAACCCGGTGCTGGAAGATTTCTCGCTCCGGGCCTTGTGAGACTGGGCACAGTCGCGGGGTAGACCGAAACTTAACGATTACACGGCCGACTCCTGGGAAACCTCCCCTTATGTGCATCTTTACCGTTGACGGCAGGGGACGCAGTGACGGGTGCGTGCCACGGTGAATGATACGGAAGTGCTCGACGGGGATATCCGGTTCTGCCTCGTGCTGCCGCACGAGCCGGTGAGCGTGCCGGTGATGCGGCGGGTGCTGGGTGGAACGCTGCTCGGCTTCGGCGCCGACGCGGAGGCCGTGGCGGACTTGCTGCTCGCGGCCACCGAAGCCTGCACGAACGTGCTCAGGCACGGTGAGCAAGCCGAGGAGTACCAGGTCTGCGCCAGCGTCGGCCACGACGTCTGCTTGCTGGAGATCGCCAACCAGTTCGCCGCGATCGACGGCAAGCCGGGCCGCCGGGCGAACGGTCACGGCGGCATGTGGCCGGTCCGGCGGGCCGGGAGCAGGCACGGGCGGCCCGCCGTGCCGACGGTGGGCGCGATGCCGGCCAACGGCAGCGACGTGTCGCGGGTTCCCCAATCGGGTCGCGGACTGGCCATCATGCAAGCCTGCGTGGACGACCTGACCCTGAGCGGCAGCGCCGAACGCGGCACCGTGGTCTCCATGCGCAAGCGGATGAACTGGGCGGACACCGACGCCGACGCGCCCGGTGCCGACCTGCATCAGGCCTGGCTGCGCGAGGCCGGCTAAGCCCGCCGCGCACCGCGCCGCCGCACGCGGCCCGACCGCGCCCGCGCGCCGGGTACCGGGTAATCTGCCCTGCGTATGCTCGCGCGGGGAGGCAATCAGATGAGGGCCAGGGTCGGGGTGGTGACCTTCCCCGGGTCGCTGGACGACGCGGACGCCGCCAGGGCCGTGACCCGCGCGGGCGGCGAGCCTGTGCCGCTCTGGCACGGCGAACGCCAGCTGCACGGCGTCGACGCGGTCGTCCTGCCCGGCGGCTTCTCCTACGGCGACTACCTGCGGTGCGGCGCGATCGCCCGGTTCTCGCCGGTGATGACCGAGCTGGTGCCCGCCGCCCGGGCCGGCCTGCCGGTGCTCGGCATCTGCAACGGCTTCCAGATCCTGTGCGAGGCCGGCCTGCTGCCCGGCGCGCTCACCCGCAACGCCGCCCGCCGCTTCACCTGCCGGGACGTGCCGCTGCGGGTGGAGAATGCAGACACCCCGTGGACCCGGCACTACACCGCGGGGGAGCGGATCGTGATCCCGCTCAAGAGCGGCGAGGGAGCGTACGTCGCTGACCCTGGGACGCTGGCTGAGCTGGAAGCGGGGGGCCAGGTCGTGGTCCGTTACGAGAACGGGAGTCCGAACGGTTCCACGGCTAACATCGCCGGAATTTGCGGCGACCCGTGCCATGTGGTCGGCCTGATGCCGCACCCGGAGCACGCGCTGGACGAGCTCACCGGGCCCGGCCAGAACGGGCTCGGTTTCTTCGCGTCGGTCATCTCGGTGCTGGCGGGCACGTGACCGGGCCTTCCGCAGCGCCGGACCAGGACGGAGCTGGCCAAGACACGGTCGCGCGGGCGGCGGCCACCCCGCAGCGGCGGCAGCCCTACGACGAGCTGGGCCTGACCGCCGCCGAATACGACCGCATCAGGCAGGTACTCGGCCGCCGCCCCACCGATGCCGAGCTGGCCATCTACTCGGGGATGTGGAGCGAGCACTGCTCCTACAAGTCCTCCAAGGTTCACCTGCGGCAGTTCGCCGAGAAGGCGCCGGAGTCGGCCGCGCTGCTGGCCGGCATCGGCCAGCAGGCCGGCGTGGTGGACATCGGCCAGGGCTACGCGGTCACCTTCAAGATCGAGTCGCACAACCATCCGTCCTACGTGGAGCCCTACCAGGGCGCGGCGACCGGGGTCGGCGGGATCGTCAGGGACATCCTGGCGATGGGCGCGCGGCCGGTCGCGGTGATGGACGCGCTGCGGTTCGGCCCGGCGGACGCTCCCGATACCCGGCGGGTGCTGCCGGGCGTGGTCGGCGGCATCTCGTTCTACGGCAACTGCCTGGGCCTGCCCAACATCGGCGGCGAGCTCGCCTTCGACCCGTGTTACGCGGGGAATCCGCTGGTCAACGCGCTGTGCGTGGGCGTGATGCGGCACGGTGACATGAAGGACGCCGCCGCTGTTGGCCCGGGCAACCAGGTGATCCTCTTCGGCTCGGGCACCGGACCCGACGGGATCGGCGGTGCGTCGGTGCTCGCCAGCGCACCGTTCGGAATAAATGAAGTTACCGGCGGCGGACAGCCAGCGGCCGGCGGCGAGACAGCAGACGGCAACGGGCGGCCGTCGGCGGGCCCTCGGCTCGCGCCGGGGCCTCGGCTCGCGCCGGGGCCTCGGCTCGCGCCGGGCAGCGCGGCGAAGCGGCCGAGCGTGCAGGTCGGCGACCCGTTCATGGAGAAACTGCTGGTCGAGTGCTGTCTGGAGCTGTACGCGGCCGGGCTGGTCAGCGCGATCCAGGACCTAGGCGCGGCCGGCATCTCGTGCGCGGCCACCGAGCTGGCCGCGGCCGGCGCCGGCGGCATGCGGGTCAGGCTGGACGCCGTGCCGGTGCGCGACGCCTCGCTCGGGCCGGCCGCGATCCTGCGCAGCGAGTCGCAGGAGCGGATGATGGCGGTCGCGCGGCCGCCGGACGTGGCCGCGTTCCTTGAGGTCTGCGCCAAGTGGGGCGTGCCGGCCACGGTGATCGGCGAGGTGACCGGCACCGGCCGGATGGAGATGACCTGGCACGGCGAGCTGATCGTGGACATGCCGCCCGGCAGCGCGGCGGACGACGGCCCGGTCTACCACCGGCCGATGGCCCGGCCGGCCGACCAGGACGCGCTGGCCGCGGCCGACCCCGCGGCGCTGTCCCGGCCCGGTGACGGGCCCGGGCTGCGCGCGGCGCTGCTCAGCCTGCTCGCCTCGCCGGGACTGGCCGACAAGAGCTGGGTCACCGAGCAGTACGACCGCTACGTCCGCGGCAACACCGTGCTGGCCATGCCGGAGGACGCCGGCCTGCTGCGGATCGACGAGCAGACGCACCTGGGCGTGGCGCTGGCCACCGACGGCAACGGGCGGTACTGCCGGCTTGACCCCTACGCCGGCACCCAGCTCGCGCTGGCCGAGGCGTACCGCAACGTCGCCGCCACCGGTGCCAGGCCGCTGGCCGTCACCAATTGCCTGAACTTCGGCTCCCCCGAAGAGCCCGCCGTGATGTGGCAGTTCGCCCAGGCCACGGCGGGGCTGGCCGACGGCTGCGCGGCGCTCGGCGTGCCGGTCACCGGCGGCAACGTGAGCTTCTACAACCAAACGCGCGGCAGCGCCATCCACCCGACCCCGGTGGTCGGCGTGCTCGGCGTGCACGACGACGTGCGCCGCCGCCTATCGATCGGCTTCGGCGCGGCCGGCGCGAAGATCCTGCTGCTCGGCCGCACCAGGCCCGGCGAGCTGGGCGGATCCGCGTGGGCGCACGTGATGCACGGCCACATGGGCGGCCGGCCGCCGCAGCCCGACCTGGCGGCCGAGCGGGCGCTCGCCGGGGTGCTGATCGCCGCCGCGGCCGATGGGCTGCTGGCCGCGGCGCACGACTTGTCCGAGGGCGGGCTGGCCGTCGCGCTAGCCGAGTCGTGCCTGCGCGGCGGCGTCGGCTGCCGGGTCACGCTGCCCGGCGAGAGCCGAGGCCCCGGCGCGAGCCGAGGCCAGGGCGCGAGCCGAGGCTCCGGTGAGAGCCACGGTCCCGGCGACGACCGAGGCCCGGGCGACCGGTTCGGGTACCTGTTCAGCGAGTCGGCCGCCCGCGCGATCGTGGCGGTGCGGCCCGGCGCCGAGCAGACCTTCGACGCGCTGGCCGGCGCCAACGGCCTGGCCGTGCAGGCACTCGGCACGACCGGCGGCGACAGCCTGCTGGTGGACGGCTGCTTCGAGATCCCGCTGGCCGAGCTGGCCGCCGCGCAGGCCGGCCCGCTGCCCGCGCTGTTCGGCTGACCGGGGCCCGCGGCCATGCCATCGAGCCAGGACCCCGAGGTCGGCCGGGCCGCCCTGGCCGCCGCGCTGGCCGCGCTGGACGCCGGCCGGCCGCCGCCGCGACCCGAGCTGCGCGACGCGGTCAGGTACCTGCTCGCGCAGCTTGCCGAGCGGGAGCCGGGCCGGGCCGTGGAGGTCCGCATCCCGCCGTTCGGCGCGGTCCAGTGCATAGCCGGCCCGCGGCACACCCGGGGTACCCCGCCGAACGTGGTGGAGACCGACCCGGTGACCTGGGTCCGGCTCGCTACCGGCCGGCTGAGCTGGGCCGAGGCGGTCAGCGCCGGGAACATCCAGGCCAGCGGCATCCGCGCCGACCTGTCGTCCTGCCTGCCGGTACACTGACCGGGTGGTCAAGCCCGATGGTCGGCTGAGCGATGACCTGGATCCATCGGACCACCCGCCCCGTGATGCCTGCGGCGTGTTCGGGGTCTGGTGCCCGGGCGAGGATGTCGGCAAGCTCGCCTACTACGGTCTGTACGCGCTGCAGCACAGGGGCCAGGAGTCGGCGGGCATCGCGGTCAGCGACGGCGAGCGGATCGTCGTGTTCAAGGACATGGGCCTGGTGGCCCAGGTGTTCGACGAATCGGTGCTCAACACGCTGCGCGGGCACGTGGCGGTGGGCCACTGCCGGTATTCGACCACCGGCGCCTCGGTCTGGCAGAACGCCCAGCCGACCTTCCGGGCCACGCCGACCACGGCCATCGCCCTCGGCCACAACGGCAACCTGATCAACACGCTGGAACTGGCGGCCCGGCTGGGCCGTGGCGCGGCCGGGCCTGGCGACAACGGCGCCGCCGGGTGGCCGGCCGGCGTGGCCTCGACCTCGGACACCGACGTGCTCGCCGCGCTGTTCGCCAGCCCGCCGGGAGGCGCGGTCTCCGGCGGCGTCGAGGAGGCGGCGTTCGTCACGCTGCCGCTGGTCCGGGGCGCGTTCTCGCTGGTCTTCATGGACGAGCGTACGCTGTACGCGGCCAGGGACCCACAGGGTTTCCGGCCGCTGGTGCTCGGCCAGCTGGCCGGCGGCTGGGTGGTGGCGAGCGAGACCGCGGCGCTGGACATCGTGGGGGCGTCGTTCGTCCGCGAGGTAGAGCCCGGCGAGCTGATCAGCATCGACGAACAGGGCGTCAGGTCGCGCCGGTTCGCCGCCGCCGAGCCCAAGGGCTGCCTGTTCGAGTACGTGTACCTGGCCCGGCCCGACACCACGATCGCCGGCCGCGGCGTGCAGGCCACCAGGGTAGCGGTCGGCCACCGGCTCGCGGCCGAGCATCCGGCCGACGCCGACCTGGTCATCCCGGTGCCCGAGTCGGGCACCCCGGCCGCGATCGGATACGCGCAAGCCAGCGGCATCCCGTACGCCCAGGGGCTGGTCAAGAACTCCTACGTGGGCCGGACCTTCATCCAGCCCAGCCAGACGATCAGGGAACGCGGCATCAAGCTCAAGCTCAATCCGCTCCGCGACGTGATCGCCGGGCAGCGGGTGGTCGTGGTGGACGACTCGATCGTCCGGGGCAACACCCAGCGGGCCATCGTGGCCATGCTCCGCGAGGCGGGCGCCGCGCAGGTGCACGTGCGGATCTCCAGCCCGCCGGTGGCCTGGCCGTGCTTCTACGGCATCGACTTCGCCAGCCGCGACGAACTGATCGCGGGCCGGGCCACGGTGGCCGAGGTCACCGCGTCCATCGGGGCCGACTCGCTCGGCTACGTCTCGCTGGACGGACTTATCGCGGCGACCACGCTGCCGGCCGGGCGGCTCTGCCAGGCCTGTTTCGACGGCAGCTACCCGATTCCCGTCGCCGAAGCGGACCGGGGCAAAGACCTGCTCGAAGGCGTCCGCTCGTGACCGAGCCCAGCCCAGCCGCGAGCTATGCGGCGGCGGGGGTGGACATCGACGCGGGCGATCGCGCGGTCGACCTGCTACGCGCGCATGTAGCCCGCACCACGCGGCCCGAGGCGGTCGGCGGCATCGGCGGGTTCGCCGGGCTGTTCGACGCGCGCAAGCTGGCCGCCTACCGGCATCCGCTGCTGGCCACCTCCACCGACGGCGTGGGGACCAAGGTCGTGATCGCCCAGCGGCTCGGCCGCTACGACACGGTGGGGATCGACCTCGTGGCGATGGTGGCCGATGATCTGGTGGCCTGCGGCGCCGAGCCGCTGTTCCTCACCGACTACGTGGTCTGCGGCGCCGTGCGGCCCGACCGGATCGCCGAGATCGTATCCGGCGTCGCCGAGGGGTGCGTACAGGCCGGATGCGCCCTGCTCGGCGGGGAGACGGCCGAGCACCCCGGCCATTTCGGGCCGGACGACTTCGACCTGGCCGCCGCGGCGACCGGCGTGGTCGAGGCGGACCA
>DASXME010000091.1:0-1706 GCA_036495825.1 Streptosporangiaceae bacterium
ACTCCGGCGCAAGCGCATCCGGTATCCCTGTCGGTCCGCCCCGCCACTTTGTCCCGGCCAGGCCCAGACTCTGTCTTGACTGGTCATTCGGCTGGGACGGTGAAGCCCGCCAGCGGGTTCTCGTCGCAGGCTCGGTCGGGCGGCCGCCGCAGGCCGTTCGCGGCCGGGCCAGGACTGCCCGGCGTGCCGGGGGACCGGCCGATCGTGACCGGCACCGGGCCGGTTCGCGCGCCCGGGCCCGAGGCGGCCCGCGTGGGCGGGGTCGGCCGGCGGGAGTGGTCTGGGGACGGCTGCGGGGTGCCGCTGGCGGCCACGGCGGCCAGAGCCGGCTCGGCCTGGCCGCGGACGCACTCGGGGTCGGGGCCGTCTAGCGGCAGCCCGGTGAAGAACTTCGCGGCCATGCAGCCGCCCCGGCAGGTGCCGAACGCCTGGCACGACTCGCACGCGCCGCCGGACTGCGGGCGGCGCAGGCCGGCGAACAGCTCAGACTCGCGCCACACTCCGGTGAAGCCGGCCGCGCCCGTGACGTTCCCGGCCAGGAAGCTGTCGTGGATCGCGAACGGGCAGGCGTAGACGTCGCCGACCGGGTCGATCAGGCAGACGACCCGGCCCGCGCCGCACAGGTTCAGGCCGGGCAGCGGCTCACCGTAGGCGCTCAGGTGGAAGAACGAGTCACCGGTGAGCACGCGCTCCCCGTGCGCGACCAGCCAGTTGTACAGCTCGCGCTGCTGCTCCGGGGTCGGGTGCAGCGCGCCCCACACGCTCGCCCCGCGCCCCGCAGGCCGCAGCCTGGTCAGCCGCAACTGCGCGCCAAACCGGTCCGCGATCGAACCGAATGCGTCCAGCTGAGGGATGTTGTGCCGGGTCATCACCACGGAGATCTTGAAGCCGCGGAAGCCCGCATCGGCCAGGTGGCTCATCGCGCGCAGCGCCGTGCGGTACGACCCGGGGCCGCGGACGGCGTCGTTGACCTCTTCGGTCGCGCCGTCCAGCGAGATCTGCACGTCGATGTAGTCGCTGCCCGCCAGCCGTTCGGCGACCGGGGGAGTGATCTTGATGCCGTTGGTGGAGAACTTGACCCCGACGTGGTGCGCGGTGGCGTAGTCGACCAGCTCCCAGAAGTCGGGCCGCACGGTCGGCTCGCCGCCGCCGATGTTGACGTAGAAGACCTGCATCCGCTCGAACTCGTCGATCAGCCGCAGGCATTGCGCGGTGTCGAGCTCGCGCGGGTCGCGGCGGCCGGAGCTGGACAGGCAGTGTACGCAGGACAGGTTGCAGGCGTAGGTGAGCTCCCAGGTCAGGCAGATCGGCGCGTCCAGCCCGTACTCGAACTCCGATACCAGCGAGGCCGGCTGGCTCAGCATGAGCTCTCCCGTCGGCAGATCAGCTGGGACGCGGCCAGGGTGGCGAGCGCGGCCCGGTAGCGGTTCAGCTCCGCGGCCGGGACGCCGGCCTGGGCGCACGCCGCGCGCGCGGTCGGCTGCCCGGCGAGCGAGCCGACCACCGCCAGCAGTTCTGGGCTCTTCAGGAACGAAAGCCGCCGGGTGCCGAAGTGGTAGAGCAGCGCCCCGAACCGCTCCGGCCGGACCGACACGTGCGCATCCAGCTGCCAGGCGGCGTCGAGATCGAACGCCGCGGCGGGATCGTCAGTAGACGCCGCACATGCCGTCAATCGACACCTCCTCGACCAGCACGTCCTCGGCGAC
>DASXME010000092.1:0-1596 GCA_036495825.1 Streptosporangiaceae bacterium
GTCGCGCCGGCCTGGTGCGCCGCGTCGATGATGACCGCGATGTCGTCCAGCGACTCCTCTGTGCTGCGGTTCACGTTCTTGCGGTTGTGCGTGTCGGACGCGGACACGACCGCCTCAAGCTCGGCGAAGCCGGCGCCGAGCGCGCGGGTCGCGCCGCGCGAGTTGGGCACCAGGGCGGAGTACCTGACGCCGGACGCCCGCTGGATCTGCTGCCACACCTCGTCCGCGTCGGCCATCTGCGGTATCGCCTTCGGATGCACGAACGACACGGCCTCGATCCGCTGCACCCCGGTACGGGACAGCGTGTCGATCAGCGCGACCTTGGCGCCGGTGGACACCGGATCCTCGTTCTGCAGGCCGTCGCGCGGCCCGACCTCGCGCAGCGATATCCGCCCGGGAAGGTCACTCACCGGATTGCCTCCCTCGTGTTGCTCGCCGTTACTCGCCGGGCCACCGTGGCTCCCGCTTCTCGTTGAACGCCGCGATGCCCTCCCGGCGGTCCGCGGACAGCGCGGCCGTCCGCCAGGCGGCATCCTCGATCTCCAGTCCCGCCGTAAGGCCCGTTCCCCAGCCGTTTCTGATAGCCCTTTTAGCAGCCTTAACGGCGACGGGAGAATTCCCGGCGATGACGGCGGCCAGCGCCACGGCGTGGTCAACTGACGTTCCCGCTGGTACCAGGCGATCGGCCAGCCCGATCCTGTGCGCCTCGGCCGCGTCCAGCTTGCGGCCGGTCAGGATCAGGTCGGCGGCCCGGCCGGGGCCTAGCCTGCGCATCGCGAGTTGCGTCCCGCCGCCGCCGGGCACCAGGCCCACGGTGACCTCAGGCAGGCCGAACACGGCGGTCTCGTCGGCCACGATCAGGTCGCAGCTCAGCGCCAGCTCGCAGCCGCCGCCCAGCGCGTAGCCGTGCACCGCGGCCACGGCCGGCTGCGGCAGGCCGAGCACCCCGCCGAACGCCGCGCGGAAGACCCGCCGCTGGCGGAGGAACCCGGCGTCGTCGAGCCGGCCGCGCTCCTTGAGGTCGGCGCCGACGCAGAACGCCCGCGGTCCTGCCCCGCTGAGCACGACCGCCCGGACGGCCGGGTCGGCGGCTAGCTCGGCGCACACGGCGGCCAGCCGCCTGGCCATGGCCGTGTCCAGGGCGTTCATCGCGGTCGGCCGGTCCAGCACGATCTCGGCCACGCCAGGCCCCGCGTCCTCGCCGCTGCGCACGCTGACCCCATCCACGAGGGCAGGCTAACCTGCGCGCCCGGCGGGGCGCGTGGCCCGGGGGCGGCCAAGCGGGCGATCCCGGGATCCGGCTCGGGCGGCCAACCTGAGATCCGGCCAGGCGGCCAACCTGCGGCCCGGCCGGCCGGCCAGCCTGGGGGACCGGCCCGCAGACCTGGTCAGGGCTGGATGTGCTCCTCGCCCGACAGCCGCGCGTGCTCGTCCTCGACCAGTTGGAACAGGGTGGCCTGGACCCGCTCCACGCCGGGAATCTCGGTCAGCACCAGCTGCCCGTGCTCACCCGAGGACTCCACCACCAGCCGGCCGCAGCCGAGCAGCCGGTCGATCAGCCCGTGCTGGAACGAGACGTCGCTGATCCTGATCAGC
>DASXME010000093.1:0-4693 GCA_036495825.1 Streptosporangiaceae bacterium
CCAAGACCGATCCAGAAACCGCCATAGGTGGAGAACGCGGTCGCACCGAACACGTTCCTGTTGCGGAATTCCCACATGCCGGCCAGAAGCTGGATGAGGCCGCCATAGGCGAACGCGTAACCTAGCCATGCGTCACCTGTCGCCTTGGTCATCCAGCCGGCGTTGGCGGCGGACAGCAGGAACGTGGTGAGCGCGAAGGCGGCGAGGCCAAGCGGCGCGGGGTCGGCCACGGGGAGGGCGGCCACGGGGGAGGCGGGTGCGGCAGAGGTTCGGTCGTCATTGACGCTCAAGGTGATTCCTCCCGAGAGGGTGTGCGCGCCGGTGAACGAGGCCCGTACCGGGGTCGTGAACCGGCACGTAGCGAATCATGTGGGACCTTCCTCACATTCACAGGCGGCTCAGCTGAACCAGATGGAAGATCTGCCCTGAGCGTAACGCCGATGATCGGCTTTCGGGGAGACCCACGTCTCACGCATTCTGGGAGGTTCGGCCTGTTTCCGGACGAGCCGGACAGACTTTTTGGCCCTATGCCTGATCGAGCGGCGGGAAATCTGCGCCTGACGTTCCCGTCATGCCGGAGCGGTCGAGAAGATGACGGAGGCCCGCACGCGTGGCGAGCACGACCAGCCGGTCCCGCGGCGCCAGCGGATAGGCCTGATCCGGCGTCCAGTCAATGGCGGGAATTCCCCGGCGCTGCAGGGCTATTACCCTCGCGATGCCGGGCTCGTGCACCTCGCGCAGGCTGCGCCCGACCAGCTCGGAGCCGGCCGCAATTCTGATTTCCACCACGAGCAGCACATGGCGTCCCACCGGGATCGTGCGCAGCACCTGATGCTCAAGCATGGCCAGGGCGAAGGCCGGGGCGGCGAGATAGGGCACGCTCCGCGAGGTCGTGTTGCCGATGGCCTTCTCGACCCGCTCGGCGAGGTCATCATCGAACAGCCGCAGCACGATGCGCAGGTCGTCACGGATCGCGCGGGCGTGCAGCGCGGTCTCCAGGTTGACGATGTCACTGCTCGTCACCGACACCAGGGCCCGGCTGGCCTGGATGTTCGCGGCGCGCAGCGTCTCCTCCCTGCGGGTATCGCCGACGATCAGCGGCATGCCGAGCCGCCGCGCCATGTCGGCCCCGAACGCATTCTCGTTGCTGTCCACGCACACCACCTCGACGCCGAGGTCATGCAGCTGGCCAGCGATCCTGGTGCCGACGTTGCCGAGCCCGACCACCACGACGTGGTCGGTGACCGGTTTCGGGCCGCCGCGCACCGAGCCGGTCAGCCGGGCGCCGACGACGGCCGCGGTGACCACCGGGATGAACGCCATCCCGTCGAACGTGAGCATGAGCTGCGCGACCCGCTCAGGCCCGGCGACCCTGGCGCTGGCCACGGCGGCCCCCGCCGCGTCGAGGAAGGTGAGGTAGAGCGCGGTCAGCACCGAATAGCCGGCGGCCGTGGCCAGCAGCACGAAGCCGCTCACGAGCACCGCGAACAGCACCGCGAACGCGACGCCGAGCTTGTGCCACAGCAGCCTGCGCCCCAGCCCGGCCGCGGCGCGCAGCGGGTTCCTGCGGTGCTTTTCCAGCGGATCACGCGACTTTCCCTCGGCCACCGCAAGCACGAGATCCGCGCTGGTCTGGTCGGCCGGGAGCAGCCGGGGCGCGCTGAGGCCGGCCGTATCGGCCAGGCCGCAGACTACGTTCGCGGGATCGACGTCCTCCCTCATAGCCACGTACAGCGTGCGCCCGGTCAGCCGGATGTGGCTGGGGGCAGGTTCGCCCAGGGCCGCCGCGGCGAACGACGGCGCGCACATCGCCGAGCCGGACAGCACCGCGCAGTCGCTGAAGAAGGCGCGCACCCGCTCGCCAAGGCGGGTATTGAAGATCGCCACGACCATCCGCAGGTCGGGATTGAGCTCCGCGGCGCGCAGCGCGGCGTGAAAGTTGCCCAGATCGTCCTGCCGGAGCAGGGCCAGCGCCCGCGCCGACGCGACGTTGGCGTCGCGGAACGCGTCGCTGCTGAGCTCGTCGCGCTCGATCACCCTGACGCCGGGCAGCCGGGAGATGCGCGGCCCGTAGTTGCGCTGCCGCGACGGCAGGATCACCGTGACATATTCGCCGTACCTGCTGGTGAGCTCCTCGATGGTCCTGGCCGCGAGGGCGTCGTCTCCGCACACCACCAGGTGATCGCGATGGGGACTCCTGCGCAGCGACACCGAGGGCACGGCGTGATCCTAGCCAAGACGGGCCCGGTGGCCGCTCCGTTGGGCCCCGAGGCGCGTAGAATTCGGAAAAGCAGTGCCAAACGGCCAGGGAGGCCCGACGGTGGTGGGCGACGGCGAGATCCGGGCATCAGACTCCGACCGCGAGAGTGTGGTCGCGATTCTGCGGGATGCGCACGGCGAGGGCCGCCTGACCCTGGACGAGTTCGACGAGCGGATGAACGCCGCGTACTCGGCCAGGACCTGGGCCAGCCTCCGCGAGCTGACCCGTGACCTGCCGGCCGACCCGGCGCTCGGGGCGGGGCCGGGCCGGATGCGGCCCGCCGTGTACCAGCTGCAGGGCGCGCCGCCGGCCCGCCGCACGCATCTCGGCCCGATGCTGCCCGTCCTCGCGCTCGTCTGGGTCGCGCTGGCCGGCGCGGGACATAGCGGCGGCCTGGTGGTCATCACCGCGGTGCTGATCTTCATCATGGTGGTGCGGCTGACGGCCAGGCACCGGCACGACGATCACGACCGGCGCCCCGGAGCGGGTCCCCGCTAAACCCCCGATCGCGCCAGCCAGCAGCCTCAGCCAGCAGGCAGCTGTCCGGCCGCGGCCCGGTCGAGCAGGTACAGCGTCCGCTCGCGGCCCCGCGCCCCGGCCGCGGGTACTCGCTGCGGGCTGGCCCCGGACAGCGAGAGCCGCACCGCCTCGGCCTTCTCCTCGCCGGACGCGATCACCCAGACCTCACGGGCGGCCTGGATCGCGGGGAAGGTGAGCGAGAGCCTGACCGGCGGCGGCTTGGGCGAGCGGCGCACCGCCACCACCGGCCGCTCGTCGAACACCGCGGGCAGGCCGGGGAACAGCGAGGCGACGTGTCCCTCCGGGCCGATGCCGAGCATAAGCACGTCGAACGGCGGCACCGGGCCGGCCGGGCGGGCCGCCTCCCGCAGCCAGCGGGCGTACCTGACGGCGGCCGCCTCCGGGTCATCACCGTCCGGGCCGTCCGGGCCCGGCATCGGGTACACCCGGCCCGGGTCGAGGTCCACCTTCGACAGCAGCGCCTGTCTGGCGCCGGTCTCGTTCCGCTCCGGGTCGCCGGTCGGCCGGAAGCGCTCGTCGCCCCACCAGACGTCCAGCCGCCGCCAGTCGACCGCGTCGGCGGCCGGCGACGCGGCCAGCTCGGCGAGCACCGCGGTGCCGATGCCGCCGCCGGTCAGCACGACCGAGGCCCGGCCGCGGGCCGCCATGGCGTCGAGCAGCTCGGTGACGAGCCGCGCGGCCACCGCTGTGGCCAGCAGCTCGGCGTCCCGGTGGACGACGACCAGCGGGGCGGTCACGCGGCGGCGCCTTCGCCCGCCGGGTGCCCGGCGAACCTGGCCAGGGCCTCGCCGTACACCTCGTCCGGGTTCAGCCTGCGCAGCTCCTCGGCGAGCAGTTCGGCGGTCTCCCTGCGGTGCAGTGCCACCCGGCGCTCGGGCTGGCCGGGCCGGCTCAGCGTGGCCGTGCGGCCGTCCGGCCTGGACAGCGTGATGTCGCCGTCCGCGGTGGCGAAGGTCACGTCGGTGATGCCGGGGCCGGCCGAGACGTCCCTGCGTACCTCGATCCCCAGCCTGCCCGCCAGCCAGGTGGCGATCAGGTCTGCGCTGGGGTTGTGCTCCTCGGCGCTCACCACGGCCTCGCGCATGGCGCCGTACGGCTGGTCGAGCGTGGCGGCCAGCAGGGACCGCCAGGACGTCGCCCTGGTCCAGCTGAGGTCGGTGTCGCCCGGCCGGTAATGCGACGCCAGCGTGGTGAGCATCGCCAGCGGCCGGTCGCTCGCCGCCGCGTCGGTGACCCGGCGCTGGGACAGCGCGCCCAGCGGGTCGCCCGCCGGGTTGTCCGGCGATGCCCCCGGCCACCAGGTCACGACGGGGGTGTCCGGCAGGACCAGCGGCGCGATCACCGAATCGGCGTGCTCGCCGAGCGGGCCGTGCATCCGCAGCAGCAGCGTCTCGCCCGGGCTGGCCTCGCCGACCCGGATCTCGGCGTCCAGCCTGGACCGGCCCGCCGGGCTGCGGGTGATCACGCCGAGCACCCGGCACGGGTGCTCGCGGGCCGCCTGGCTGGCCGCCCGCACCGCGTCGTACTGCCCCGACTCCTCGGTCACGATGATCAGCGTGAGCACCATGCCCAGGGCGGGGCCGCCCTCCCGCTGCCGCGCCTGCATCAGCGCGTCGTGAATGGCCCCGGTCGTGGTCTCGGTCAGGTCAATCATCATCGCGCCATCCCTCTGCTCGCAGCCGGCCGGTCACAGTCGGCCGCTCACAGCCGGCGCCAGGCGCGGCCGGACGCCGCCAGCAGCGCGTCCGCGCTCGGCGGCCCCGGCGTGCCGGCCAGGTACGGCTCCGGCTTGGTGTGCTCGGCCCAGTACTGCTCGATCGGGTCGAGGATCCGCCAGGAGAGCTCGACTTCCTCCTGGCGGGGGAAGAGCGGCGGGTCGCCGATGAGCACGTC
>DASXME010000094.1:0-3857 GCA_036495825.1 Streptosporangiaceae bacterium
TGGTGCGAGCCGTGCAAGCAGCTCAGCCCGGTGCTGGAGAAGCTCGCCGCCGAGGCGGCGGGCCAGTGGGTGCTGGCCAAGGTGGACGTGGACGCCAGCCCGCAGCTGAGCGCCGCGCTCCGCGTGCAGAGCATCCCGATGGTCATCGCCGTGATCGGCGGCCAGATGGTGGACGGCTTCCTCGGCGCGCTGCCCGAGGCGCAGGTGCGCGAGTGGCTCGGCCAGGTGATGGCCGCCGCCGCCCAGCTCGGGGTCCAGCCGGCCGGTGACGGCGGCCCGCCCGATCCGGCCGACTCGGCCGCCGAGGATGGCACCGGGCCGGCCCAGGACGCCGCGGCCGGGCCGCAGCAGGGCCAGCCGCCGGCCGGCCCGGGGGCGCACCCGGCTTACGAGGCGGCGCAGCAGGCGATGGAGCGCGGTGACCTCGACGGCGCGGCCGCCGCCTTCGAGCAGGCGCTCGCCTCCTCACCGGATGACCCGGTGGCCAGGCTCGGCCTCGCCCAGGTGGACCTGATCCGGCGGGTCAACGGCTACGACCAGGCCCAGGTGCGCCGGGCCGCCGCCGAGCATCCCGATGACGTGGAAGCCCAGTGCCGGGTGGCCGACCTCGACCTGGCCATGGGCAAGATCGACGAGGCCTTCGACCGGCTGCTCGGCACCGTCAGGCGGACCAGCGGGGAGCAGCGCGACCAGGCCAGGCTGCACCTGATCAGCCTGTTCGACATCTTCCCGCCCCGGGAGCCGCGCGTCACCAAGGCACGGGCCACCCTGTCCAGCCTGCTGTTCTAGCGCTGCTGTTCTGGCGCTGTTCTTCTAGCGGTCGCCATGGTCGACGCCGGCTAGCTGCTCGAGCGCGGGCAGCGCGGCGGCCAGCGCGGCGATCTGCTCCGGCTCGAGCAGGGCCAGGCTGCCGGCCAGCGCGGTCGTGCTCTCCTGCCGGATCCGGGCGAGTATGTCCCGGCCCAGGGCCGTGACGGCCAGCTCGCTCGCCCTGGCGTCGCCGGCCACCGCACGGCGCTGCACGTAGTCACGCTCCTCGAGCGCGGCCACCAGCCTGGTCAGGGTGGACGGGGCGATGCCCTCGGCCGCCGCGAGGTCGCTCAGCCGCAGCGGCCCGGATCGGTCCACGGTCGCGAGCGCGGCGACCTGCGTCGGGGTCAGCCCGGCCAGCTGATGCCGGCGCAGCGTCCGCGACAGCCGGCCGATCGCCAGCCGCAGCCGCGCCGCGTCGATCAGCGGCAGGTCACCGGGTCCGCCGGCGGTCGAGGGGGCGGCCGCGGGGGGATTCACGCCGGCTGGCCTGGCTGGCCTACCCGCAGGCGTGCTGTCCTGCGCCGTCGGGGTTCCGCCCGTGCCTGCGTGTGCCACCCTTGCAGGGTACTGGGATCACCTGACGGCAGCATGCGGCACCATGTCTGCAACCGGGCGATGGTGCCCGCAGGGTCACGAGAGGGCGAGCGACATGACCACGATGCCGAGCGTGTCGTATTCGATCACCGTGCGGCTGGAGGTTGCCTCGTACGGCCAGGCGGCCAGCGAGCTCACCCGGGTGGTCGAGCAGACCGGCGGCATGGTCACCGCGCTGGACGTCAGCCCGGCCGGCGCCGGGCGGCTCACGGTGGACGTGACCTGCGCGGCGCGCGACAGCGAGCACGCCGAGCAGATCGTGGCGGCGCTGCGTGCCGTCGCCGGAGTCACGCTGCGCAAGGTGAGCGACCGCACCTTTCTCATGCACCTCGGCGGCAAGATCGAGATGCAGCCCAAGGTGCCGCTGCGCACCAGGGACGAGCTGTCCATGGCCTACACCCCGGGCGTTGCCAGGGTCTCGCTGGCCATCGTGGCCAACCCCGACGATGTCCGCAGGCTCACGGTCAAGCGCAACAGCGTCGCGGTGGTGACCGACGGCTCCGCGGTGCTCGGCCTGGGCAACATCGGCCCGTACGCCGCGATGCCGGTGATGGAGGGCAAGGCCGCGCTGTTCAAGCGCTTCGCCGGCATCGACGCCTGGCCGATCTGCCTGGACACCCAGGACACCGACGAGATCGTCCGGGCCGTGCAGCTCATCGCGCCCGGCTGGGGCGGCATTAACCTGGAGGACATCAGCGCGCCGCGCTGCTTCGAGGTGGAGCGCAGGCTGCGCGACCTGCTCGACATCCCGGTCTTCCACGACGACCAGCACGGCACCGCGATCGTCGTGCTCGCCGCGCTCACCAACGCGCTGCGCGTGGTGGGCAAGCAGATGAGCGCGGTCAAGATCGCGATGGCCGGCGCGGGCGCGGCGGGCACCGCCGTGCTGCGGCTGCTGCTGCTGTCCGGCGCGAAAGACGTGATCGTCTGCGACGACAAGGGCGCCGTGCAGGCCGGCCGGCCCGGCCTGGACGACAGCCTGCGGTGGGTGGCGGAGAACACCAACCCGGCCGGCTACACCGGTGACCTGCCGGGGGCGCTGCACGGCGCCGACGTGTTCATCGGGCTCTCGGTGCCGGGCATCCTGACCGGGGACGATATCGCCACCATGAACAGCCGCGGGATCGTGTTCGCGCTGGCCAACCCCGATCCCGAGGTCGACCCCGAGGCGGCGCGCGAGCACGTCGCCGTGGTCGCCACCGGCCGCAGCGACTACCCCAACCAGATCAACAACGTGCTGGCTTTCCCCGGCGTATTCCGCGGGCTGCTCGACGCGCAGAGCCGGACCGTGACCGACCACATGCTGGTCGCCGCCGCGCGTGCCCTGGCCGGCGTGGTCGCCACCGACGAACTCGGGCCTAACTACATCATTCCCTCCGTTTTCCATCCGGATGTGGCGTCGGCTGTCGCCGCGGCAGTCCGTGCGGAAGCTGGAGGCAAGGGGCAAGGAGTCGCATCCTGACCCATGATGGTGGCATGCAGGATGCAGCCAGGGCGGGGGAGCTGCTCGTCGCCACGCCTCTGCTCGGCGACCCGAACTTCCGGCGCACGGTCGTCCTCGTCGTCGAGCATGAGCCCGACGAGGGCACCCTCGGCGTGGTGCTGAACCGGCCGACCGAGGTGTCGGTCCAGCAGGTGCTCGAGCCGTGGACCGACCTCGCGACCGGGCCGTCCGTGGTGTTCACCGGCGGCCCCGTCTCGCCGACCAGCGCGCTGGCCCTCGCGCTGGCCCGCGGCAGCGGCGAGCCGCTCGGCTGGCGTCCGCTGGACAGCGTCCCCGGGATGTCGCGGATCGGGCTCGTCGATCTGGAGGCGCCGCCGGAGGTGCTCGCGGCCGAGATCACGTCGCTGCGGGTGTTCGCCGGCTACGCCGGCTGGGGCACCGGGCAGCTGCAGGCGGAGATCGACGAGGGCGCCTGGTACGTGCTGCCCGCCGAGCCGGCCGACCCGTTCATGGCGGATCCGCAGCGGCTCTGGCAGTCCGTCCTGCGCCGCCAGGGCGGCGAGCTCGCGCTCGTCTCCACCTACCCAGACGACCCGCGCCTCAACTGAGGCGGAAGCGGTTCGCCCCCCGCGGCCCCTGCCGCAGGCGGTCGGGCGCGGCCCCGTCCCCCCGCGGCCCCCTGCCGAAGGCGGTCGATGGCGCACCGACCGCCACCGGAAGGGGGCGATGTGCCGTTGACCGCCATGGTCTGGCCCGACGGTCAGGCGACGCCCGCACCCGCATCCGCGGCGCCGCCCGCATCCGCGGCGCCGCCCCCGGATTGGACGTGACCGTCGCGGGCCTTTGCCGATCGCGTAAACTCGGTACGCGTGAGCCCAGAAGTCCTCCCCGACACCCGCACCGGTGCCGGCACCGAAACCGACGTCCGGCCGGATCTCTCGAACGGCGAAGGCGATCACGAGCGATTCGCCCACTACGTCGACAAGACCAAGATCGTGGACAGCGC
>DASXME010000095.1:0-19567 GCA_036495825.1 Streptosporangiaceae bacterium
GCAGCCCATCACCGCGACCCGCAGCGGCACGTCCAGCCCCTCCAGGCCGGCCGTCACCTGATCGGCGAGCGTGTACACGTCCACCTGGGCGCGGCCGCAGGACGGGCAGGAGACGATCTCCAGGCCGCGCTCGCGCATGCCGAGGGACTCCAGGATCGCGATGCCGACCTTGACCTCCTCGACCGGCGGCGCGGACAGCGACACCCGGATCGTGTCGCCGATCCCCTCGGCCAGCAGCGCGCCGAACGCCACCGCGGACTTCACCGTGCCCTGGAACGTCGGCCCGGCCTCGGTCACCCCCAGGTGCAGCGGGTAGTCGCACTTCTCCGCCAGCTCGCGGTAGGCGTTGATCATCACGACCGGGTCGTGGTGCTTGACCGAGATCTTGATGTCGGTGAAGCCGTGCTCCTCGAACAGCGAGCATTCCCACAGCGCCGACTCGACCAGCGCCGGCGCGGTGGCCTTGCCGTACTTGGCCAGCAGCCGCTTGTCCAGCGAGCCGGCGTTCACGCCGATCCTGATCGGCACGCCCGCATCGCCCGCCGCCCGGGCGATCTCGGCCACCTTGTCGTCGAAGGCCTTGATGTTGCCGGGATTGACCCGCACCGCGGCGCAGCCGGCGTCGATCGCGGCGAACACGTACTTCGGCTGGAAGTGGATGTCGGCGATCACCGGGATCTGCGACTTGCGGGCGATCGCGGGCAGCGCGTCGGCGTCATCCTGCGACGGCACGGCCACCCGGACGATCTGGCAGCCGGTCGCGGTCAGCTCCGCGATCTGCTGCAGCGTGGCGTTCACGTCGGCGGTCAGCGTGGTGGCCATCGACTGCACGGAGACCGGCGCGCCGCCGCCCACCGGGACGGCGTGCTGGCCTTTGCCCACCATGATCTGGCGGGACTTGCGGCGGGTCGCGAGCGGAAGGGGCGGAAGCTGAGGCACGCCGAGGTCAACAGTCATGTCGCGAATCGCCTTACTTACTGAAGGATGTTTACCGGGTTGACGAGGTCCGCCAGGATCAAGAGGAGCGAGAAGCCCACGAGCACCGCGAACACGCTCAGGCTCACGGGGATCAGCTTAGTCATGTCGACCAGCCCGGGGTCGCTCCGGCCGCGAAGCCGGGCCAGCCAGGCCCGCACCCGCTCGTAGAGCACGACCGCGATGTGACCGCCGTCCAGCGGCAGCAGCGGCAGCAGGTTGAGCAGGCCGATGAAGATGTTCACCGAGATGATGATCAGCAGGACGATCGACGCCTTGGACTGCCAGCCGATGTTCGCGGCCACCACCTGGCCGGTGATCTGCCCGACCCCGACGACGCTGGTGACCTGGCCGGCCGAGGTGTCTATCCGGTTCTTGGCGAACAGGTGCGACACCGCGCCGGGCAGGCTGCCCACCACGTGCACCGTGCCGGTGACCGCCTGGCCGAACGTCGAGCCCGCGTACGTGACTGCTCGCAGCGGGCTGGTCCGCTGGTAGGCGAACGCCTGGGTGATGCCGAGGAAGGCGTTGTCCTTCTTGCCGTTGCGGATCTTCGCGAGCGTGACCGACCTGGTGAACGTGCTGCTACCCCGCTGGATGGTCACCGCCACGGTGCTGCCGGGGCGGTGACTGCGGATGGCCGTGTCGAACTGGGACCAGGTGTGCACCGGCCGGCCGGCGAAGTCGACGATCTTGTCGCCGGGGCGCAGCCCGATGTTGTGCGCGGGCGAATGCGGCTGGCCCGCGGTGCAGGCCGCGCTGGAGGTCTCTGAGGCCGGCACGCAGGCGACGACCGAGCCGATCGCGGTCGTGCCGGTGTTCTGGAGGCCGACAGCCAGCGGGAGCAGGAACAGCAGGACCAGGGCGAGCAGGAAGTGCATGGTCGAGCCGGCGATCAGGACGATGACCCGCTGCCAGCCCGGGTGGGTGCGGAACGACCGGGGCTCGTCGGCCGGGTCCACCTCCTCCATCGATGTCATCCCGACGATCTTCACGAAACCGCCGGCCGGGATGGCCTTGATGCCGTACTCGGTCTCGCCCCTGGTGGTGGACCAGAGCGTGGGCCCGAAGCCCATGAAGAACTGCGTCGCCTTCATGCCGAACTTCTTCGCCGTCGCGAAGTGGCCGAACTCGTGCAGCACGACAGAGCCGGACAGCGCGACGATGAAGATGATCCAGCCGAGGAGCTCGCTCATCCGGCGGCTTCTCCCTCCCGGAGCTCGGTCTGCCCGGTCAGCTCCCGGGCGCGGACCCTGGCCCAGTGATCGGCCGCGAGCACGTCCTCCAGGCTGACCGTTCGCTCGGCGGCTGCCCCCTGGCCGACCCGGCCGCCGTCATGCTCAGAGATTACCCGCACCACCGTATCCACGATCCCGGTAAACGAGATCGCCCCGGCCAGGAACGCGGCCACGCATTCTTCGTTGGCCGCGTTGTACACGGCCGGGAACGTCCCGCCGGCCTGGCCCACCTCGCGGGCCAGCGGCACGGCCGGGAAAGCCTCCTCGTCCAGCGGCTCGAACGTCCAGCTGTGCGCGGTCGTCCAGTCGACCGCCGGGGCCGCGTCGGGCACCCGGCCGGGCCAGGCCAGCGCGAGGGCGATCGGTATCCGCATGTCCGGCGGGCTGGCCTGGGCCAGGGTCGAGCCGTCGCTGAACTCGACCATGGAGTGCACGACCGACTGCGGGTGAACCACAACCTCGATTTTTCCGAACGGTACGCCGAATAGCAGGTGCGCTTCGATCAGCTCCAGTCCTTTGTTGACCAGGGTGGCCGAGTTCACCGTGATCACCGGCCCCATCCGCCAGGTCGGATGGGCGAGGGCCTGCTCCGGGGTGACGTCGGCCAGTTCGGCCCGTCGGCGGCCGCGGAACGGGCCGCCGCTCGCGGTCACCACCAGCTTGCGCACCTCCGCCGCGCGGCCGCCGCGCAGGCACTGGGCGAGCGCCGAGTGCTCGGAGTCCACCGCGATGATCTGCCCGGGCGCCGCCCGGCCCGCGACCAGCTGGCCGCCGATGATCAGCGACTCCTTGTTGGCCAGCGCCAGCGTCCGGCCGGCGTCCAGCGTGGCCAGCGTGGCCAGCAGCCCTGCCGCCCCCGTGATCCCGTTCAGCACGGTGTCGCACGGCCAGGCGGCCATCTCGGTCATCGCGTCCGGGCCGGCCAGCACCTTGGGCGTCCGCCGGGGTGGCTCACCCGCCGCACGGCCGGCGGCGGCACCGCCCGGGGCAGCACGGTCGGGGTCGGGGCGGTCGAGGGCAGCACGGTCGGGGGCGGCACGGTCGGCCGCCGCGCGCAGGGCCTGCTCGACGTCGCCGGCGGCACGCTCGTCGGCGACCGCGACCACATCGACGCCGAACTCCACCGCCTGGGCCGCCAGCAGTTCCGGGTTGCCGCCCCCCGCCGCCAGGCCGGCGATCCTGAACCGGTCGCGATTGCGCCTGATCACGTCCGCGGCCTGGGTGCCGATCGACCCGGTCGAGCCCAGAATGACGATCTCGCGCCGGCCAGCGTGGGCGGTGCTGGCATCCATCGGGCTGGCATCCATCGGGTCCATCCGCCCATTGTCACGGACACCGGCCAGGCCCGCCAACGGAAGGCATGCGGGGGTGACGCGCCGGCGACGTTACTCGCGCAGGGTAGTTATCCGGTTGCTCTGCGTGTCATACTCTGCCGTCATGACTCGGGTCGCGCGGGTGGCCGCGCTCTGCACGGCAATCAGCGCGCTCGTCGCCGCGACCGCCACCGGCGTCGCGGCGAGCCCCAGCCCGGTGTCGGCCAGCACGGTGTCGGCCAGAACGACGTCAGCCAGCACGGTGCCGGTCAGCACGGTGTCGGTCAGCACGGAGCTCTTCGGCACCGGGACCGCCATCAGCGTGGCTGCGGCGGACCAGCGCGCCGCGACGGCCCAGCGGGCCGCGGCACTTGGTCACCCGGCCGTGGCACACGGCCGCCGGACTGCGGCGCACCGCCGACGGGCGATGCACGGCCGGCGAACCGCGACGTACGGCCGGTCGGCCGCGGTGACCAGGCACGCCGCGGCGATGACCGCCCGGCAGCAGGCCAGGGTGCGCCGCTACTGGACGGCATTGCGGATGCGGCACGCCGCGCCGCTCCGGCTGCGCACCGCCACCGTCAGAAGCCGCCGCGCCCCCCGCCGGTCACGGATGAGCGCCCGGCTCACCAGCACCCCGCAGACCGCCACGCCGATGGTCGGCGAGCCGCTCATCGGCCGGCTCGCGAGCACACCGCAGACCGGTGCGACGCAGGCCACCGGCCCCCTCCTCGGCGGAGCCCTGGCCATCCTGCCCAGCGTCGCGCAGCTGGGGCAGTCCGGGTCGCAGACCGCCGCGCCGACGACCGCGGGCCAGGCGTGGCCCGGCGGCGGCGCGGTCGCCCGCACCACCGGCAAGGTGTTCTTCACGATGAGCGGGCACGACTACGTGTGCTCGGGCAGCGCGGTCGCTAGCCGCCACCTCGACGTCGTGATGACCGCCGGGCACTGCGTCAAGGACGGCACCGGCGCCTGGGCGACCAACTGGACGTTCGTCCCCGGCTACGCGAACGGCCAGGACCCGTACGGCAGCTACACGGCCCGCCGGTTCTTCGTGGCCGGCCCGTGGAGCACGAAGGCCGACAACGACTACGACGTCGCGTTCGTCACCGTCAACCCGGCCCGAGCGCACGGGACCAAGGTGGCCCTGGGCCGCGAGGTCGGCGGGCAGCCGATCGCCTTCGGCAGCCAGCCCGCCGAGGAGATCGCGTTCGGCTACCCGTCCGACCAGCCGTATGACGGCCAGCAGCTCTACTACTGCGGCGGCAGCACCAGCCCGGATCCCTACCACCTGACCGGCGACACCGGCCTGTACTGCGCGCTGACCGCGGGCACCAGCGGCGGACCCTGGCTGTCCGGCTTCGACCAGGCCACCGGCACCGGCACGATCACCTCGGTGAGCAGCTTCAAGTACAGCAACGACGACCTGACCTTGTACGGCCCCGAGCTGGGCTCCTCCGCCCGCGCCCTCTACCACGCCGCTCAGGCCAGCTAACCAGCACGAGCCACCCAGCTTCCCCTTGCCGAAGGCGGTCGATGGCGCGTTGACCGCTACCGGTGGGTGTCGATGTGCCGTTGACCGCCTTGCCTCCGGGCCGGAAACAGCGCGGCGGCCCGACAAGGTTCGCATATCAGGCAAAGGTCACACGTGTGACCGAGGGGGCCGCGCGGCTAGCATGCGAGGCATGAATGTCGTCTTTGTCGAGCCGTTTTTCCCGCCGAGCCAGCGGCACTTCGTGCGCGCGCTCGCCGAAGCCGGCGCGACGGTCACAGGCATCGGCGAGTATCCCGCCGACGCGCTGGACGAGCAGCTGCGCAGCTGGATGCACCACTACGAGCAGGTGCCGTCGGTCACCGACGTCGGGGCGATGACGCAGCGGGTCCGCCAGGTGCAGGACAAGCTGTGGGTGGACCGGCTCGAGGCCACGATCGAGGCGCACACCATGGCCGCGGCGCAGGTCAGGGAGGATTGCACGATCCCCGGCACGTCGGTGCAGACGGCCTGGCTGTGCCGGGACAAGCCGTCGATGAAGCAGGCGCTGCGCGAGGCGGGCGTGCCGACCGCCGCGTCGGCCGCGGTCAGCACCGCCGCCGAGGTGCACGCGTTCGCCGAGCGGGTCGGCTTCCCGCTCATACTCAAGCCGCGCAGCGGCGCCGGCGCGGCGGACACCATGCGGGCGGACGACCAGGCCGGGCTCGACCACGCACTGGGGATCTTCGGCGGCCAGGGCGTCGAGTCGATCGCGGTCGAGGAGTTCATCGAGGGCCACGAGGGCTTCTACGACACGATCACCGTGGACGGCCAGGTGGCGATGGACTTCGCGTCGCACTATTACCCGAACGTGCTCGAGGCGATGCGCACCCGGTGGATCTCGCCCCAGTTCATCTCGACCAACCGGATCGATGCCGCGCCGGAGTACGGGGAGCTGCGCGACATGGGCCGGCGGGTCATCGCCGCGCTCGGGATCGGGACGTCGGCGACGCACATGGAGTGGTTCTCCGGCCCGAAGGGGCTGAAGTTCTCCGAGATCGGCTGCCGACCGCCCGGCGTCGGGGCCTGGGATCTGTACTCGGCCGGCAACGAGATCGACGTGTACCGCGAGTGGGCGAACGCGATCACGCACGGCGGGACCAGCTCCGCGCCGACCCGGCGGTACGCCAGCGGGATCGTCGCGCTGCGCCCGGGCCAGGACGGCCAGATCACCGGCTACAGCGGCGCCGAGGAGCTGGAGCAGCGCTACGGCGACTGGGTTATCGACGCCTACCTGCCGTCGCCGGGCACGCCGACGCAGGGGGTCGAGGCCGGGTACATGGCCAACGCGTACGTCCGGATGCGCCACCCGGACTACGACGTGCTGCACGGGATGCTCGACGCCGTGGGCGCCACGCTGCACGTGCACGCCTCGTGAAGGTCATCGCGCTGGGACCGCAGCGCAGGCCGACGCTGGACGCGGTGGTCCGGTCGCTCGAGCTGGCCGGGCCGGTCGCCACGATCACGGCCGGCTGGCAGGAGCGCGAGCCCGACGACGGGGAGCTGGGCAAGCTGCTCGGCGGCCGCGACGTCAACCTCACGCTGTACCAGCGGTGGCTTGACGTGCAGGACCGCGACCCGGAATACGCGGCCGGCGAGCGCAGGCTGGCCGGGGTGCTCGCCGAGCTGCAGGACATCTACCTGCTGCGGCTGGACTACGCGCTGCAGGCGGTCTACGCGGTCGCGCGCGGCGACATCTCCGGGCCGCTGCGGGCCGACGGCGTCGCCGAGGCCACCGCCGCGGTCCGCGAACTGGACGCGGCGCACTTGCGCCGGGTCAACCACGTGCGCGGCGAGTTCTTCGAGTTGCTGGCGCCACACGACCGGCCGGTGATCGCCGAGCACCGCGCGGCGGTGCGGCGGGCGCTCGGCGGCGCCGCCGCCGTGGCCATCGCGGGCGGGCACGTCGGCGTGCTGACCGACGTCCTGCACCTGTTCAACATCGCGGCGGCCGTGGCCGAGGCGGCGCCGGGCGCGCCGGTAATCGCCTGGTCGGCGGGCGCGATGGCGCTGGCCGACCGGATCGTGCTGTTCCACGACCGTGCGCCGCAGGGCCCGGGTCATCCCGAGGTGTACGGCAGCGGGCTGAGCGTGCTGCGCGACGTGGTCCTGCTGCCGCACGCGCGGGCCAGGCTGCTGCTCGGCGACACGGCCAGGATGGCGGTCTTCGCCCGCCGGTTCGCCCCGGCCCGCTGCGTCCTGCTAGAGCAGGGCACGCGGATTGACACCGACGGCGGCAGCAACTGCCCGCCCGGCACCAGGGTGCTCGCCGAAGACGGCCACGCGACCGTCCTGGAGGCCGCGTGATCGCGACGACCCGGCCGGCCGGCCGCAAGCTCGCCATCAACCGGCTGCGCGAGCGCGGCGCGATCGACCCGGCCGCCATCGACCGCTTCCTGGCCCGGCATGAGGTGCCGATCGTCGAGGGCGCCCGCTGCACGTTCCTGTACCGGGGCGAGGCCGACGAGGTCTTCATCGTGCACCGCACGCTGGGGCTGCCCGATCACCTGCCGCTGCGCCTGCTCCCCGGCACCGATCTGTGGCACGCCGTGCTGGAGCTGCCCGAGGGCTCCAGGATCGAGTACCAGGTCGAGGTGGTGCGCGGCGGGCAGCGCGAGCGCATCAACGACCCGCTGAACCCCCGGCTCGCGCACTCCCCGGTCGGCAGCTCGTCGGTCTGCTACGCGCACGGGCACCAGATACCGGACTGGACCCAGCCCGATCCAGAAGCCCGGCCCGGCACGCTGACCGACCTGGTGGTGCCGAGCCGCGCGCTGCGCCGCGACTGCAAGGTGACGCTCTACCTGCCGGCCCGGTTCCGCAGCACCGCCCGCTATCCGCTGCTGATCGTGCACGACGGCGGCGATTACCTCGGCTACGCGGCGGCCAGCACGGTGCTCGACAACCTGATCGAGCGGCTTGACGTCGCCGAGATCGTGGCGGCCTTCGTCTACCCGGGCGACCGGCTGGCCGAGTACGCCAACTCGGCCGCGCACGCCAGCTACCTGACGTCGGAGCTGGTGCCGCGGCTGGAGGCCGAGCTGCCGCTGGCTGGCACCCCGTCTGCGCGGTGCCTGATGGGCGCGAGCTTCGGCGCCGTCGCCTCGCTGTCGGCCGCCTACCGGTACCCGGGCGTCTACGGCTCGCTGCTGCTGCAGTCCGGCTCGTTCGTCTTCACCGACATCGGCAACGACCACGGCGGCGGCCCGGCCTTCGACCCGGTGGTGCGGTTCGTCAACCGGTACCGCGCCGCCCCCCGGCACGTCGCCGACCGGGTGTTCGCCAGCTGCGGGGTCTACGAGCCGCTGATCGTGCCGAACCGGTCCATGGTGCCCACCTTCGAGTCGGCCGGGATGGCCGTCCGTTATGTCGAGGCCAGGGACGGGCACAGCTGGGAGAACTGGCGCGACCGACTGCGGGAGGGATTGTCATGGATTTTCCCTGGTCCACAGAAGTTCTACTATGAGTGACCACGCGAAGGCCACGGAGCGGTGGTACTCCGAACGGCTCGGCGGCGAGATCACCCTCGTCCGGTGGGGCACGTTCGGCCGGCCGGTGCTGATCTTCCCGTCGGCCGGCGGCGACGCCGAGGAGATCGAGCGGTTCGGCCTGATCGACGCGTGCGGGCCGCTGGTCGCCGAGGGCCGGGTCAAGCTGTACTCGGTGGACAGCCTCGCCGGGCGGGCGATGATCGCCAAGGCGGGCTCGGCCGAGCACCGGCTGCGGCTGCTGAACCAGTTCCACGAGTGCGTGCGCCGCGAGGTCGTGCCGGCCATCCACACCGACCTCGGCGGCCAGGCCATCGACGTGATCACGACCGGCGCCTCGATCGGCGCGTTCAACGCGGTGGCCGTGCTCTGCCGCTACCCTGACGTCTTCTGCGCGGCCATCGGGATGAGCGGCAGCTACCGGATCGAGCGCTTCTACGACGAAGCCTGGAGCGAGGACCTGTTCTTCTCGGCGCCGCTGCAGTTCCTGCCCGGCCTAGACGGCCCGCCGCTGGAGCTGCTGCGGCAGCGGCAGGTCGTGCTCGCGTCCGGCGAAGGCGCCTGGGAGGACATCGGCGAGTCGTGGCGGGTGGCTGAGGTGCTGGGCGCCAAGGGGATCCCCAACCGGGTGGACAACTGGGGCCCGCAGTGGGAGCACGACTGGGTGACCTGGCGCGCGATGCTGCCGCAGTACCTCGGCGAGCTCACCTCATGACGGGATTGACGCGATGGACCTGACGTCGTTCCTGGCGACGGCCCGCGAGCTGCTGGCCGTCCCGTCGACTAGCGACCGCCCCGTTGAGCTGGCCCGGGCGCTTGACCTGGTGCTCGGCTTCGTCGGGCCCGGCTTCACCGTGCAGCGGTTCGAGTCGGGCGGCAAGCCGAGCGCGCTGGTCTACCGCGGCGGGCGGCGGCCGCACTTCAGGGTCATACTCAACGCTCACCTCGACGTCGTGCCCGCCCCGGCCGAGGACTTCGTACCGCGGCAGGACGGCGACCGGCTGTATGCGCGGGGCGCGCAGGACATGAAGGTGTCGGCGCTCGTGCAGGCCCGGGTCTTCGCCGACCTGGCCGGCCGGCTGTCGTACCCGCTCGCGCTGCAGCTGGTCACCGACGAGGAGACCGGCGGGTACCACGGCACCCGGCATCAGCTGGAGCAAGGCGTCAGCGGCGACTTCGTGGTGATCGGCGAGCACAGCGGCCTGGACATCGTGACCGACTCCAAGGGAATCATCGCCGCGACGCTGCGCGCGACCGGCCGCAGCGCCCACGGGGCCTACCCGTGGCTGGGCGACAACGCGCTGGTCAAGCTGAACCGCAGCGTGGCCAGCGTGCTGGCCGCCTACCCGATCCCGGCCGCGGAGGCCTGGCGCACCACAGTGAACCTGGCCCGGATCGAGACACCCAACACCGCCCGCAACCAGATCCCGGCGGCCGCCGAGGCCTGGCTCGACATCCGCTTCCCGCCGCAGGATCCGGACCTGAACGGCAAGACCGCCGAGCAGATCGCCGCCTACCTGGCCGGCTTCTGCGAGCCCGGCGTCACGCCGGTCGTCGAGCACGCCGACCCGCCGCACCACGCCGACGAGGACCGCCCCGAGGTGCGCAGCCTGCAGCAGGCCGCGCGCCGCCAGGGCTTCCGCGGCGGCCTGCTGCGCAAGCACGGCGCCGGCGACGCCCGCTTCTACTACCAGCACGGCATCGCCGCCGTGGCCTTCGGCGTCGGCGGCGACGGCCAGCACGGCCCCGGCGAGTACGTCGACGTCACCACGATCGAGCCTTACTACCGAGCGCTCAGCGAATTCCTCACCGACCCGGGACCGGCCCCCTAGACCTCCCTAGGCGCTTACCGGGTTCTGCTGGAGGTCCCAGTCGGGGCGCAGCGGCATGCCGGAGGCGCCGCCCGCGGCGAGCCGGACGCACAGCACCTGGTGCAGCTGGATCTGGTTGCGGTCGAAGCCGAGCCGCGACCCGGCCATGTACAGCCGCCACACCCGGGCCGTGCCGTCGCCGACCTCGGCAACGGCCTCCTCGGCGTGCGCGTCCAGGTTGGCGCACCAGCCGGCCAGCGTCCTGGCGTAGTGCTCGCGCAGGTTCTCCTCGTGCCGCACCTCGAAGCCGGTGTCGTGCATCAGCGAGATCAGGTACCCGGGCCCCTCCAGCTCGCCGTCGGGGAACACGTACCTGTTGATGAAGCCGTTGCGGTTCCTGGTGGGCTCAAGGTTGTCCGGCCGGGTGATGCAGTGGTTGAGCAGCCGGCCGCCGGGCCTGAGCTTGTCGTACAGGAACTTGAAGTAGCCGGGCAGCTGGGCCTTGCCGATGTGCTCGGTGAGCCCGATCGAGCTGACCGCGTCGAAGCCGGACTCGGGCACGTCGCGGTAGTCCAGGTGGCGCACTTCGGCCAGCTCGGACAGGCCGGCCTCCTTGATGGCGTTATTCGCCCACTGCGCCTGCTGCGCGGACAGCGTCACGCCCAGCGCCTTGACCCCGTACTCCCTCGCCGCGTGGATGACCATGCTGCCCCAGCCGCAGCCCACGTCGAGCAGCCGCATGCCCGGCTGCAGCCCCAGCTTGCGGGCGACCAGGCCGAACTTGTACGCCTGCGCCTCCTCCAGCGTGGCGTCCTCGCGCGGGTAGCAGGCGCAGGTGTAGGCCATCGACGGCCCGAGCACCCACTCGTAGAACCGGTTCGACACGTCGTAATGGTGCGAGATCGCGGTCGCGTCGCGGTCCTTGGAGTGCAGCTTGCCGGCCAGCCAGCGGCGGTTGACCCGTACCTCTTGCGGCGGTGGCGGGACCCGCGGCCAGAGTGTCTTAGGACCACCGAGCGAGTTGAGTAGCCGGAGCCGTTCGGAAAAATCTAGGGATGTGGCCTGCGCCTGGGCCATCCTGGCCAGTGCCACGTACATATCCCCCTCGACGTCGAGGTGCCCGGACACGAAGGCGCGCGCCAGGCCCAGCGCGCCGGGCGCCTGGGCCAGGTAGGACACGGCCACCGGCGAGCGGACCGTGACCCGGACCGGGGCGTCCTGGCTGCCCGCGCTGCTGCCGTCGAACGCCCGGAACTCCACCGGGGCATCCGGCCCCGCTACCTGCTGGAACACATCGGCAAGTGCCATATCTGCCGCCTTCCCATTGTCCGTTCGCATCCTGGCGATCGCGCTCAGCCTGACGCTTGAGCTTGGCCGCGGACGCACTTGTCGTACAGGCCGGCCAGCCGGCCGTCAGCGTCGTACTGGCGCTTCAGCCCGGCGTAGGCCGGCCCGTTGTAGTGCTCCCAGAATTCATCCTCGGAATAGAACGAGGTGGAGTACAGGCCCTTGTGGCCGCCCAGCTCGGCTACCTTCTCCTCGATCAGCCGGTTGTGGTACCCGTCGGTCTCGCCGGGCGGCAGCGGCACCGTGCCCCAGAAGCCGACGTTCACGTAGATCTCGCCCGGCCGCATCGGGTACAGCGGCCACGGCTGCGGGCTGCGCAGCCGCAGCGGGCACAGCCAGACGGGGGTCATGCCCACGCGTTCGGCGAAGAACGCGAGGAACTTCCCGGTGGCCGCCAGCGGGATCTCGACGTCCTGGATGACCGCCTCGCGCGGCGGCCGGCCGCGCCGCGCGTCCAGCGCGCTCGAGAAGCCGCGGGCCCGGTCGTAGGCCACCAGCCTGCGGTACACGTCCGAGCGGCGGTACCGCTTCGGCCACAGCCTGCGGCCGACCGGGTGCTGCACGCCGAACGCCTTCGAGCACCAGAACCAGTCGGTGTCCCACCGCCACAGGTAGTCGCGAATGGTCAGGAAGTCCTCGCGCGGCCCGCGGATCGACTTGTAGTACACGTCGCGGCCGGTGTAGTCGCTCAGCCACGGCGCGGTATCGCAGAACGAACCGACCGTCAGGTAGATCTCGTCGGCCCCGAAGACCGTGCCGTCCACGAAGTCACCGCGATGACCGCGATAGCTTCCGTCCGTTGCGAGCTGCTCGATCGCGTCCAGGCATTCTTCGAAATTTCCGAACGGTACGTGCCTGAGGTGAACGAAAGGGCTGACCCGCTGCAGCTCGATCGTGAGCGACAGGCTGTAGCCCAGCGTGCCGTACGAATTGGGGAAGCCGCGGAACAGCGCGGCGTGCTCGTTGTCCGCGGTCGCGGTGATCACCCGGCCGTCGCCGGTCAGGATCTCCATCGCGGTGACCGACTCGTGCGGCAGCCCGTTGTGCAGCGAGGTGGACTCGACTCCGAGCCCGGTGACCGCGCCGCCCAGCGTGATCGTCTTGAGCTCGGGGACGACGAGCGGCATCAGCCCGTGCCGGAGCGTCGCGTCGGCCAGATCCTCGTATGTGGTCATGCCGCCGACGACCGCGGTGGCGGCCTGCGGGTCGACGTGCAGCACCCGGGTGAAGGCCGACACGTCCAGCCCGCGGCTGGCCGACGGCGGCTCGCGGAACCTGAACAGGTTCGAGGTCTGCTTGGCCAGCCGGACCGGCGTGCCGGGCGGCAGCGCCGCGTAGCCGCGCCGCAGCTCTTCTGTGGCGGCGCGGTGCCTGCTCATCGATGCGGTCATCAGCCCGGTGGCTGGCTCGGTCGTCGGCCTGGTTACCGGGTCGGTCACGCGGCTCTCCCTCCGGTCGTTGTCCGGTCGCTCCCTGGTCGGCCGCCGGCCGCGCGGGCCAGCCCGCCGACCCGCGGCCCGCGGCTGCCTGGCAGAATCCGGTTCGGAGGCACCATGGGCAAGGTCTATGCCGGCCTTGACGACCGGCTCAGGCATTTTATCGTGCAGCAACCCGTGTTCTTCGTGGCCACGGCCCCGAGCGGCACCGACGCAGGCGACGGCGGTCACGTCAACGTCTCGCCCAAGGGGTACCGGGACACCTTCGCGGTGCTCGGCCCGACCACGGTGGCTTACCTAGATTTGACCGGAAGCGGCGCGGAAACCATCGCTCACCTGCGGCAGAACGGCAGGATCACGATCATGTTCTGCTCGTTCGACCGGACGCCCAAGATCCTGCGGCTGTACGGCTCGGGACGCGTCGTACTGCCCGGCGACCGCGACTGGGGCCCGCTGTCCGGGTACTTCCCGGCCGAGGCGGGCAGCGGCCCCGGCGGGCACCGGGCGATCATCGTGGCCGAGCTGGACCGGGTCTCCGACTCGTGCGGCTACGCCGTGCCGGTGATGGAGCTGCGCGAGGAGCGGGACCTGCTCACCCAGTGGACGGAGCGCAAGACGCCCGGCCAGCTCCAGAAGTACCGGGCCGAGCGCAACGCGGCCAGCATCGACGGCCTGCCCGCGCTCGCCCCGGCGCACCCTCGGTGAGGCGGCAGGGGTGGCCGCAGCCTCGGCGTGTCGTCGGGATGGACCGGCGTCTACAGTGCCAGCATGCCTATGGCCGCCGTGCCGCACAGTTCGGTGACGGCGTAGGTCTCCGCCTGCGGATGCCCGATCATCCCGACGAACGCCCGGTGGACTGTGGTGATGCCATGGGTGCGGATGAAGACGGAGGGTTCTGGCTGGTCGGGTAGCTGTACCTGGGGTATCAGGAGGCTGAAGCCGGTGTAGCCGACGTCCACGCTCGTAACGAGCGAGACACTGACCACGGTCCCCAGATCGGGAACGTCCACGGTGCGCACGTCGGCGTCGAAGAACACGTTGGATTGATGCACGTCCTGGTAGGCCAGGCGCAGTCGGCCGCGATCGGCGAACACCGGGCCTTCCCCCTGGGGATAATACGAGACGTTAATCCCGTCCCCCTCGACGTGATATTGATTCGGTGTCTGAGCCACGTCGATACCTCCTGTCAGCGGTAATACTCGGGTGCAATTGGCGCCGGGCTGCTGGGGTGCCCGGGAAGTTAGGCGTAGGTGACCAGTGAGACTTTCTGGAACGGGACGGGGCTGTCCTGGGTCACTTCGCCCGGCACTACCGGCACGACCGTGATGACCAGCTGCTCCTGGCGTTGTGCAAGCTCGCGGATGGCGTCAGTGACCTCGATCCACATCTTCGCCGGAATGAGCTGATGCGGAGGCCGGTGGTCGAAGGCCCGCCGCCCGACCGGAGGGTCGCAATGGCCCTCGTCGCCGAAACAGCCGCCATGGCCGAACACATAGACCGCCCCGGCGTAGCCGTTTTCGCCGGTGACCTCCGTCTTGTCGGTGGCATCTGGGTTATTGAAGAACACGCGCAGCGCGAATGAGCCGGCTGAGTGGTCGACGCCGTCGAAGACCAGGTCGGCCCGGTGATAGCCGGTGCCGATATCAACGGGCGCCAGCCCGGCCGGTTTGGAGATGTATGGTCGCATGGCTGTGGCCTATCCCTGTGCGGCTGGTACGAACGGCACTTCGGCGAGGGCGTACTCGTAGCCGAGGCCGTTGATGTCAAGCGTTCCGCCCACCGTCAGGCTGGGGAATGGCGGCAGTGGCACATTGAGGTACCGCGCAGGCGGCCCGGCGCCAGGATGCTGTAGCTGCCACAGCCACCACAGCCGGTCGATCATCGTGTGGTGGGCGTAGAATAGGGGATCATAGGCGGCGACCGGAATCTCGCTCATCGTGCCGCCGACCCAGACGTGCACTGCGTCATGAATCCGCTCGATCCGCTGACTGAAATCCACGAAGCTGGGGGACGAAAGCGCCTTCTTAACCTCCGGCGGCGTCGGCAGCCCGGGCGGTGCCGCAGGAAGGGCGCCTGGCTGACGGAACGTCACCGCAGGTAGCGGACCGGGGTCAATGCCGGTGTCGTCGGTGAGGGTCCTTCTCTCGCCTTCCCATTGAGAGTCTGGAATGGCGACGATCGGGCCCTGGTACAGCGGGTTCGGCTGGCCGCTGGCCGTTTCCATGGCATAAGCCGCCAGAATCTCGGACGGCTGCGCCGGATCCGTGGTCCAGTCCCACCAGGGAAGCGCCACCGTGGCGTCCTGGCCCGCGTCCTGGAGCGCGAGCTCGAAGAAGTACAGGTACGCCCGATGCCATGGCAAGAAGAGCGGGCCGGCCGGGAGGTTGCCAAGGATTCCCGCAGCATCATGATGGACGCAGTAGCCCGGCAGCGGCAGGCCGTGAATGCCCGCGTAGTGCTGATAACCGCGATCGTCCGAGATGCCTTGCATGGCCACCAGGGCCGCCCGCAAGCCGGCCAGATCCGCGCCGGTCAGCGTGGCTACGCTCTTTCGTAACCTGACACCTGGAACAACCGCTGACTGTGCCGTATCCATCTGGTGATTCGCCAACCCCGCTTCACGCCCGCGCACAGTGGCCAAGCTCAAGGCCGCCACCGCGCTCTTCCCCGCCGGTCCCTCAACCTCAAGCCTCATCGCTCCGCCGCCGTTTGTAAAGGGCCGTGGCCATACGCGGCGGCGTCAAACCTGTCAACCTGCCTTGACTGAGTGCTGACGCGCACCCCGGGATCTTCCTGGCTCGCACTACCACCTGTTGCTACTCCGGTTCCCGGCGGGACACCGCTACAGTGGGACGTCATGCGCATCGCGCTGATCAACTCCGGCCTGGGCCTGCTCGGCGCCGCCGCCTGGCTGCGGCGGATGCGTCCCGACGCCGACCTGGTGCTGTCGATGGATCCGGACGGGATGCCGTGGGGACCCCGGCCGCCCGATGACATCGCGCGCCGCAGCGTCGCCTGCGCGCGTGCCGCTGCCGCCTACGATCCCGACGTGCTGGTGTTCGCCTGCAACACCGGGTCGGTACACGCGCTGCACCTGCTGCGGGCCGAGTTCGAGCCGGCGATCCCCGTGGTCGGCACGGTGCCCGCGATCAAGCCCGCCGCCGCTACCGGCGGGCCGGTCGCCATCTGGGCCACCGTTGCCACCACCGGCAGCGCCTACCAGCGGGGGCTGATCGCCGAGTTCGCCGCGTCCGTGCCGGTGGCCGAGGTGGCCTGCCCCGGCCTGGCCGATGCGATCCACGCGGGCGACGAGGCCGGCCTGGCCGCGGCGGTGGCCGCCGCGGCCAGCCTGACGCCGGGCCAGACGCGCGGCATCGTGCTCGGCTGCACCGAGTACGAGCTGGCCGCGGAGCAGATCGGGGCGGCGGTGCCGGGCGCCGACCTGTTCGGGTCGGCCGAGGCCGTGGCCGCCCAGGCGCTGCGCCGCGCGGCGGGCCGTAACCGCGAGCGGAACGGCGCCCCGGCCGGTCACCCGGACCCAGCCGGCCAGCCGGGCTCGGCCAGCCAACCAGGCTCGGCCAGCCAGCCGGGCTCAGCCGCGGGCAGGGCCGCGAGCGGGAACGTGCATGTGCTGCTCAGCGGGCGGCCCGGGCCGCTTCCCCCGGCGGCGCTCCGCTACCCAGAGGGCCGGCTGCTCGCCCGGGGACGTCCGGAGCGCGCGGACCCTGGCGTCACCACTCGCACCTGAGCTGGCCCGGCCGGCCCGTATCCGCGCAGCGGGACCCGGAGGCCTGGGCCGACATCCTTGCAGTTGGGTCCGCACGGCCGGCCGGGCCGCGCGGCTGAGTGCGCCCGGTGTCCGGTGCCGCTGGCCGGTCCAGTACCTGGGCTCAGGACTGGCCGGGCGGGGTTCGCAGGTGGTCGAGGAGCCGGGCGCATGCGTGCACGGTGCGGACGTGCGGTACGTCGATGCCGAGCCGGCCGGCGAGCTCGGCCACGGCTCCGGTCATGCAGTCCAGCTCGAGCCGCTTGCCCGCCTCCAGATCCTGCAGCATCGACGTCTTGTGATCGCCCACGGCCAGGCCGGCGGCCAGCCGCCGGTCCAGCGACACCGGGAACCGGATGCCGAGCCGGTCCGCCACGGCGGCGCATTCGGCGAAGATGGCCCGCAGCAGGTCAGGCATCTCGGGCACCGTGCCCAGCTCGCCCAGCGTCGCGCCGGTCAGCGCCGTGATCGGGTTGAACGCCACGTTGCCGACGAGCTTGAGCCAGATCTGGTCGGCGAGCCGGGTTTCGACCGGCGCCTTCAGCCCGCCCGCGGCGAACGCGGCCGAGATGCGCTCGCACCGCGCCGACCGTGACCCGCCCGGCTCGCCGAGGGTGAACCTGGTGCCCTCGATGTGCCGGATGACTCCCGGCTCGATGATCTCGGTGGAGCAGTAGGTTACGCAGCCGACGTTGTGCCGCGGATCGATCGAGCCGGCGATCACTCCGCCCGGGTCCACGCTTTCCAGGCCCTGGCCGCCGACGGCTCCGGGGAGCGACGGGCCGTACCACCACGGGATGCCGTTCTGCGCCCAGATGGCCGCGGCGCCCGGCGCGAGCAGCTTCCCGAGCCGAGGGGCGATCGCGGGCAGGCTGTAGGCCTTGAGCGCGACGAATACGACGTCGGCATCCGCTACCGCGGCGAGGTCGCTGGTCGCGGGCGGGTGAGCGGTGAAGTCGCCGCGCGGCGACAGCACCTGGACGCCGCTGCGCTCCATCGCGGCCAGGTGCGGTCCGCGCGCGATCAGCGTGACGTCCGCCCCGCCGCGGGCGAGTGCGGCCCCGACGTAGCCGCCGATCGCCCCGGCGCCGAGCACGGCGAACTTCACGCCCGGTCTCCCCGCTGCGCGACGAACTCGGCCACCCGCCTGCGCTGTACCTTCCCGGTAGGCGTGCGCGGTATCTCCGGCAGCACGTCGATCCTGGCCGGCACCTTGAACGCCGCCAGCTGGCCGCGGCAGTGGTCGATCAGCTCCCGCATTTCCGCGTGCTCCCCGAGCGTCACGGCGGCGGCCACCAGCTCGCCGTACTTGTCGTCCGCCACCCCGAAGCAGACCGCGTCGCGCACCGCGGGGTGGGACATCAGCACCTGCTCGATCTCGGCCGGCGCGATGTTCTCGCCGCCGCGGATGATCATCTCCTTGATCCGGCCGTCCAGGAAGAGGTAGCCGTCCCGCAGTCGCCCGCGGTCGCCGGTGCGGAACCAGCCGCCGGCGAAGGCCTCGGCGGTGGCCGCCGGGTTGTTCACGTAGCCGGACATGACGCCGGGCCCGCGGATCACGACCTCGCCCGGGCTCCCGTCGGGCAGCAGTACGCCGTCGTCCATCACCCCGATCTCGGTACCGGTGGGCACGCCGACCGAGCCCGGCGGCCGCGCGCCCGGGGGCAGCGGATTGGAGGTCATCTGATGGCTGGCCTCGGTCATGCCGTACGCCTCCAGCATCGGCGCGCGATAGCCCTGCTCGGCCCGCTCCCGCAGCGCCAGCGCCAGCGCCGAACTGCACGACCGCACGAACCGCAGCTCAGGCGGCGGTCCGGCCGCGTCGGCCCGGTCCAGAATCATCTGGTGCAGGGTCGGGCCCGCCGACAGCCAGGTGGCTGCGTGCTCTCGGGCCTGCGGCCAGAACCGGTGCGCGGTGAACCGGCGCGGCACGATCACCGAGCCCCCGCTGCCCAGCGCCGCGAAGGCCGACGCGACGAGCCCGTGAATGTGAAACAGCGGCATCACGCAGAACGAGACATCCGCCGGGCCGAGCCGGTAGTGCGCGGCGATCGCTCGGGCCGAGGCCGTCAGGTTCCGCTGGCGCAGCGGAACCTGCTTGGGCCGGCTGGTCGTCCCGCTGGTGTGCAGGATGACCGCCACATCGTCCGGCTCGCCCGGCTCGAAAGACGGCAGCGCCGGTACCGGCGTGCCGTCCGCGAGCAGCCCCGGCGGCCCGTCCCCCTCGGCCTCGACGGTCAGCACCGACGTCTGGGTGGCCGCGGCCGCGGCATCAGCCGCGGCCGGCCGGCTGGCCGGGATCAGGAACAGCCTGGGGCCGATGTCGGTGAGGAAGAAGGTGAACTCGGTCTCGGTGTACGCGGGGTTGAGCGGGGCCGCCGCCGCGCCGAGGCAGGCGAGGGCCAGCAAGAGCAGCACGAAGTCGGGGCCGTTGGGCAGCGTGAGCGCCACCCGGTCGCCGCGCCTGACCCCGGCCCCGGCCAGCCGCTGCGCGAGGGTCTCGATCCTGTCGGCGACCTGGGCGTAGCTGAGGACCCGGCCGTCCTCGGGCAGCACGAATGCCGGACTGGACGGCAGCCGGCCCGCCAGCAGCGCGCTGAGCGACTCCCCCGCCGTCCGGCTGGTCTGTTCGTTCATCGCTAGCCTCCGGTCGTATCGCCGC
>DASXME010000096.1:0-6556 GCA_036495825.1 Streptosporangiaceae bacterium
TACACCTGCGGCGAGCCCGGCTGGGAAGCCGTCGCCGACTTCGCCCTCGACTGGGCCCTTCACCCCATCGCAGGCGAACTTGAGCCGGTGACCGAAACGGCCAGGCAGTCGTCATGACGGAGGCTCACTACACCCCAACCGGCCACCCGCCGCCCTGGCGCGAGGTTTACCAGGGCGGCTCGCCCGAGGCTGAGCAGGAACACTTTCGCCAGCTGGCCAGCGCGATCGTCGACGTGCAGCGGGAGAACCAGCAGAAGTCCGGCGCGCCGGTCCTGCGCCGCACCTTCCACGCCAAGATCGTCGTCGGCGTCGACAACGCCGAACTCGCCTTCGTCGACGACCTGCCCGCCGAGCTGAGCGCGGGGCACTTCACACCCGGCTCCCGGCTTCCGGTCACGGTCCGGCTGTCCAATGCCAGCGGCACCGTCCGCTCCGACAGCGCCCCCGACCTGCGGGGCGCCGCCCTGAAGATCGCGCTACCCGGCGGGGGCGAGCACGACCTGCTGACGACCAGCTATCCGGTCTCCCACGCCCGCAACGCCGACCAGTTCGTCGCGGTCGCCCAGATCGGTGCAGGCCCGCCACAGGAGGTACAGCCGCGACTGCTGGCCGAGTTCGGCCCCGCGGAGACCAAGCGCATTGTCGACAACCTGAGGCAGGCCAACCGCCCGTCGGCCAGCCTAGCCCTGGAGTCGTACTGGAGCCGCGGGGCCATACTGTGGGGCGACGCCGGCCCGGTCCGGTTCCGCCTCAGCCCCCTCAGCAGCACCGGCTCGGCCGCGGCCCCTCCGTCGGACGACCCCGGCCGCCTGGCGGAGGACTTCGCCGCCCGGCTGTCCAGCGCACCGGTCCGATTCGCGCTGCACGTCCAGAAATACGTCAGCGAGCTGCTGACCCCGATTGAAGACGGGGCGGTGGAGTGGAAGGAGAGCGACTCATCCTGGCTCCCCGTAGCCACACTGACAATCCCCGTCCAGAACCTGCTCGACCTCGCCGGCCAGTCGGCTCGTGACCGCGTCGATGCGCTCGCGTTCAGCCCCTGGCATGCCCCGGCTGAGTTCCGGCCGCTCGGCAACCTCAACCGGGCCCGCCATCCGGTCTACGCTGCCAGCGCCCGCGGCTGGCAGGCCGATGTGGCCGAAGCCGTGGACGTCGGCCGGCCGCCGCACGCGACCAGCTCATCCTGAATCCCGCGGCGCTCCACTTTTCAGATCATCGACGGGTTCTTTCCTGCCACCATCCTGTATTCAAATATAATATAGGAATTGGTGGCGTACGCAGCGCCGAACCTCCGCCTCCGCCTCCGCGTCAGCTACGGCTCCTTGTCATACTGAACGGGTGGTGGATGACTCAGGCTGCCTATTCTCTCAGCCAGTCGACTGGGCCGCGGCGGAGGGCGCGCTGTACGGGCGCGAGCGCGAAGTCGACGTTCTGTCCGGTCTCGTCCGCGGGCTGGCCGAGGGCGCGGGCGGGGCGCTGGTCATCCGCGGTGAAGCCGGGATCGGGAAATCGTCGCTGCTGGCGGCAACCGTCGGGCTGGCCCGACGGGCCGGCGCCCAGGTGCTGACGGCGACCGGTATCCAGTCGGAGACCAGGCTTCCGTTCGCGGGGCTGCACCAGCTACTCCGGCCCGTGCTCCCGCTGGCCGAGCGGCTGCCGCCGCGGCTGCGGTCGGCCCTGCTGTCGGCGTTCGGCCTGTCCGATCCCCCGCCCGGCACCGAGCAGGGCGGGCCGTTCCTGATCGGGCTGGCCGCGCTCGAGCTAGTCAGCGACGCGGCGGCGAGCACGCCGGTGCTGCTGATCGCCGATGATGCTCAATGGCTGGACGAGCCGAGCGGCACCGTTCTCGGCTTCGTCGCCCGCCGGCTGGCGACCGAGCCCGCCGCGCTGCTGATCGCGGTCCGTGACGGGCTCGCCAGCTCGTTTGACGACGCAGGGCTGCCCGGACTGCCGCTGACGGGCCTGGCCGGGCCGGACGCGGCGGCGCTGCTCGAGGCCCGCGCCCCCGGGCTTGACCCGGCGCACCGGGACCGGCTGCTGACCGAGGCGGCGGGCAACCCGCTGGCCCTGGTCGAGCTGCCCAAGTCGGTACGCCCCGGCCACACCGCGGGCGGGTTGACCGGGCCGTTGCTGCCGTTGACCGCGCGGCTCGAGCAGGCGTTCGCCGCGCAGCAGTCGGGGCTGCCGGAGATCACACGTGCCGTGCTGCTGGCGGCCGCGGCCAACGACGGCACCGCGCTGCCCGAGGTGCTCGGAGCGGCGTCGGTCCTGGCCGGCACCGCGGTCACCGCCGACGCACTTGCGCCGGCCATCGCGGCGGGCCTGCTTGAGACGGGCGATACCGGGCTGCGGTTCCGGCACCCGCTCATGCGGTCCGCCATCTACCAGGCCGCCAGTGTGGCCCGGCGGCGGGTCGCGCACACCGCGCTGGCGGGCCTGCTGGCCAGCCGTCCCGACCGGCGGGCCTGGCACCTGGCCGCCGCCGCGCTCGGCCCCGACGAGCAGGTGGCGGCGGACCTGGAGGCCGCCGGGGTCCGCGCCGTGAAGCGCAGCGCGTTCAGCGTGGCGGCCGACGCCTACCGGCGCGCGGCCCAGCTCAGCGACGACACTTCGAGCCGGACCAGGCGGCTGCTGACCGGGGCGGACATCGCGTTCGCGTCCGGCCGCCTTGGACTCGGGCACGACCTGCTGCTTGCCGCGGAGTCACTCGACCTGACCGCCGGCCAGCGCACCCTGGCCGCCTGGATGCGGGAGGTTTTCGGCGACGGCGCCTGGTCGGGAGCCTCGCAGCTCGATTCGCTGGTCCGGCTGGCCGAGCAGATGCGCGCGGCCGGCGAGGTGCGTACCGCCCTGGACACCCTGGCCAACTTCGCCTTGCGCTGCTACTGGGGTAACCCGGCCCCGGAGACTCGGGCCGCGGTCATCGCCGCCGCCGAACGTCTCGGGCGTCCGGCAAACGAGCCGGCGCTGCTGGTGATCCTCAGCTCCGCCGACCCGGTGCGCACTGGTAAGCGGGTCAACGCCCAGGTCAAGACAATCACGCCGGACCGCACCGAGCCGGCCCAGATGTTGAACTCCGGCCTCGCCGCCGCGAACACCTGGGCCTGGGACCAGGCGCTGCCGCTGCTCGACGCGGCCGTCGACGGGCTGCGCGCCCAGGGGCACCTCGGCATGCTCACCCAGGCGCTGACGACCCAGGCGTGGGCGGCGGTGCACCTCGCGCGGCTGCCGACCGCGGTGGCCGCGGCGAGCGAAGCATCCCGGCTCGCCGTCGAGACCGGGCAGCCGCACTGGACCGGCGCCAACCAGCTCGCCCAGGCGGTGGCCGCATCGGCCAGCGGAGACAACGCCGCCGCGGACGCGCTGGCCCAGCAGACGGAGGCGCTGTACCTGACGTCAGGCTCCACCTCCATGCTCGGTTTCGTGCAATTCGCCCGCGGCCGCGGCGCGGTACTCAACCAGCGCTACGCCGCCGGCCTGGCGCACCTGCGGCGCATCCTCGACCCGGCCGATCCCTTCTTCCACCCGTTCGTCGGCACCTGGGGGCTGGCCGACCTGGCCGAGGCCGCTGCCGCGGTCGGGGAGCCCGCCCTGGCCCAGGCGTACCTGAGTCGGCTGGAGTCGCTGGCGGCGCAGACCGGCGGGCCGCTCCTGCTGGCCCAGGCGGCCTACACGCGGCCGCTAGCTGCCCAGGACGACCAGGCCGAGCCGCTGTACCAGGCGGCGCTCGGAGAGGGACTGGCCGGCTGGCCGGATTACCGGGCCCGGCTGCTGCTGCGCTACGGCGAGTGGCTGCGCCGCCAGCGGCGGGCGGCGCAGTCCCGGGTGCCGCTGCGCGAAGCCCGAGCCTCCTTCGACGCCCTCGGCTTCACCCACCTCGCCGAACGGGCCCGGCTCGAACTGCGGGCGGCCGGGGAATGGAGCAGCCGCCGGGAACCACGGCCTTGGGACGAACTGACCGCACAGGAGCTGCAGATCGCGCGGATGGCCGCCGACGGCATGTCCAACCGGGAGATCGGTCAGCAGCTGTTCATTTCGCACCGTACCGTGGGTGCTCACCTGTACAAGATCTTCCCGAAGCTGGGCATCACGTCCCGCAGCCAGCTGCACGCGGCACTCGCCTGAAGTCAGCGACCACTCCGTTCCAGACGCTGATCTGCGGTTCCGTCGGCTAGCAGTGTCCAGCCTGACGCGGTCTGGAGCAGATCCGTCCCTGTCTAAGGTTGCCCCCGTTCACCGGCCACTGTGGATGTGAGGGCAGGCGCCGGGGACTGGCGGTTTAACTCATGTCGCGTCGCCGGGAGGAGTGCATAAGGGGCCACTTTGCCCACACAAAGTGGCAGAGGGCTAACTGGCCGACCAGGGTTTGCGCACTGGCATGCTCTTTAGAGTCTCGGGATGTTACCGTCCCGAGATATGGGCCCGCAATGGAAACCTACGAGAGGCAGGTGTGACGTGAGCGGCTACCACACCCGCTGGGCGCGACCCGAGGAGATCGCCGACGATCCCGAGCGGATCGCGATCCGTGAGGCCCTGGCCTTCGGCAAGGCGCTGTACGACATCCGTACCTCCCTCGGGTTGTCCATCGCCGAACTGGCGCTGCGGGCTGCCCTGACCGACGACGATATCGAGCGCATCGAGGAAGGTGGTACCGAGCCCACTATCCCCCTGCTGCGCCGCCTCGCCGCCGCCCTCGACGCCGACGTTCGCCTCACCGCCGGACACGACCTCGGCTCCGTCTGGTTCGAAACCCACGCCGCCTGAACCACGCCTCAGCAACGGCCCACTTGCTATCTAAGCCAAGGCCCGTGATCTCCATGCCGGCCGGTATCACTGCAGTAAGCACCGGGCCCCGTCGCGGGAACCCCGCGCCTCCACCCACGACTCGTTGCGCGGTTGAGCCGCGGGCCCCGGCGATCGCAGGACCCGCGGCTGATTAGTGTCCAGCACTACAGGGCCCGGCCATAGGGGCCTGCGGCGCTGGCTTGCCGGTTACCTGGGCGGGAACTGTGAGTTGGGTGCGGGCGGGGCGAGGTTGGCGGTGGGAGCCTGCGCGGTGTACCCGATCACGGCGCAGTTGATGTCCACCCCCACCGAGCCGTAAGGCGTGGGCTGGCCGGTGGCCGGGTTGACGCCGGTGAGCAGGTCGGGCCGGGTGGCGGCCTGGTTGAACACGACGTTCTCGTCGATCTGCCGCTTGTTGAGCCCTGCCTTGACCGCCTTGGGGGTCCACAGGCCGAGCTGGGCGTCCCACAGCGGGCTGTAGGCGTCGGCGTGCCGGGGGTCGGCCAGGGTGGGGAAGTCGCCGAACACGTTCAGCAGATCCCCGCCGTTACGCAGCGCGTTGATGAACGCGGTGTCGCTCAGCGAGGCGTCCTTGCCCACCATGCCGTCCTTGGCCAGGTGCTGGAATCCCTGGGCCTGCGGGTTATTGGCGCCGGTCTGGCCGTTGATGAAGCCGAACAGCCGCTCGCGGGCCGAGCCGAGGAAGTCGTCCCCGCCGTTGAACGCCGCGTTGTTCAGCGCGGGCACGTAGGTGGACCGCTCGAGCACCGCGGTCAGCGGCTGGCCGGCGTCGGTGGACAGGTAGACGATCGGCTGGCCGGCGTCGAAGCCCTTGACGAACAGCATGTCCGCCCACGACTCGGCGAACTGGCCAGGCTTGGAGGGGCCGGCGATGTGGATGCCCAGCACCCGGTCGGCGGTGTTGGTGTGGTGGGTCACGTCGAAGGCGCCGTTGCCGGTGGCCACGATCGGCGCGTTGTAGACGACGTCGGAGCCGGCGATCTTGATGAACGGGCTGTACCCGGGGCCGGCCATCGCGCCGGGGGCGAACTTGGCCAGCGGGAATCCGTTCGGCCCGGGTGTCGCGACGCGGGTGGGGCTAAAGTCCGGCACGCCGGCGAAGTGCACGGCCGCCGGGCCGAACGGGTTGGCCTGCGGCGTCGGGTTGGTGAGCGTGACCGTCTGCACGGCTGCCGGGTCGCTGATCGCGATGTTGGCCAGCTTGGGCGCGTAGTTCACCCCCAGGTCGTGCGCCAGCCCGGCATCGGAGGCGTCCAGCAGGACGTACCACACGCGCTGGCCGTTCGCGGTGCCCGGGTACAGCGGCAGCCGCACCGTCTGATGGGTGAGGTCGACCTGGAGCGCGCTTTCCTGGGTCAGGTGATTGCGGGGCAGCAGGCCGCTGAGCTGTCCCAGCCCGCTGGACTCGCCCGGTCCCTGTGCCGCCGGGGCAGTCGGCGCTGCGGATGCGGACGAAGTGGACGCTCCCGCGCACCCGGCGGTCGCTAGCAATCCGGCCGCGGCAAGCGTTCCGAGCACGGATATTGGCCTGCGTCTGCTCGCGGGCATCTGTCTGAAGATGTGCCGATTCATAGTGTGAGTCTCTTTTCGCCGATGGTGTTTTGCTTCTCCGGGAACATGTAAGGGCTGCCGCTCGCCACGGGAGCCGGCCGTCAATCCGCGGGCGGGGTCCTCCCCTGGGAGCGCGGCGCTGTGGGCGGAGACCTTGCTCGCCGGCGTCCTGGCCACTCGGCATGCCTTGTTCCTCAGT
>DASXME010000097.1:0-12897 GCA_036495825.1 Streptosporangiaceae bacterium
CGTCCTGATCTACCAGAGCGCCGTGCTCGACGCGCTGCTCGCGCTGTTCGAGCACGTCTGGGACAGTGCCGTGCGGCTGCACATGGTCGACGCGGGGCGCCCCGCCTCGGCGAACTCCGTCCTGTCGCCCGAGGACAAGCAGCTGCTCTCGCTGCTGCTGGCGGGGCTGACCGATGAGGCGATCGCCGCGCACTTCCGGGTGAGCGTGCGGACCGTGCAGCGCAAGGTCCATGCGCTGATGGAAGTGGCCAACGTGCGTACCCGCATGCAGCTGGCCTGGGAGGCGGCCCGGCGGGACTGGCTCGCGGCGCCCAACGGGACGCCCGCGCCCCGACTGTCGGACCCGGTCGCTACGGTGCAGATCTAGCCTGGTCGAGGGCTTGGTCGAGGCGTAACGAACAGGAAATAAAGTAGCGAGGCGCTCGATCCGGTTGGTAATTTTCCGGCCTAGCCTGCACCGGGCTGGGGCAAACGAGATATGTCTTGACTTTTGCGGCGACTGTGTCAGATAGTTCTGCGTAGTTTCCACGCGGCTTCTGTGCGGCAGAGCGCCGACCGACCAAACAGGGGGACCAGATCATGAGCCGAGCCCGCGCGATCATGGGGATCGCCAGCGGACGCCGGGCCAAATGGGCCGTGCTGGCCTTCTGGCTCATCGTCGTGGTGGTCGCAGGACCGCTGTCCGGCAAGCTCACCGGGGCGGAGAAGAACGACTCGTCGTCCTGGCTGCCGGCCAAGGCCGAGTCCACCAAGGTGCTGGACATCCAGTCGCGCTTCCAGTCGCCGAACATCTTCGCCGGCGTCGTGGTCTATGACCGTCCCTCCGGCCTGACCAGCGCGGACCGGGCGAAGGCACTGGCCGACGCGCACCAGTTCGCCGGGGTGGCCCACGTGGTGCCCGGCCAGGTGCAGGGCCCGTTCTTCGCCAAGGACGGCAAGGCCGTCGAGACCATCGTGCCGATCAACCTGGGCGCGAAGGGCTGGAACGCCGCCTCGGACGCGGCGACCTCGCTGCGCACCATCGCCCGCGCGCACGCAGACGGCCTGGCCACGCACATCGCCGGCCCGCTAGGCAACGCCGCCGACTCGTCCAACTCGTTCAAGGGCATCGACGGCATCCTGCTGATCGCCACGCTGATCGTCGTCATCGGGCTGCTGCTGATCACCTACCGCAGCCCGCTGCTCTGGCTGCTGCCGGTGATATCCGCGGGTATCGCCCTGACCAGCTCCGAGGCCCTGATCTACCTGCTGGCCAAGCACGCGGGCCTGACCGTCAACGCACAGAGCGCCGGCATCCTGCTGGTGCTGGTGTTCGGCGCGGGAACCGACTACGCGCTGCTGCTGACGGCCAGGTACCGGGAGGAACTGCGCCGGCACGAAGACCGGCACGAGGCCATGGCCGTGGCGATACGGCGGGCCGGCCCGGCCATTATCGCCAGCGCCGGCACCGTGATCGTCAGCCTGCTGACGCTGATCGTGGCCCAGCTGAACTCCACCAAGAGCCTGGGACCGGTGCTGGCGATCGGCGTCGGGGTGGCGCTGCTGGCCATGATGACCTTGCTGCCCGCCCTCTTGGTGATCTTCGGCCGCTGGATGTTCTGGCCGGTGAAGCCGACGTTCGGCACCGAGGAGCCGACGACCCGCGGGATCTGGGCGCGGGTTGGCAACCGGATCGCGATCAGGCCGCGGACGGTCTGGATCGTCACCGCCGTCATCCTCGGCGCGATGGCCGTCGGGCTGACCGGCCTGAAGGCCGACGGCCTGACCGTCGCGCAGGGATTCCGCAACCACCCGGACTCGGTGGTCGGCCAGACGCTCATCGACCAGAACTTCCCGGCCGGCGCCGGGCAGCCCGTGGTCGTGATCGGCAACGAGCCGCAGGCGGCGCAGTTGCTGGCCGCCTTCAAGGCCACGCCCGGCATCACCGGCGTCGTCGGACCGCAGCACAAGCTCGGCCACGCCTACCTGCTCGGCACGCTCACCTCGGCGCCGGACAGCCAGGCCGCGTATCAGACCATCGACCGGGTGCGGGCCTCGATCCACGCGGTTCCCGACGCGGACGGGATAGTCGGCGGCAACACGGCGGTCACCCTGGACATCCAGCGCGCCTCGGCGCACGACCGCGAGGTGATCATCCCGCTCATCCTGGTCGTGGTGTTCCTCATCCTGGGGCTGCTGCTCCGCGCGGTGATCGCGCCGATCATGCTCATCGCCACGGTCGTGCTGTCGTTCGCCTCGGCGCTGGGCGTGAGCTCGCTGATGTTCGACCACGTGTTCAACTTCGGCGGAGCGGACACCTCGTTCCCGCTGTTCGTGTTCGTCTTCCTCGTCGCCCTGGGCATCGACTACAACATCTTCCTGATGACCCGGGTACGCGAGGAGGCGGGGAAACACGGCCCGCGCCGCGGCGCGCTCACCGGGCTGGCCGCGACCGGAGGCGTCATCACCTCGGCCGGCGCGGTGCTGGCGGGCACCTTCGGCGCGCTCGCGACGCTGCCCGTCACCTTCCTGGGCGAGCTCGGCTTCGCGGTGGCGTTCGGGGTGCTGCTGGACACGATCATCGTCAGGTCCGTGCTGGTAACGGCGCTCAACCTGGACCTGGGCCGGTGGGTCTGGTGGCCGAGCAAACTCGCCCGCCAGCGCACCATCGAGCCCGAGCAGCTGGAGGAGCAGCCTTCGCCTGTGTCGTAGCGCTGCGTCCGGTCAGCGGCTCAGCCGCTGACCGGACAACTCGCATAAATCAGGTAATAAGCGTGAAACGGCAAATTACGACCAAGCGGCCGGCAATCTGGTGAATAAAGTAGCCAGGATTGCCGCCCGCTTGGTAATTTTCTCGCGCGTTGACCGTGTCAGATAGCGCCGCGCGGGGGTCCGCCGGCCGACGCTAGAGGGAGAGATCAGACCATGAGCCGAGCCGGTGCGATCGTGGGCATCGCCAGCGGACGCCGGACCAAGTGGGCAGTCCTGGCCTTCTGGCTCATCCTGTTAGTACTCGCCGCACCGCTGTCCAGCAAGCTCACCGGGGCGGAGAAGAACGACTCATCGTCCTTTCTGCCGGGCAAGTCCGAGGCGACCAAGGTGCTGGACATCCAGTCGCGCTTCCAGTCGCCGAACATCCTCACCGCCGTCGTGGTGTACTCCCGTCCCTCCGGCGTGACCAGCGCGGACCGGGCCAAGGCAGCCGCCGACGCCGGCAAGTTCGCCGGAGTGGGGAGCGTGGTGCGCGGCCAGGTGCTGGGTCCGTTCGTGGCTAAGGACGGCCGGGCCATCGAGACGCTGGTCTCGGTCAACCTGGGCTCGAAGGGCTTTAACGGCGCCTCGGCCCCGGCGACCACGCTCCGCAATATCATCCAGGCGCATTCCGACGGCCTGGCCACCTACATAGCCGGCCCGCTGGGCAACGCCGCCGACTCGTCCAACACGTTCAAGGGCATCGACGGCATCCTGGCGTACGCGGCCGCGGCCATCGTCATCGTGCTGCTGCTGATCACCTACCGCAGCCCGCTGCTCTGGCTGCTGCCGGTGATATCGGTGGTCACCGCGCTGACCACCGCCGAGGGCATCGTCTACCTGCTGGCCAAGCACGCGGGCCTGACCGTCAACGGGCTCAACGCCGGGATCTTGCTGGTGCTGGTGTTCGGTGCGGGCACGGACTACGCGCTGCTGCTGACGGCCAGGTACCGGGAGGAACTGCGCCGCCACGAAGACCGGCACGAGGCCATGGCCATCGCGATCAGGCGGGCCGGCCCGGCCATCATCGCCAGCGCCGGCACCGTGATCATCAGCCTGCTGACGATGACGATCGCGGAGTTGAACTCCACCAAGAGCCTGGGACCGGTGCTGGCGATCGGCATCGCGGTGTCGTTCGCGGCCATGATGACGCTGCTGCCCGCCCTCCTGGTGATCTTCGACCGCTGGATGTTCTGGCCGGTGAGACCGACGTTCGGCACCGAGGAGCCGACGACCAAGGGCTTCTGGGCCCGGGTCGGCCGGCGTATCGCGGTGCGGCCGCGCGTGGTCTGGATCGTCACCGCGGTGATCCTCGGCGCCATGGCCCTGGGCCTGACCGGCCTGAAGGCCAGCGGCCTGACCGCCGCGCAGGGATTCCGCAACCGCCCGCCGTCGGTCGTCGGGCAGGCGGTCATCGACCAGAACTTCCCGGCCGGCGCCGGTCAGCCCGTGGTCGTGATCGGCAAGCAGGCACAGGGGACGCAACTGCTGGCAGCGTTCAAGAGCACGCCCGGCATCTCCAGCATCGTCGGACCGCAGAACAAGGCAGGCTACGCCTACCTGCAGGGCACGCTCGCCACCCCGCCGGACAGCCAGGCGGCCTATCAGACGATCGACCGGCTGCGGACCACGATTCACCGGGTGCCCGGCGCGGACGGGCTGGTCGGCGGCGCGACCGCGATCAACCTGGACATCCAGAATGCCTCCGCGCACGACCGCGCGGTGATCATCCCGGTCATCCTGGTCGTGGTGTTCCTCATCCTGGGCCTGCTGCTCCGGGCGATCATCGCGCCGATCGTGCTGATCCTCACGGTCGTGCTGTCGTTCGCCGCATCGCTCGGCGTGAGCGCGCTGATGTTCGATCACGTGTTCAAGTTCGGCGGCGCGGACACCTCGTTCCCGCTGTTCCTCTTCGTCTTCCTCGTCGCGCTGGGCATCGACTACAACATCTTCCTGATGACCCGGGTCCGCGAGGAGGTAGCGAAACACGGCCCGCGCCGCGGCGCGCTGACCGGACTGTCGGCCACCGGAGGAGTCATCACCGCGGCCGGCGCGGTGCTGGCCGGCACCTTTGCCGCGCTCGCCACGCTGCCCGACACGTTCCTGACCGAGCTCGGCTTCTCGGTCGCGTTCGGCGTGCTGCTGGACACGATCATCGTCAGGTCCGTGCTGGTAACGGCGCTCAACCTGGACCTGGGCCGGTGGGTCTGGTGGCCGAGCAAGCTCGCCCGCCAGGTCAGTGCCGAGCCCGATCACTTCGAGGAGCAGCCCTCGCCCGTGTGACAGCCCGCCGTTCCCCTCTCCGCCGCCCGCCGCCGGGCCGGGGCTCCGCCGCCCTCGGCCGGGGAATAGTTGCGGAGTCAACTATCGTTGGCTTGGGCAGGTTGAATAGTGCAGGGTTGGCGGTACACCCGGTGGGTGGGCCGGCCGCCCGTTGAAGGAGGAGCCATGCCAGCGGTCACCGTCGACGACATCCTTGTTCTGCCGCGCCTCGCGGATCCGGACCCGGCCACGCAGGCCGACCGGCCCGTGCTGTCGGTGACGACCGCGCCTTCCGGGCTCGAGGGCGAGGGCTTCCCCGTCAGGCGGGCGTTCGCCGGAGTGGATCTCGGCCAGCTTGACCCGTTCATTCACATGGACCAGATGGGCGAGGTCGACTACGCGCCGGGCGAGCCCAAGGGAACCCCGTGGCACCCGCACCGCGGCTTCGAGACCGTGACCTACATGATCGACGGCGTGTTCCGGCACCAGGACTCCAATGGCGGCGGCGGCCTGATCACCGACGGCGACACCCAGTGGATGACGGCCGGCGGCGGGATACTGCACATCGAGGCACCGCCCGAGGAAGTTGTCATGAAGGGCGGCCTGTTCCACGGCTTCCAGCTCTGGGTGAACCTGCCCGCCAGGCTCAAGATGACCAGCCCGCGATACCAGGACATCCGGTCGAACCAGGTGAAGCTGCTCAGCTCCGCCGACGGGGGCGCGCTGCTGCGCCTGATCGCCGGCGACCTGGCCGGCTTCGCTGGACCTGGCGTCACGCACACGCCGATCACGCTGCTGCACGCGACGCTCTCCCCCGGCGCCCAGCTGCGGCTGCCATGGCGGCAGGACTTCAACGCGCTCGGCTACGTGCTGGCCGGCTCGGGCACGGTCGGCGCCGGGCACCGGCCGGTGCGGATGGGGCAACTGGCGGTATTCGGCCCGGGTGACGTGATCACGGTGACCGGTGATCAGCGCCAGGACGGCCCGTCGGCCAACTTTGACATCCTGCTGCTCGGCGGCGAGCCGATCAGGGAGCCGGTGGCCGCCTACGGCCCGTTCGTGATGAACACCAAGGCGGAACTGGTGCAGGCCTTCGATGACTACCAGGCCGGCCGGCTCGGCTCGATCCCGGCCGAGCCGACGCCGCTGCCCGACGATCCGCACCCCGGCCACGACGTCCTCTGACGGCGCGCTGCCGGAAGGCTGGCGCGCCGCTTGGAGTCCGGGCGCGCCAGCGGGGAGGAAGCGCGGCAGAATGGCGGGATGCGCTTCAAGTCATCGACGACTCTTGTCATTATCGTTGCGGTTCTCGGCGGCGGGACCCTGATCGCCCGGCGGCTGGGCTACAAGGTGGGCATGAACACCGTGGTCCGGTGCCGGGAGGGCCATCTCTTCACGACGATCTGGATTCCCGGGGTGAAGCTCAAGGCGCTGGACCTCGGCATCGCCAGGTTGCAGCGCTGTCCGGTCGGCGGGCACTGGACGCTGGTCGTTCCGGTGCGGGAGGCCAGCCTGACCGACGAGGAAAGGCGCATCGCCAGCGAGCACCGGGACGTGCGGATCCCCTGACCCGCGGCCCCGGTCGGCGCGGCTGGCTCGGTCGCGCTCGCTCAGACAGCCGGGCGGCGGGCCGACGGGGCCCCGTTCGGGAAAAAATTATTTCGTCGGGGGCGCGGGCCGGGCGGCTCGGGCGCGGGCTCGCGGGGCGGCGGCCAGTGCGAGCATCGCCAGCGCGATCGTGGTGAGGGCCGAGGCGAGCAGCGTGCCCTGTGCGCCCAGCGCGGCGACCAGCGGGCCGCCGAGCGCGGTGCCGATCGGCGCGGCCAGGATCATGACCGAGGCGCGGGCCGCGAGCACCGCGGCGAGGCCGCCGGCCGGGGTCGCGTCCTGGAACACGGCCATGGCGAGCGAGTTGTAGGGCGCGTAGATGAGGCCGCCCGCGGCGAAGGCAGCCAGCGACAGGCCGATCGGCGCGCCGAGGCCGAGCGGCAGCAGCGAGAGCCCCCAGCCGGCCACGATGCCGATCATCGTCGGCCAGAGCGGCCAGCGCCGCAGGTAGGGCGCGGCGAGCGAGCCGAGCACCGAGCCGATCCCGAAGACCGCCCAGAACGTGCCGAGCAGCGCCGCCGAAGCGTGCAGGTCACCGGCTATGTGCACCGGCAGGGCCACTTCCACCGGCCCGTACAGCAGGAAGAACGCGAAGCTCAGCCCGATCAGCCCGAGCAGCGTGCGGTTGGCGCCGATCACCCGCCAGGCGGAGGCGCCGGCCGGGCCCGGTGCGCCGGCCGCCACTGGGCCCTCCGGCGCCGGCGCGCTGTCGCTTGCGCTGGCACTGGCGAGGGCGGCCATCGGCGCGGCCCGCCAGTAGCTGAGAGCCAGCACCGCCCAGGTGAGCGCGTCGACCCCGATGACGACCGCGGGGCCGGCGACGACGGTGAGCACCCCGGCCAGCCCAGGCCCGACCACCAGGGTCAGCTCCGACATGCTGCTGAGCAGCGCGTTGCCGGCGACCCGGTGCCTGGCCGGGAGGATCTGCGCCATCAGCGTGTACTGGCCCGCCGATCCCCACGCGCTGAGCAGCGACGACGCGCCGAGCAGGCAGACGTACGTCACCGGATGCAGGGCGTGCGCGGCCGATAGCAGCGGAATGGCGCCCAGCGCGGCCGCGCGCAGCACCGCGTCCGCCGCCACCAGCCGCACGCCGCTGCGGTAGCGCAGCCACCGGCCGAGCGTGACCGCGCCGAGTACGCCGGGCACCGTGTACGCCGCGACCGCGGCGCCGACCCAGAGGCCGCGGTCAGGCCCGGGCACCAGGCGCAACGCGAGCCAGGCGATCGCGACCGCGCTCATCCCGTCGCCGAGGGCCGACAGCGCGTATCCGGGCAGCAGGCGGCGCAGCACCGGGTGGCTGAGGGCCGGCCAGTAGGACCAGGCGCGCAGCCTGGCCGACCGCCGGGCGGACCGGCTCGCGACGCGATCCGCGCCGTGATCATCTGTCACACCCGCCATGCAACAACGTCAAGCCCGGTCGAGGTCAACCGGGGCCGCCGCGGGGCGGAAAACCGTTCGACGCGCCCGCCGCCGACCGCCTACCGTGAGCGTGGCCGCGGCCGCGCGCGAGCGGTCGGCCGCCGCCCGTCCCATCCCTCATCGAGGAGAACGACCTTGTCCATGGTCATGGTCTTCCGTGCCCGGGCATCGGCGCGCGGCGCCGGACCGCGCTGCGCCGAATCACGCCGGGGCGCATTTCCTGCGTGATGCCGCGCTGATCAGCCGGCTGGCCGGCGGATCCGGGGCCGGCGACGGCCGGCTCGTCCTTGACCTAGGCGCCGGCTACGGCTCGATCACGGCCGCGCTGGCCGGCACCGGGGCTCGGGTGATCGCAATCGAGCGCGACCCGCGGCTGGCCGGCCGGCTCAGCCGCCGGTTCGCCGCCGACCCGCGGGTGCGGGTCGTGACGGCCGACATCCGCCGCGTTCCGCTGCCGCGCCGTGAGTTCCTCGTGGTGGCCAGCCTGCCGTTCGCCGTCACTACCGCGATGTCGCGGCGCCTGCTTGGCGACCCTGGGGTCCCGCTGGCCGGCGCCGAGCTGATCACCGCGTGGGGCGCCGGGTGCTGGCTGGCCCATCCCCGGCCGCGCGACGAGGAGACCGCCTGGTGGACCGCCCGCTACCTGGTGCGCCTGGCGGGCCGGGTCCCGGCGCGCAGCTTCGCCCCGCCGCCCGGGGTCGACGCGGCGTGGCTGTCGGTCAGGCCGCGGCCGATCACCCGGTCGCCGGCCGGGCAGCGGGTGCTCCGGGCGCTGCTGCGCGACGCCTTCCGGGGTGACAAGCGGTGCGGCGAGCCGCCGAACGTCGCCAGGACCGCGCTGCTGCGCGCGGGCATCGCCCCCGGCACGCCCGCCCGCGAGCTGACCGCCGCGCAGTGGCATCGCCTCGCGCTGCAGCTGGCCGCGGCCGAGGACTTCCGGCTCGCCTAGGCGCGCCATGACGGGCTGCGGCAGCCCCGTGACCAGGTGTAAGGCCTGGTAAGCGGCATGCCCAATCCGTAGACATCACTCCGCGCGGCGTGAAATATTTATGCGCCATAGTTCCTATTTGTCAGATATAAGAGAAAAGAGTGAAATGCGACATCCTCGCTTGCCTCGCGGAGTAGCCATCCTCAGCGTGCCGGTCTTGCTTATGGGGCTGACCGCGACCGCTCAGGCGCAGACAACCCGGGCGCACCACGCACCGAACAGCCAGGCCGTCCTGACCGCGGCGCAGGCTCGCACGCTGTCGCATGACGTCACCGACAAGGTCATCGTTGTGCTGAAAGACCAGGTGGGTAACGCTCCGGACACCCCGGCGAACTCGGTGCGGCGGGCGGCGGACGTCCGGTCGCTGCAGCGGGGCGTGATGTCGGATCTGGCCGCGACGCACGCGCGCAGCGTGCGGAGCGTCTCACTGATCAACGCGGTTGCGGCCACCGTCTCGCGCGGCGAGGCGAAGCGGCTGGCCGCCAACCCGGCGGTGGCGAGGGTGTTCCAGGACCAGGAGTTCAAGCTCCCGGCCCAGCCCGCGGCGGGCGCGGCCCAGGGCCGCCAGCCGATGGCGAGCTCCTGCGCCGGGCAGAATAAGGTCCAGCTGGATCCGGAGGCGCTCGGGCTCATCCACGCCGCCACCCAGTCGGGCAACGGCCCGTCGGCTCAGGGGCTGGGGTACACCGGCGCCGGCGTGAAGGTGGGTTTCATCGCCGACGGCATTGACACCGGCAACCCCGACTTCGTCCGGGCCAACGGCAAGCACGTGTTCGTCAGCTACAAGGACTTCAGCGGGACGGGCAGCAACGCGCCCGGCTTCGGCGCCGAGGCCTTCCAGGACGCCAGCGCGATCGCCGCGCAGGGCGAGCAGACGTACAACCTGTCCGCGTACACCGGGCTGAACCGCGCGTGCAACATCCGGATCCTCGGGGTGTCACCCGGCGCCAGCCTGATCGGGCTGAACGTGTTCGGCAACGCCCCGGTGGCCTTCAACTCCGTGTTCGTCGAGGCCATCAACTACGCGGTCTCGGTGGCCCACGTCAACGTGCTGAACCTGTCGTTCTTTGAGAACGTGTTCCCCGACACCGGCAGCCTGGACCTGCTCAGGATGGCCGAAGACGCGGCCGTCGCGGCCGGCGTCACCGTCACGGCGGCCACCGCCGAGGCGGGCAACACCAACCTCATCGCGACCCCGGCGACCGACCCCGACGTGATCTCGGTCGGCGCGTCGACCTCCTACCGCGGCTACGCCCAGACCGGCGACGGCGGCTTCACCACGCTCGGGGTCAAGGGCTGGCTCGACAACAACATCGCCGGCTTCAGCGCGGGCGGATTCACCCAGGCGGACAGCACGCTCAGCGTGGTCGCCCCCGGCGACCTCGGCTGGTCGCTGTGCACGCCCAATCCCGCGCAGTTCGCCGCGTGCACCACTCCGACCGGTCTGCCGTCCCCGATCAGGCCCGCCCTGGGTACCGACTACGCGGCGCCGCTGACCTCGGGTGTCGCCGCCCTGGTGATCCAGGCCTACCGCCTGCACCACCACGGCCAGACGCCGACCCCGGCGGTGGTCAAGCAGATCATCGTCTCCACCGCGCAGAACATTGACGCTCCGGCCGTCGAGCAGGGTGCGGGCCTGGTCGACGCTTACCAGGCCGTGCGGGCCGCCGCCAGCTACCCCGGCTCCGGCGGGGCGGGCGACGGGCACGCCATCGTCGACAGCGCCACCAGCTTCAGCGCTACCGCCCAGGCGGGCACGGCCGAGAACTTCTCCGAGACCGTCACCAACACCGGGTCATCACACCTGACCGTCCACCTGTCCAGCCGCACGCTCGGCGCCTACCAGCCGGTCTCGACCAGGAACCTGTCGCTGACCTCGGCGGACGACTACAGCTCCCTGATCCACTTCACGGTGGCCACGGGCCAGGCGCGGCTGAGGCTGTCAGCCACCCTGCAGGGGGTCGTCTCCATCAGCCTGATCTCCCCCAGCGGCGATCTGGCCGAGTACAACAACCCGCAGGGCAACGGCAACTACGGCTACGCCGAGGTGGCCGACCCGGCGGCGGGACGGTGGACGGCGCTGATCTCCACCAACGCGCCATCGGGCGGCGGAACGGTCGCGGTCAGGGCGCAGGCCGCCACGGCCGCCTGGACTCAGCTCGGCACGCTGTCGGCGAACTCGCTGTCGCTGGCCGGCGGGGCCTCGGGCAGCTTCAGCCTGACGGTCGACACGCCGTCGCAGCCCGGCGACCAGGACGGTTCCATCGTGCTGGACAGCTCGGCCGGCTTCCCGTCCTTCGCCGCACAGACCTCCATCCCGGTCACGCTGCGCGCGCTGGCCGCGACGCCGGATCCGGCCACGACGTTCACCGGCACCCTGACCGGCGGTAACGGGCGGGCCCCCGACACCGGGCAGACCAGCTGGTACGAGGTCAACATCCCGTCAGGGACCCCGGTACTGAACGCCGAGGTCAGCACGCACAACGCCGCCAACACGGTGTTCGCCGAGCTGATCGACCCGTCCGGCGCCGCGGTGTCCTCCGCGGTCAGCACGCTCACCTCGGGCGGCACGAACACGCCGGAGAAGGCGGTTCAGCTGCACGTGCTGGACCCCGCGGCGGGAACGTGGACGCTGATGCTGGACTTCTACAACCTGGTGTCCGGCACCGCGATCAGCCAGCCGTTCAAGGTCACGCTGAACGACACGCCGGCCAAGGCCTCGGCCGCCGGCCTTCCCGACTCGGCCGGCACCCAGCTGGCCGCGGGCACGCCGGTGATCGTCAACCTGAAGGTCACCAACAAGGGGAACGCGCCCGAGGCGTACTTCGTCGATCCGCGGCTGTCCGGCGAGGCCGTGATCCCGCTGGTCAGCTCGACCAGCCCGGACCTGTCGCTGCCGAACCTCGCGCCCAGCATCCCCACCTACATGGTTCCGTCTGACGCGACGAACGTCGATGCGCAGATGGTGACGACCAAGCCGGCCTTCTTCGACGCCTTCTGGCCGTTCGGGGATCCGGACCTCGCCTCGACGGTCGGCGATACCTCCACGCTGAACTTCTCGGCGCCGGACATCTCCCCTGGCGAATGGACCATAGGGGCGTTCCTGGCGGGTCCGGACGGCAAGACCGGCCAGAAGTCGGTCCCGGCCAGCACGACCTTTACCGCGACCGCGCCGGCCTTCGACCCGGCGATCGCATCCCTGACCGGGGACCTGTGGCTGCTCAGCACCAACCCCGCGGCCACGCTCACGCCGGTGATCGTCAACCCCGGCCAGACCGCCACGATCCCGGTGACGATCACGCCGTCCGGCTCGTCGGGAAGCACGGTGAGCGGCACGCTGTACCTGGATGACGCCTCGATCATCCCGGGCATCGCGACCGACAACGTGATCCCGCTGACCTACCCGGAGGCGAGCCAGGTAGCCGGCTTCAGCTACGAGTACACGATCAAGTAACCCACCGCCGGTACGCAATCCGGCGGGCGGCAGCCAGGATGCCTGGCCGTCGCCCGCCGGGGTGTTCGCGGAGTTATTCGCGCAGTTATTCGCGGAGTTATGAGTACTGCGAGGCCAGGTTGAAGGTGGTTCCCGTGCTGTCCTCCCAGAAGCCGACGGTCATGCAGTCGGTCGTGACCGGGCAGGACACGCTGGCCATCGAGCTCTCGATGGAGCCGGACGGCTGTCCAGGGTCCTGCAGCTTCCAGGACGTGCCGTTCCAGTGCTGGGCCTGGTCGCTCGTGGTCTTCTGGAAGGCGCCGCCCACGCTGGTGCACTGCTTCGCCGAGGCGCAGGACACGTCGGTCAGGTCGCTGACGCTGGCGCCGATCCGGTTCGGCGTGCTCTGCTGCGTCCAGGTGCTGCCGTCCCAGCGCTCGGCCAGCGACACCAC
>DASXME010000098.1:0-19380 GCA_036495825.1 Streptosporangiaceae bacterium
GCTGATCACCAGCGGCGGGGCCAGCCTGATCGACTTGCCGTGGGTGTCCTTGGCCAGGACGCCGTGCGCGGCCAGCCGCTCGCAGACCTCGCGGCCGGACATCGCGGTGAACTCCAGGCCCGCCCACAGGCCGCGGCCGCGGACCTCGGACACGATGTCGCGGGGCAGCGCGGCGAGCCGGTTGTGCATGTGCGCGCCGAGCTTGGCCGAGCGCTCCTGGTACTCGCCGGTGGACAGCATCGCGACGACCTCCCGGCCGACCGCGCAGGCCAGCGGGTTCCCGCCGAACGTCGAGCCGTGCTGGCCCGGCTGGAACAGGCCGAGCACCTCGCGCCGGGAGACGACCGCCGACACCGGCAGGATGCCGCCGCCGAGCGCCTTGCCGAGCAGGTAAATGTCGGGCACCACATCGTCGTAGTCCAGCGCGAACGTATAGCCGGTCCGGCCCAGGCCGGACTGGATCTCGTCGGCGACCATCAGCGCGCCGCGCGCCGTGCACAGCTCGCGCACGCCGGCCAGGAAGCCGGGCGGCGGCATGAGCACGCCGGATTCGCCCTGGATGGGCTCGATGAGCACGCCCACCACCCGGTCGCCGAGCTCGTCGAACATGGCGGTCAGCGCGGCCATGTCACCGTAGGGGACCAGCCGGAAGCCGGGCGCGAACGGCCCGAACGAGCGCCGCGCGTCCTCGTCGGTGGAGAAGCCGACGATCGTCGTGGTCCGGCCGTGGAAGTTGCCGTCGAAGGCGATGATGACCGCGTCGTCGGCGGGCACGCCCTTGACCTCGTACCCCCGCTTGCGGGTGGCCTTGATCCCGGTTTCCACGGCCTCGGTGCCGCTGTTCATCGCCAGCACCATGTCCATCCCGGCCAGCGCCGCGAGCTCGGCGCAGAACGGCCCGAACAGGTCGTGGTCGAAGGCCCGGCTGACCAGCGTGAGCCGCTCCATCTGACGCTGCACCGCGGCGATCAGCCGCGGATGGCGGTGGCCGAAGTTGAGCGCCGAGTAGGCGGCGAGCATGTCCAGGTACCTGCGGCCCTCGACGTCGGTGGCCCACACCCCCTCGGCCTCGGTCAGGACCACGGGCAGCGGGTCGTAGTTGTGCGCGCTGTGGGCCAGGGACAGCGCGCGGAACTCGGCGTTCGTGGTCATCGTCATCGCGTGCCCCCCTGCTGGCTGAACTGCTGCCTGAGCTCGAGGGTGCAGCACTTGGGGCCGCCCCCCGCCTTGCTGAACTCGAATACGTCCACCGGCACCGGCTCGAAGCCCCTGGCCGCGATCTGCTCGGCCAGCCCGCGCGCCTGAGCGGGCAGCACCACGTGCCGGCCGTCGCTGACGCCGTTCAGCCCGAGCACCTCGGCGTCCTCGTCCTTGGCCTCGATCAGCTCGGTGAAGTGCGCGGCCAGCGCCGCGCGGCCGGCGTCGTCGAACGCCGCCGGGTAGTAGGCCAGCGTGTCCTCGTCGAGCACGCACAGCGCGGTGTCGAGGTGGTAGAAGCGCGGATCGACCAGGTGCAGGCTGATCACCGGCAGGCCGAAGAGCTCCTCGATCTCCTCGCGGGCCGCGTACTCGGTACGGAACCCGTACCCGGCCAGCACGGCCCGGCCCGCGTTCACGATGTCGCCCTCGCCCTCGTTGACGGTCCGCGGGACGCTGACGACCGGATAGCCGTCCCGCCGGAACCAGTCCATGTACGCCGCGCCCTCCGCGGCGCGCTGCGGATAGAGGAACCGGGAGCCGAGCACCTTGCCGTCGATGACCGTGGCGCCGTTCGCCGCGAACACCATGTCGGGCAGGCCCGCCACCGGGTCGATGATCCGCACCTCGTGGCCGAGCCGCAGGTAGGTCTGGCGCAGCTCTTCCCACTGGGCCTTCGCGAGCGCGGCGTCAACCGGCTGATCCGGGTGCATCCACGGGTTGATCGCGTAGGTCACGGCGAAATGTTCAGGAGGGCACATCAGGTAGGTCCTGGCCGAGCCGGCGCGGCGAATCTGGGCCGCACCCTGGCGGGCCTGGCCGGCCGCGTCTGGAGTGGTGACGGTCATCCCGGGTCCCTTCTGCGCTGCTGTATCACGAATCTCAGTAGTGCAGTCAGCCTATGGGGACCCTAGCTGCAATGAGTACATGCTGAACTTGCGTCATACCGGTGATTCGTTGCGTATTTTTCTGGCTGACCTACTGATCGTTGCGCGTTTTGCGACGGTTACCGTGACTATCAGCGCGGCTTGCCCACCTCGCGGGCGAGGTCGAGGCCGATCAGCTGGTCCAGGTGGGCGAACGCCTCGAACTTGGCCCCGGCCGGCACGGCCTCGTCGCGCTCGAGCGCGCGCAGTTCGCGCAGCGCGGCGGGGGTGTCCAGGTCGTCGTCGAAGGCGGCGGTGAACGCGTCGGCGTAGCCGGCCGGCATCGCCGCGCTCGGCAGGTCGGCCCAGCCGGCCACCCGCTCGCGCCACCGGCGCAGCGTGCGGTCCGCCGCCGCCAGCGTGTCCCAGCTGAGGCTCAGCTGCTGCCGGTAGCGCTGCTCGAGGAAGGCCAGCCGCAGCGCGAGCGGGTCGAGGCCCCGGTCGGCCAGGTCACTGAGCAGCACCACGTCTGCGGACTTCGACACCTTGCGGCCCTCGAACAGCAGGTGCTCGCCGTGCACCCAGTGCGCGACCACCTCGCGGCCGGCCAGCGAATTGGCCAGTGAATTGCACTGCGCGCGCTCGTTCTCGTGGTGCGGGAACAGCAGGTCGATGCCGCCGGTCTGGATGTCGACGTGCTCGCCCAGGTGATGCAGCAGCATCGCCGGGCATTCGGTATGCCTGCCGGGGAAGCCAGCACCCCACGGCGCGGTCCAGGTCAGGCCCTGGTGCCCACCGGTGCCCTCCCACAGCGCCCAGTCGTCGCCGGGCCGGTGGCCGGACAGCTCGCCGTAGCCGGCGAACGAGCGCGCGTCGAACAGCACCGACCCGTCCGCCGTGGCGTAGGCGTGCCCGCCGTCGATCAGCGTGCCGATCATGTCGATCATCAGGTCGAGTGACTCCGACGTCCGCGGCGTGTGGTCGGCCGGCCTGATGTTCAGCGCGGCCAGGTCGGCACGGAACGCGTCCTCGTAATGCCGGCGGCTGTCGATCTCGTCGTCGTCGGCCGGGTGCCAGACGTCGGTGATGTTCTGGCAGACGACGACCTGCATGCGGCGGCGCTCGGCGGCCCGCCGGATCAGGTCGGACAGCAGGTAAGAGCGCAGGTCGCCGAGGTGCGCGTACCGGTTGACCATCGGCCCGCAGGTGTACATCCGCAGCTCGCCGCGCCTGATGCCGCCGATCGGCTCGGCCTGCCTGGTCTTAGTGTCATAGAGCCTGAGCACCCGGCCAGCCTATGAGCTCGGCGGCCGCCTACGAGGTCAGTGCCTACGAGGTCAGGGCGGAAAGCCGCGCCGCGGCGGATGTCACCCGCTCGTCGGTGGCGGTCAGTGCGACCCGGACGTGCCGCGCCCCGGCCTGCCCGTAGAACTCGCCCGGCGCCACCAGGATGCCGGCCTGGGCCAGCGCCTGCACCGACCCCCAGCCGTCGTAGGCCGGGTGCGCGGCCCACAGGTACAGCCCGGCCGTCGAGTGCTCGATCCGCCAGCCGGCCACGGTCAGCGCCCCGCCCAGCAGCTCGCGCCTGGCCGCGTACCTGGCCCGCTGCTGGTCCGCGTGCTCGTCGTCGCCGAGGGCGGCGGTCGTCGCCGCCTGCACCGGGGCGGGCACCATCATCCCGGCGTGCCTGCGGATCTCGAGCAGCGCCGCGACCAGGGCGGGGTCGCCGGTCACGAACCCGGCGCGGTAGCCGGCCAGGTTCGACCGCTTGGACAGCGAGTAGACCGCGAGCAGGCCCTGGTGCGACCCGCCGCTGACGTCCGGGTGCAGCACCGACACCGGTCGTTCCTCGTAGCCCAGGTCGATGTAGCACTCATCGGAGGCCAGCACCGCGCCGCGGTCCCTGGCCCAGCCCGCCATCTTGGCCAGGTGCGCGGCGGGCAGCACCCGGCCGGTCGGGTTGCCGGGGGAGTTGACCCAGACCAGCGGGACGCGCTCGGGGCCGAGTGCGACCAGCCCGTCCGCCGCCAGCGCTCGCGCCCCGGCCAGCTGGGCGCCGATGGCGTACGTCGGGTAGGCCAGCTCGGGGTGCACGACGGTGTCGCCCGCAGCGCAGCCGAGCATGACCGGCAGCCAGGAGATGAGCTCCTTGCTGCCGATCACCGGCAGCACCGCGTCGGGATCGACGGTCACGCCGTGCTGGCGGTCGAGCCAGCCCGCCGCCGCCTCGCGCAGCTGCCGCGTCCCGTGGGTGGTCGGGTAGCCGGGCGAGTCCGCGGCGGCGGTCAGCGCCTCGCGGACCGCGGGCGGTACCGGATCCACCGGGGTGCCGACCGACAAGTCCACGATCCCGGCCGGATGCGCGCTCGCCGTGACCCGGTAGGGGGCGAGCAGGTCCCAGCCGAACCGGGGCAGCCGGTCAGCGAGGGTCAGCTCTCGTCTCCCTGCGGGGGCAGCGCCGCCACCAGCGGGTGATCCTTGTTGATCTTCCCTGACTTGGAGGCGCCACCGGGCGAGCCGAGGTCGGAGAAGAACTCGACGTTCGCCTTGTAGTAGTCCTTCCACTGATCAGGAACGTCGTCCTCGTAGAAGATGGCCTCCACCGGGCAGACGGGCTCGCACGCACCGCAGTCAACGCACTCATCCGGGTGGATATAGAGCATGCGCTCGCCCTCGTAGATGCAGTCCACGGGGCACTCTTCGATGCACGACTTATCGAGCACATCCACGCAGGGCTGCGCGATGATGTACGTCACGTATGAACTCCTCTTCGTCCGGCCCTGGGCGGTAGGTTATCAGCGCAGTTCGACGCGACCAGACGGTGCCGAGGGATCGCTGGTCCAGCCCCGGCTTGCCGTCGATGCGCTCCACTCGTAGCCGGCATAGCGAACGTTGCCTATCTGGTATTCCGTAGCGTGGGTCACCAGCCAGCCTGCCACGGTCCAGCCCACCGCGCGACGCCCGATCCTGATGTCGGTGGCCGGGTCCGCGCCGGACGAGGCCGCCGCCCGCACCTCGAGCCGGCCGAACGCGTGCCGCAGCCCGGACCGCACCGCCGCGACCTGCGGTGTCCCTGGGTGGTTCGGGAAGGACCAGCACCAGACCGAGTGCGGCCGCAGCCCGGTGAACGCGGCCGCCATCTGCGCCGCCATCTGCTGGTAGTTCGAGTACGCCGAGCCGTCCGCGCTGTGCTGTACGTCCTGCGCGGCCTCGGCGACCGCGATGTGCAGGTAGTCGGGCACCCTGACCAGCGCGTCGAAGAACTTGCCGGTCGCGTACACCGGGTCCATGAGGTCCTTCGGGCTGCCCCAGCCCTCCGACGGCCGCTGCTGGAACACGCCGACCGAGTCCAGGTCGCCGGACGACAGGTTGTGCAGGTGCGACTCCTGCATGGCGGTCGCGTAGGCGATGGTGACGGCGCCGGTGCCGACGTGATGGGCGTGCGCCACGCCGGCGATGGTGGCCGCGATCGCCCCCTGCTCGGTATCCAGCGAGACGGCGTCGGCACCCGAATTCGCCTGGCAGCCGTGGCTGACCGCCTGCACGTGCCGGTAGGTCAGGTACAGGCCCAGGGAAACCGCGAGCGCCGCGACCGCCAGCATCGCAAGCCCGCGCACCGGCCTGAGGCGTCTGTTCGGCACACCACCAGACCGTACCCGGATCGGCCGATAGGCTGCGTCGCCATGAGCGAGCTTGTGCCGGGGATTGACGAACTGTGGGAGATACGCGCGGAGCTCGGCCCGGACGACGCCGAGGCACGGGCCACGGTGGTCGCGGCCATCGATGCGCTGGACCAGGGCACTGCCCGGGTCGCGGCCCCCGATCCGGCCACCGGCGAGATCGTGGTGAACGAGCGGGCCAAGCGGGCGATCCTGCTCGCCTTCCGGCTGCTGCCGATGACCAGCTCGCAGGCGGGCGAGTTCCGCTATCAGGACCGGCTGCCGCTGAAGACCCGCCTGGAGGGGGTCCGGATGGTCCCCGGCGCGATTGCCCGGTGGGGTGCGTACCTCGCGCCTGGAACCGTTCTGATGCCGTCTTTCGTGAATATAGGGGCTTATGTCGAGGAGGGGACGATGGTGGATACCTGGGCCACCGTCGGCTCCTGCGCCCAGATCGGGAAGAACGTTCACCTGTCCGGCGGCGTGGGGATCGGCGGCGTGCTCGAGCCGCCGGGTGCGGTGCCGGTCGTCGTCGAGGACGAGGCGTTCGTCGGATCCCGCAGCATGGTGGTCGAGGGGGCCAGGGTGCGCCGCGGCGCCAAGCTCGGCTCGGGCACGATCCTGACCAAGAGCACGGTGGTCATCGACGTGCAGACCGGCGAGGAACTGCCGCGTGGCGAGGCGCCGGCCTGGTCGGTGTGCGTCGGCGGCAGCCGCACCAAGAGCTTTCCCGGCGGGGACTTCGGCATGCCGTGCGTGCTCGTGCTCAAGCGCCTGCCCGAGGGCAGCGGGCACGACAAGCTGGCGCTCAACGAGATTCTGCGCGACCACGGGGTGAGCGGTTAGTTAAGCCTCGCGCGCCCTGGTAAGGTCACTGCCCCGTCCCGGTTACCGTGGGGGCAATATGAACCTCAACTCCGAGCCGCGCAAGCGGGCGCGCCGCCAGGGACCTGCGACGCTGCGCGGCAAGCACATCCCGCAGACAACGACCGACCAGCGGCTGCTCGACCGCCGCGGGCCCGCCGACTGGGTGCACACCGACCCCTGGCGGGTGATGCGAATCCAGGCGGAGTTCGTGGAGGGCTTCGGGCTCCTCGCCGAGCTCGGGCCGGCGGTTTCGGTGTTCGGCTCGGCCCGGGTGCTGCCTGGTTCGGCTGAATACAATTGTGCCGAACGGATAGGTGCTGAGCTTGCGCAGGCAGGTTACGCCGTGATCACTGGCGGCGGTCCCGGCGTGATGGAGGCGGCCAACAAGGGCGCGGTCAGCGCGAACGGCGTCTCGGTGGGCCTCGGCATCGAGTTGCCGATGGAGATGGGCCTCAACGATTACGTCGATATCGGCCTGGAATTTCGGTACTTCTTCGTCCGCAAGACCGTGTTCATCAAGTACTCGCAGGCCTTCGTGGTGCTGCCGGGCGGGTTCGGCACGCTGGACGAGCTGTTCGAGGCGCTGACCCTGGTGCAGACCGGGAAGATCACCAAGTTCCCGATCGTGCTGGTCGGCAGCGGCTACTGGTCTGGCCTGCTGACCTGGATCAAGGACACGCTGCTGGCCCAGGGGAAGGTCTCAGAGTCGGACCCTGAGCTGCTGTTCCTGGCGGACGACCCGGCGGAGGTCGCCGCGATCATCCAGAACGCCCATAACCACCACCGGGGAGTGGCCGCGTTCCCCTGATCGACTCGGCCATGTCGATGGCCCGCCGCACTTGCGTCACGTGCCGGGTCCTGACCGCGGCCGCGCCTAGCCAGGCACACAGGGCTGCTGCTGCCGCGGCCGCCTGCGGGCTCCCGGCCGTGTCGGCGTCCACCATGACCCGCCAGCCCGCCCCGATCAGCCCGGCCGCCTCGCCTAGGTCGCGGCAGATGAGCAGGGCTCCGGTGCGCCGTGCGACCGCGGGGTCCCCGGTCACGGGCACCGGCGGCGGCTGGCCGTCGTCGGCCACGAGCAGGGTCCTGGCCGCCCCCGGCTGCTGATCCGCATGCGACGTCACCCCTCAGAGCATGGCACGATGCGTATGTGCCTGTGGTCATGCTGCTCGTCGCTGCGGCGGTGCTTGTCGGGGTCATTGCGGTCGCGGTCGGCCGCGGTGGCGAGCTGACGTACTTTCAGTCCGACTACGCGCCGCTCCGGCTGGACGAGGTGTCCGCCACGGACGTCGTGCTGTTCCGGCCGCCGCTCACCCTGTGGGGGTACAACGCCCAGGCCACCGACGAGGCGCTGAACCGCATCGCCGACGCGCTCACCGAACGCGACATCGAGCTCAGCGCGCTGCGCCACCAGATCGAGACGCTGCGGGACTCCGCGGGGCCGTCTGCCGGGCTGGAGTCCACCGGGTCGTCTAACGGGCTGGAATCCCCGGGGTCGTCTAACGGGCTGGAGTCCCCGGGGCGGGGCCGGTTCCGCGGTGAGGATGAGCTGGGGGACGGGTCTGGCCTTTCCGCGGGGGGCCGGGTGGGGCAGCCTTCGGGCACCGGCTGGGCCGAGCCGGCCGACTCGCCGCGTCCGCCGAATATGCCGCCGTCAGACTCGAGGCCGCCGGGCTGGCGGCCGTCGGGGCTGGGCGATGCTCATCCGGCTTCGGCTCCTGGCCCGGACTGGGGCTCGGGCTCGAGCTCGGGCCCGGATGAGGCGGCGGCTCCCGGCAGCGCTCGGCTCCCGGATGCGCTGTCGCCCGGCTCGTGGGCCGAGCCGCCCGCCGAGGCCCCGCTTCCGCGCCGTTTGCCTTCCGGCGGCCGCACCCCCAGGCCGTTCGGCGAGCCTACGGCCGGCGGGCGGACCTCCCCGTCGCCCTACGCTCTCCCCAGACGCCCCGGGGACAGCGAGATGGGCTCCGATGTCTTCACGCCGCGCTCTCGGCTCAAGCGGACGGACGCCGCATCTGCGGACCCTTCCGCCGCGGACCACGGGGATCAGGAGCCGCTCACCGACCCGCAGGTCCCCGGCGGCGATGAGGAGGACGGCTGGTGACCGAGCCAGGCCGCGGCCCGGTGATCGGGCCGGACGGGCAGCCGCGCTGCCCGTGGGGCCTGAGCACACCCGAATACGTCACTTATCACGACGACGAATGGGGTCGTCCGGTCCGCGACGACCGGAGCATCTTCGAGCGACTGTGCCTGGAGGCGTTCCAGTCGGGGTTGTCGTGGCTCACGATCCTGCGCAAGCGGGAGAATTTCCGCGCGGCGTTCGGCGGTTTCGCGATGGAGTCGGTCGCCGCCTACGGCCCCGACGACGTGGCGCGGCTGATGGCCGATGCAGGAATCGTCCGCAACCGCGCCAAGATCGACGCCGCGATCGGCAACGCGCGGGCCGCCCTGGAGCTTCCCGACGGCCTGGCCGCGCTGATCTGGTCTTACGCACCGGCCCCATCAGCTGATCCGCGGCGATCCGGCGGCCCGCACACGCTGGAAGACCTGCCCGCGGCCACGGCCGAGTCGAAGGCACTCGCCCGCGACCTCAAGCGCCGCGGCTTCGCCTTCACCGGCCCGGTAACCGTCTACTCCACCATGCAAGCATGCGGCATCGTAGACGATCACCTATCCGGCTGCTTTCGCCGCGGCGCCTACACCTGAGCCCGGCGACTGCCGCTACTTGCCCTGGAAGACGGGCTGCTGCTTGGCGACGAACGCCAGCGTGGCGGACCGGTGGTCTGCGGTCTGGCCGAGCCGCGACTGCATGTCGGCCTCGTTCTCCAGTGCTTCGGGCAGCGTATGCGTGGCGGCGAAGGCGAGGGCCTGCTTGATGCCGGCGTAGGCGGCGGTCGGGCCGGCCGCCAGCCGGGCCGCGAGTTGCTGCGCCGACGCGGCGAGCTCGCCGTCGTCGACCACGCTGCTGAACAGGCCGAGCTGGCAGGCCCGCTCGGCGTCGATGGGCTCGGCGAGCATGAGCAGCTCGGCCGCCGCGGCCGGGCCGGCCAGCCGCTGCAAGGTCCAGGAGGCGCCCGAGTCCGGGCCCAGCCCGACCCGGGCGAACGCCATCATCAGGCTGGCCCGGCGTGCGGCCAGCCGCAGGTCGCAGGCGAACGCGAGCGATGCGCCGGCACCGGCCGCGACGCCGTTGACCGCAGCGATCACCGGCTTGGCCATGGTCGTGATCGTGGTGACGATCGGGTTGTAGTGCGCACGAACGGTGTCGCTCAGATCCGCGCCCGCTTCCAGCGCCTCCGCGTGCTCGACCAGGTCCTGGCCCGCGCAGAATCCGCGCCCCGCACCCGTGATGATCACGGCCCGCACCTGCTCGTCGGCCGCGGCGCGGCGCAGCGTGGCTAGCAGCTCGGCCTTCATCTCGGTGGTCAGCGCGTTCCTGGCCTCCGGGCGGTTCAGCGTGATGGTGGCTACCGCGTCATCGACGGCGTACAGCACGGTGTCGGACACTGCGGTCTCCTCAGGGTGTGCGAGCGGCCCGGCTGTCGCCCGCGGCCAGGCAGCAGTCCACGAAACGGGACGCCGCAGGCAGCAGGCGGGCCGATTCTACGTCGAAGAACTCGGCCGCCGCAGTGCCCGGCCAGTCCTGCGGAAGCAGTTCCACCGGCAGTCCGGGGTCGCGGAACAGGAACTTGCGCCAGCCGTGCACCAGCTCGCTCCGCGCGGCGAAGATCGCCTCGTCGGTCGCGCCCTCGCCGACCGGCGTCATCAGCTCGCGCGCGTCGGCGAGCCAGTTCCGGTAGGCCCGCGCCAGCGTGTCCAGATCCCAGGTCCTGGCCAGCAGGCCGCGGGCGTCTCCGTCGTACCTGGCCGCGAACGGCTCCACCCTGACGCGCTCCGATTCGCGCAGCGCCTCCAGCTCGGGCGAGGGGTGCGGGCTCAGCCACGTCGTGTCGTCGAGCTGTGCGTAGCCCAGATACCTGAGGCTCGCCTGCACCCGCTCGCGGCGGGTGCGCTCGCGTACCCGCTCCACCACGACCAGGTGCCAGCCGCCGTCCCAGTCGATGCTGCCGCGCGAGTAAATCCGCTCCGCCGCTTCGTCCAGCCGGCTGACCGCCCGCGGAGTCAGCGCGTACCCGGCCACCGCCCCGATCCGGACCGGCCGCAGCCAGCCCTGCCGCACCATCCGCGAAATCGCGGTCCTGACCGCGGGCGAGGCGATGCCGAGACTGGCCAGCATCCGGACAAGCGCCGCGACCGGAGCCTGGGCACCGCGCGAGCGTAGATGGTCACCGTAGAGGTCGAAGAGAGCCGAACGAGCGTCCACCCCCCAAGTCTTGCCTGACTTGGCGCAATTTTGGGCCAAGTCCGTCGTGGTTCGGGGCCGATGCGGAGCTGATCGTTACCATTCACCGGCCGAACACGGGATAATGGACGGCACTGATCGACAAGGTTGTGGTTAGCCGGTCCCGCGGCCCACGCCGGGCCGCCGCGGCCCTGCAGGGAGCCAGTTACCGCGGGGCACCCTCGGCTCCGCGCGGCGCCAGGCAGGAAGGGGATGACGAATGGCGGCGATGAAGCCGCGGACAGGCGACGGTCCGCTTGAGGTCACGAAGGAGGGCCGCGGCATTGTGATGCGTGTCCCTCTTGAAGGTGGCGGCCGGCTCGTGGTTGAGCTATCGGCCGATGAAGCGGCCAAGCTAGGCGACGCCCTCAAGTCCGCCGTCGGCTGATCTGGATCTACTCTCCCCGTTTAACCGCGGCCAGCAGGCCGTCGCCGACCGGAAGGAGCAGCGGAACGAGGTGCTCATCGGACCTGATGCGCATCGATACTTCCCTGATCGCCGTGGTGTCTTCGTCGTCGCAGCCGGGATCTGCGACCTTGTCGTGCCATAGCGCATTATCGAAGGTCACGATGCCGCCCGGGCGTAGCAGCCGCAGTGCTGCCGACAGGTATTCGGGATACTCCTGCTTATCCGCGTCGCAGCAGACCATGTCGTACCCGCCGTCGGTCAGCCGGGGCAGCACGTCGAGCGCACGGCCGCCAATCAGCCGGTACCTATTGGCGGCGAACCCGGCCTCGGTGAGCGCCTGGCGTGCCAGCCGCTGGTGTTCCGGCTCGAAATCGACGCTCGTGAGGACCCCATCGGGAAGCATCCCCCGGAGCAGCCAGATTCCGGAGACGCCACAGCCAGTGCCGATCTCCGCGACGGACTTGGCCCCGATGGCGGCCGCGAGGAATCGGAGCGTGGCGCCGCTGACCGGGCCGACTGGCACCGCTCCGCCGACTTCCGCTGCATTCTGCCTGGCCGTCAGCAGCGGTTCATCCTCGACGAGGAACTCCTCGACGTATGCCTGTGTGGCCTCTGTGCTGGTGATGGCTGCCTCCCCAGGAGAGAGCTACTGCTCCGTGCGCAGCCTAGCGCCGCACCGGCGAAGATCGGGAACCAGCGGGCCACCCGCGGGCGTTACTCAAGGCAGGCGGCGCTCGAGCCACCTCGACTGGCCAAGGAGGGGAAGTCCAGGCACCATGGTGGTAGAGGCAGCAGTACCAGGCGCGAGGGGGGAGGCCGTGGACAAGATGGAGCAGCTTGATGCGGCCCCATGGACCCCGCCGAGCTGGGAAGAGGTTGTCCGCGCCCACTCTGCGCGGGTGTACCGCCTGGCCTACCGGCTGACTGGTAACAAGCACGACGCCGAGGACCTCACCCAGGAAGTCTTCGTCCGGGTCTTCCGGTCGCTGTCCAGCTACACGCCCGGCACGTTCGAGGGCTGGCTGCACCGGATCACCACCAACCTCTTCCTCGACATGGCCCGGCGCAGGCAGCGGATCCGGTTCGAGGGGCTCGGCGACGAGACGGCCGAGCGGCTGCACAGCGGGCCGACCCCGGCGCAGGCCTTCGATGAGCGCCACCTGGACAGTGACATCCAGAGTGCACTGGAGGCCCTCGCCCCCGAGTACCGGGCGGCCGTGGTGCTCTGTGACATCGAAGGCCTGTCGTACGAGGAGATCGCGGTCACCCTCGGCGTGAAGCTCGGCACCGTGCGCAGCCGCATTCACCGTGGCCGAGCCCAGCTCAGGGCCGCTCTAGATCACCGCCGCCCGCGCAAGCCAGGCGACGCCAGGGTGCCCGCCGCCACCCAGGTAACCGCGCCCGCGCCGCAGGCGTCGATCAGTGCCCCCGCCCCGCGCGTTCAGGCGAAGCGGAGTGAGCAGGCATGAGTCATCTCGGGCGGCGGCTTTCCGCGCTCATCGATGGTGAGCTGAGCGACACCGAACGCGACCAGGTTTACGCGCACCTGGTCAGCTGCGAGGACTGCCGGGCGGACGCGTCCGCGCTGCGGACCATCAAGCGCCGCGTCGGCGGTCTCGGCGAGACGCCCGCGGACGGCACGCTGACCAGCCGGCTGATCGCCCTGGCCGCCCTGGGCGAACCGCCGCCGCCGCGGCCGCGATTCCTGGCCGCGCCGCGGACCCGGGTGTCGATGACCGCATTCCCCGGCGGGGACATCACCTCCCGGCCGCCGGCCTGGAACGACGTCCCGGAGTGGTACGGCAGCGAGCCCGCGGGCGCCGATGACGAGATAACCCCCGCCGCATCATCGGCCGGCCGCGGCCGGCCGCATGCCCGCTACGTCGTGGCGGGCGCGGTGGCGGCACTGGCCGTCAGCCTCGGCGCCGCGTCATTCGCGGCGGGCGGCGAGCAGTCGTCAGGACCGAGGGTCACACCCGAGGTCGACATGTTTTCCTTCGAGCACGCGGTGAACACGGGCGAACTGCCCCTCGTGATGTCCCGCGAGTTCTCTTTCGCCAAGCAGGCTGGCGTCCCCGCAAGACCGTGAATCTTGCCCCGCACCCCCGGTACGGCCCGGCGGGCCGTCGTGCTCTCACCATCGTCGGCGCGGTCGGCTTGCTCGCGCTGGTCTTGTCGGCCGTGGACGGCAGCGATCCCGTGGCGGGTCGTCACCCGGTGCCGCGCGGGCCTGCGGCGCCGTGGAACGGGGCTGCCTCAGCGGCGGCCGCCGAGGGCGCGGACTCGATGACGGCGCGCGCCACCGGCATGCGCCTGCTCACGGCGGCGGCCACGGCCGCCCGGGTCTCCTCTTATCAGGGCATGCAGGTCATCTCGTGGCGGATACCGGACGGCAGCGGCTCATGGCTTGGCTCGGGAACTGGCCAGGCGGCGGTCGATGTCTGGCACCAGTCGGGGCTCGGCACGCTCACCCGGATGGCCACCGTCGGGCTTACCCCCGACGCCTGGTCGCAGCTGACCGATGACCCGGACGACCAGCTTCCCGATGGCGTGCTCGGCCTGACCCCCCGGCTGCTCGACCTGCTCGCCCGGGACTACGCGGTGTTCTACGCAGGGCTCGGCTCGGCTGACGGACGGCCGGCCCGGATCGTCGAGGTCTTGCGGCCGAACGGCACCGTGGCCGCGATGTTCTGGCTGGACAGCGCGACGAATCTGCCGCTGCGCCGCGAGCTCTTCGACTCCGACGCAGACATGATCAGCGAAGACACGTTCGCCAGCCTGAAGCTCGGCCCCCCGGCGGCCGCCCCCCTTCCCGCTTCCGCGGGAACGGGGGCGGGAACGCCGTCGTCGGCTGTCGCCCTGCAGCCGTGGACCGATGAGCTCAGCGCGGCCCAGCTGGCCGCGCTGCGGACCAGTGGCTGGCCAGTGCCGAGCCTGGCGTCCGCCGGGCTGACCTTGTTCAAGGCCAGCGAGGCGGCCACGGCGGCCGGCCGAGTGATCGATCTGTCCTATTCCGACGGCCTGTCCGCGGTGTCGCTGTTCGTCCAGCGCGGCCGGCTGCCCGCCGCCCTCCGCGGCTGGCGGGAAACGAATCTGCGCGGCCATCACCTCTTCGTCCGCGACCCGGCCGACCCGGCCCAGCCGGGCCTCACCTGGTCGGCGGACGGGTTCGTGTACACCGTGCTGGCCGATGCGCCCGGCACCCTGGTCGCTCAGGTAGTGAACGCGCTGCCGCACGACACGCGGCCCGGGTTCTGGAGGCGCATCGGCCACGGCGTCCGGCGCCTGCTCTCCTGGGCCAACCCGTTTCGCTGACCGGTAAGCGGTCGCCGCAGAGGGCCCCGACCGCGGCACCGACAACCGCGACCGAACCAGCTACAGTGGAAGAACCGGGTACGGTGCCCGGCGGGCCGCACGGATCCCGGAGAGACTTGAGTGTTCGATCTATCCATCACCAAGCTCCTGGTGCTAGCCGTTATCGCACTGGTGATCTTCGGCCCGGACCAGCTGCCGAAGATTGCCTCCCAGGCCGGCAAGGTGATCCGTGATCTGCGCCGGATGGCCGAGCAGGCCAAGGTCGACCTGACCGAAGGTCTTGGCCCCGAGTTCGCCGACTTCGACGTGGCCGACCTGAACCCGCGGGCGTTCGTGCGCAAGCACCTGCTCGATGATCTCGACGACCTTGACGCCGCGGGACCCAGGCCGCGACCGCACCCGATGGACTCCGCCAGCCGGCCGCCGTTCGACATCGAAGCTACCTGAGGGCACCTGGACCAAAACGTCAGCTGGGCATGATGCCGAGCTGGCGCCCGGCCAGCCCGCGGGCCCGGCGGCCCAGCCCGTGCGCGATCGCGATGAGCTGCTGGCCGGCCGCGGAATCCGGCTCGCTGAGGACCAGCGGCACCCCCTTGTCGCCGCCCTCGCGCAGCCGCAGGTCGATCGGCACCTGGCCGAGCATCGGCACCTTGGTTCCGGTGATCTTGGTCAGTGCCTCGGCCACCGCCGTGCCGCCGCCCGCCCCGAACACCTCCACCGGCTCCCCGCAGTGCGGGCAGGGCAGGTACGACATGTTCTCGATGACGCCCACGATGCGCTGGTGGGTCTGGGCCGCGATCGATCCGGCCCGCTCCGCCACCTCGGACGAGGCGAGCTGCGGCGTGGTGACGACCAGCAGCTCGGCGTTGGGCAGCATCTGGGCTACCGAGATGGCGATGTCACCGGTGCCGGGCGGCAGGTCCATCAGCAGCACGTCCAGGTCGCCCCAGTAGACATCGGCGAGGAACTGCTGCAGGGCCCGGTGCAGCATCGGGCCGCGCCACACCACGGGCGTGTTGCCCTTGGTGAACATGCCCACCGATATCACCGAGATGCCGTGCGCCGACGGCGGCATGATCATCTGTTCGACCTGGGTCGGACGGCCGGTGACGCCCAGCATCCGCGGCACCGAATGCCCGTAGATGTCCGCGTCCACCACGCCGACCTTCTGTCCCTCGGCGGCCAGCGCCGCGGCGAGGTTGACGGTCACCGAAGACTTGCCGACCCCGCCCTTCCCGCTGGCCACGGCGAAGACCCGGGTCAGCGACTCCGGCTTGGCGAACGGGATCTCGGGCTCGGGACGGCCGCCCCTGAGCTTGCCCTGCAGCGCCTTGCGCTGCTCGGTGCTCATCACGTCGAGCTCGACCTGCACCCGGGACACGCCGTCGACCTTGTTCACCGCGGCCGTTACCTCGCGGGTGATCGTGTCGCGCATCGGGCAGCCCGCCACGGTCAGCCATACGTCAACCCGGACTGTGCCGTCGGCCGTGATCTCGATGTTCTTGACCATGCCAAGGTCGGTGATCGGCCGGTGGATCTCCGGATCCTGGACGCCGTCCAGCGCGTGCGTCACCTGCTCGCGGGTCGGCGGCGGGTAGGTAACGGGGGCAGAGGTCATACCTGCGATCCTACGGCCGTGCTGCGGTGGCCGAGATCCTCGGCCCGCTATCGTGGGCCGGCCGTGACCGCATGATTCCTGTGCTCCGTACGGCATCGTATGGTCTTTCGCATGTGACACCGGCCGGCCAGAAGAGAGGCGGTGGCCGATGACCCGCGCGTATCGCCCCCGGCGGTCCTGCCTGGCCGTGCCCGGCAGTTCCGAGCGGTTCCTGGTCAAGGCCAGGGAGGTCGGCTGCGACGAGGTTCTCCTCGATCTCGAGGACGCGGTCGCTCCGGACGCCAAGGCCGCCGCCCGGCCGAACGTGATCGCCGCCCTCCGCGCGGGCGGCTGGGGCGGCAGGATCCGCGCGGTCAGGGTCAACGACGTCGGCACGCCCTGGGCCTACCGCGACGTCGTCGACGTGGTCGAGGCCGCCGGGGCCAGCCTGGATGCGGTCGTGCTGCCGAAGGTGACCGGCCCCAGCCACGTCACCTGGCTCGACCACCTGCTCACCCAGATCGAGCAGGCGATGGGCTATGAGGTGGGCCGGATCGGCATCGAGGCCCAGATCGAGGACGCCGCCGGCCTGGCCGCGGCGGACGAGATCGCCGCGTCCTGCGCGCGGCTGGAGTCGCTGGTCTTCGGCCCGGCGGACTTCATGGCCAGCCTGGGGATGCGGTCGCTGACCGTCGGCGCGCCGCCCGCGGCCTACCCCGGCGACGCCTTCCACTACGCTCACCTGCGGATCCTGGTCGCGGCACGATCCCGTGGCCTGGCGGCCATCGACGGCCCGTACGCGAGGATCGGCGACGCGGATGGCCTGGCCGCCTCGGCGACGAGCGTGGCCGCGCTCGGCTACGACGGCAAGTGGGTCATCCATCCCGGCCAGATCGAGACGGTCAACGAGGCGTTCACCCCGGCCGCCGCCGAATACGAGCGGGCCGAGCGGATCCTGGAGGCCTACCAGCAGGCGACCGGGCAGCAGCGCGGCGCCGCCACGCTGGACGGCGAGATGATCGACGAAGCGACCCGCAAGCTGGCGCAGGCCGCTGCCGTCAAAGGCCGCGCCGCCGGCCTCGCTCGCCCGCCACGGGAGTCCTAGGGCAGCACGCCCCACTCGGTGAGCAGGTCCAGCAGGCCCTCGGTGAGCGGCAGCGCGGCCAGGCCGGCCGGATCGACCCAGCGGGCGTCGGCGGCGTCGTCGCCGGCCGCGAGCACGCCGCCGGTGACCGTCGCGCAATAGTCGCGGATGTCGAACACAGCCCCTCCGGGGCCGGGCCTGCGCAGCGAGCCGGCCAGCCGTCCCGGCCGCACCGCCAGCCCGGTCTCCTCGGCGACCTCCCTGATCACGGACTGCTCGTCGGTCTCGCCCGGCTCCACCCGGCCGCCCGGCAGCGACCACAGCCCCGCGCCGGGCTCATGCCCCCGCTTGATCAGCAGCAGCCGCCCGTCATCCCCGACCACGATCGCCCCCACGCACGCAACCAGCCTCACCGCACCAGTACACCCTGACCGCTGGGCTCGGTGGGCAGTGAAGTGCACATCGACGCCCACGGGTGGGCGGCGAAGGCGCCATCGACCGCCTTGGGTCCATCGGTCAGCATGTTCCCGCGGAGACGTCTCACGCAATTGCGCGAAGCGCTTCCGCGGAAGCGTTTGGGGGAGTTAGCGCGGGCGAAAGCGTAGGCGGGGGTTGACTACGGCCGGGACAAGAGTCACTGTGTGTAGTTGTGAGAGGCGCGCCGACCTGCCCGCGGTGCGGGGCACACGTCAGGGAGCCGAGCGTTTGGTCCAGCGCCTGGCAGTGCGACGCGCACGGCCAGGTGGATCCGCTGGGCGCGGCGCACAGCCCGTCCCGCGAAGGGCTGGACGGACTGCTGCGCAATTCCGGGGTCCCGGTCTGACTGCCCTGGCCGCTGCCCGCCGGATGGCTGGTAACCGGCTTCGCCGGCGCGGGCGACGAGCGGTCGGGAATGCGCGGATGCGTGGTCGCGGTGTCCGGGCCCAACCCAGTCGGCGGCCCCGGTGACCTGCTGCTGGTCTCCGAAGAGCCGGGTGTGGGCCTAGGCGCCAGGCTGGCCGGCCTGGACGGCCCCGACCCTGGCGACGGCTTCGCGACCGCACAGGCGAGCGTGTTCGTCCGGTTCGGCAACCACGACTTCCCGCTCTGGCACGTGGACTCGCCCGGCCGCGCCGCGTTCGCGGGCGAGATGATGGGCAACTGGCTGTGGGCCGTGCTGTGGCCCGACACCGCCGGAGTCCTGATGATCGAGCCGATTACCCTGCGTGACCTCCGCGACCCGGGCCAGCAGCTGGACCTTCCCTTCGGCGCCCTGTCCCCGCATCTGCCGGGTTAGGACTTGGGCATACCGACCGAACTTACCTCGCGTACCATTGATGATCGTGCGCATCGATCTGCACACCCACAGCAACGTCTCCGACGGCACCGACTCTCCGGCCGAGGTGATGCGGCGAGCCCGCGCGGCCGGACTGGACATGGTCGCGCTGACCGACCACGACACGTCGGCCGGCCAAGCCGAGGCGCTCGCCGCGCTGCCGCCCGGCCTGGCGCTCATCCCGGGGATGGAGCTGTCCTGCCGCCTGGACGGCCACAGCGTGCACATGCTGGCGTACCTGTTCGATCCCGGCCATGAGGAACTGGCCGAGCAGTGCCGGCGGATCCGCGAGGACCGGATCCACCGGGCCGAGGCCATGGTCGCCCGGCTGGCCGAGCTCGGCACCGGCGTCACCTGGGAAGGGGTGTCCGCCATCGCCGGCGGCGGGGTGGTCGGCAGGCCGCACATCGCCCGCGCGCTCGCCGCCGAGGGCGTCATCGACGAACCGGCCCAGGCGTTCACGCGGGAGTGGATCGGGATGGGCGGCCGCGCCTACGTCGGCCGGTACGCGCTCGACCCGACCTGCGCGATCACGCTGATCCGTGCGGCAGGCGGCGTGCCCGTGCTCGCGCACCCGCGGGCAGGCCGGGACAGCTGGATGGTGCCCGATGAGACGCTTGCCTGGCTGGCCGGCCGCGGCCTGGCTGGCGTCGAGGTAAGTCATCCAGAACAGGATTTTTCCGAACGGAGCCGACTGAGCTCACTGGTCAGCGAGCTCGGCTTGGTGGCATC
>DASXME010000099.1:0-9145 GCA_036495825.1 Streptosporangiaceae bacterium
CGCGCGGTGCTAGCCGGGCTCGGCGTGCCGCCGGCCCGGGTGCACTACGACGAGCCCGGCTGAGACTGCGGGCCGGCCGGGGGCTCGCCGGCCAGGTGCTCGCCGAAGAAGGCGAAGATCCGCTGCCAGGCGTCGGCCGCCGCGTCCGGGTTATAGCTCATGCCCTGGATCCGGGCGAGCACCCGCAGCCCGCCGTCAAACTGGTTCAGGAAGGCGTGACTCGCGCCCGGGTAGACCTTGACGTCGTGCGGCACGTTCAGGTCGCTCAGCGCCTTCTCCAGCCACGGCAGCTGCCGGCGGGTCAGCACGTCCTTGCTGCCGTAGCTGGCCACGACCGGGCAGGCGCCGCCGAGCATCCGCTCGATGTCCTTGGGCACCGGCGCATAGTTGACCGAGGCCGCGGAGAAAGCCGGGCGGGCCGCGCTGAGCAGCGCGAACCCACCGCCCATGCAGAAGCCGATCACCCCGATCCTGCCGCTGCAGGCGTCCAGCCCGGCCAGCCACGCGGCGGCCGCGTCGATCTCGTCGAAGACCGGCCCGGATCCGGCCATCACCTGGCGGAAGGCGGGCCGGATGCAGCGCGGCCAGGCCTTGCCGTGCCAGAAGTCGGGCGCCAGCGCGATGTACCCGCCGGCCGCGAGCTTGTCCGCCAGCCGCCTGAGGTCGGGCGTCATGCCGAACACGTCGTGCACCACCACGACACCGGGGAACGACCCCGAGCCGCCCTCCGCAGCCTGCGGCATCGCCAGGTAGCCAGGAGCTGATCCGTCAGGCATCCGTGAGTCCCTTCACACCTTGCGCCACTGCGGGATCCAGGCGCCGTCGGTGATCGTGTAGTCGCCGAACAGGTCGGGTGCCTCGACTCGCATCAGCTCTCCGATCCGGCCGAAGACCAGCCTGATCTCCTCCTCGGCCCCCGGGTCGGTCCTGGCCTCGATCGTGTGCCGCAGGGTGCGGATGTTCGCCGTCCAGACGATCCCGGTGGCCACGCCGTCCGGCGCGAACCTGCGCATGAACGACGTCTTGTGCTTCTTCTCGTGCATCTTGACGCCGTCATCGTCGAGCCCGAAGTGCCTGGTCATCCACTGCTGGAACTCCTCCATCTGGTCCAGCAGCGTGCCGGCCCGCTTCATCAGCTCCTCGTCGCCCAGCGCCCACTCCGGGAACCAGAACGGTATGTCGGACAGCCGGACGAACCGCAGCGACTCCTGCGAGACCGCCGTGCCCGGCCGGTGCCGGACCAGCTCATGGGTGTTCCCCGAGACACTTGGCTTCCCGTTGCGGCGGACGAAGAGCAATCCATGGGGGACCGTGACGCAGTGAACCATCCCGTCGTAGGACTCGATGCCGTCGTTGTAACCATCATCGTTGAGGTACCGGTTCGGAGCCTGCTGGCGCTGATGGTTAACGAGCGGGGTGAGGCGATTCGTGAGGATGGAGACGACGTAGCCGGGCCGAAGGTTAGCGAAGCGCTGCCCGCTGCGCATGACCCGCTCAAGGCCGACACGGTCATCGATGCGTATATTCGCCGAGCAGCCTGCCTTGATCGCCAGCACCTGGAGATCATCCGCCATCTCCGCCGAGGAGGTGTAGATAACCCGGTGGTTGAAGGAACGGTGGGTAGACCCGTCTCCCTCGATGACGGCATCCAGGAAGACCTGGATGATTCTGGGAGCCCACTCCTGCACCATTGCGGGTACACGCTTCTCGTGCGCGTGGCCAAGCTTGGCGAGCATGTCACGCAGCGGGATGCACTGAGTGCGCACGCAGCCGTGCCCCGACTTCGGCACGTACGCTGGAAGCCCCATGGCGCGGATGGTGTCTGCCATCCTGTCCAGCACCGGACCGCGATTCTGCGCTAGGACGATCTGGTGGCCGTTGATCGACCCCTCGGCAAGGAAGTAGCCGAGGAAACGGGCGAAGGGCTCGGTAGGGAAGGACGTTTCCGGGTAGCGACGGACGCAGGCCGCGCCATTGTCTGACCGGCTCCACCGTCGCTCCGTGGCCGGAATGGTGACGGAAGGTGGCGTGGTACCGACCCACCGTGCGGATTTCTGATACTTGACCCGCTTGTGCAAGATGCTCGCAGCCTGCTCGATAGCGAACGGCTGTTCCTTACGCTTGGCGGCTTGGGTGTCATGACGCTGTACCCACATGCGGTGGTTAGGCGTCACCAGCAGGTCCACCTGCTCCGAGCGCACCCGGTACATCGGGCCCTCGTATTCGCCGTGGAAGACCTCAGAGGCTTGCTGGTACTCAAGCTCGTCGGTGACCGGATTGAGCGTGCCAAAGCTCTCTGACCCGTCCACCTTCGGCCACGGCTTCCAGCCTTCAGTGGTGAGCACCTCAGTTTCATCGTCGTAGCAGCACACGCGGCTCACGTTGTGCAGCACGAACGTGAAGCTGGCGTGCTCGAGCACCGAGCCGTGCGCCGACGACAGGATGTTGGCCAGGTACTTGGACTGGTCGGTCCTGACCTGCCGGACGTTGGGGTTCAGCCCGGGCTCCCAGGACCGGTAGCACATCTTGCCGGCGAACTCGGCCAGGTTTTGCGCGTCGTTGTCGAGGTCACCGCGGTCGATCCGCTCCAGCCAGCTCTCGCCGCCGACCTCGCGCAGGTAGTTCGCGAGCTCGCCGTAGTCGAGCTGCGGCCGGGCGACAAGGAAGACCTCTGGTTGCACGCTCCTCATGTCACGGCACCATACCGGGACGGGCAGCACGTCGGGGAGGTGACGCGCAGCGGCTTGTGAGGCCGGACGCTGGGAGTTAGTGTCAGCGCGTCGGCATCGCCCGAGGGGGGCCAGGCCCGACCGGGGAGGGGCAGCGAAATGAACAACGCGGGAGCAGCGGGCAGGCGATCCGGTTCGCCCTTAACGGCACGGCGAGCCCTCACCCTGGTGCTGGCGGCGGGGGGCATGCTCATCGGGCTGCTGCCGGGCGGTACCGGGCTGGCGTCGGCGGGCACGCTGCGTCCGGCCGTGACGTCGCTGAGGGTAACCACGGTCTCGCTTCCGGACGCCACCGGCGGGCACGTGTACACGGCGAAGCTGGCCGCGGCCGGCGGCATCCGTCCCTACACCTGGTCCATCACCGAGGGCGCGCTGCCCGCCGGGCTCACCCTGGTGCCGACCACCGGGCTCATCAACGGCCGGCCGGCGACGCCCGGCGGCGCCGCCTTCACCGTGCAGGTAACCGATGCGGCAAACCCGGCCGCGACCGCCACCGCGGACCTGTCCATCACGGTCACGGTGCCGCCGGTGACCGTGACCACCAGCACGTTGCCGGCCGGCATCGGCGGCGTGGCGTACTCGGCGAAGCTGACCGCCAGCGGCGGCGCCCGCCCCTACACCTGGTCCGTCAGCAGCGGGTCGCTGCCCGCCGGGCTCACGCTGCACCCCGCCACCGGCGCCATCACCGGCACCCCGTCGGGCGGCGGCACGGCCGCCTTCACCGTGCAGGTGACCGATGCGCAGGACCCGGCCTCGACCGCTACCGCGAGCCTGTCCATCGCCGTGGGCGTGCAGCCGCTGGTGGTGACCACGATCAGCAACCTGCCCACGGCCACCCCGGGCGTGCCGTATTCGGTCCGGTTTGACGCGGCCGGGGGCGTCGCGCCCTACACCTGGTCGATCATCGACGGGTCGCTGCCTGCCGGGCTCACGCTGCACCCCGGCGGGCTCATTTCCGGCACGCCGACGGCCGTCGGCACCGCCTCGTTCGCCGTGGCCGTGACCGACAGCGACAGCCCGCAGGGAAGGGCATCGGCCGGCGAGTCCCTCACCGTGACCACGCCGCTGACCGTGACCAGCAGCGTGCTTCCCGGCGCCATCGCGGACACGCCGTACTCGGCCACGCTGACCGCGGCGGGCGGCGTCCCGCCGTACTTCTGGACGGTCAACGGGCAGATGCCGCCCGGGCTCGTCCTGAACCTGCTTACCGGGGAGATCTCCGGAAATCCGACCACCGACGGCACCTTCACGTTCACCGCGCAGGTCAGCGACCACTCCGTGCCGGCCGCGATGGCCAGCGCGCAGGTGTCGATAACCGTCGCCGGGTAACTACCCCTTTACCGCCGGCCGGCCCGGGCCGCGAGGTGTTCGCGGCATAGGCGCAGCACGTTCGCGATGACCTGATGGCCGGCCCGGCCGGAGGCGGTCAGGATCGATTCGGGGTGGAACTGCACCGCCCAGCGGCCCGCCGCGGCGTCTTCGATCGCCATCGCCACCTCGCCGGTCGCCGCGGTCACCGCGAAGCCGGCGCCGGCCTCGGTGACCCGCGCGTACAGCGAGTGGTACCTGGCGCCGGTGAATTCGGCGGGCAGCCCGGCCAGCAGTTCTCCGCCCTGGACCCGCACGATGCCGGGCTTGCCGTGCGAGGGCTCGGCCAGCAGCGACAGCGTCCCGCCCGCGTGCTCCACCATCGCCTGCAGCCCGAGGCAGACGCCGAACGCGGGCAGCCGGCGGGCGTCCAGCTCATCGAGCAGCCGGTCGCAGCCGAAGTACGACGGCCGCCCGGGCCCCGGTGACAGCACGACGAGATCCGGTGCGAGGTCGTCCAGCCGGGCCGGCTCGAACCCGGCTCGCAGCGTGGTGACCTCGGCGCCCAGCTGGCGGAAGTAGTCACCGAGCGTGTGCACGAACGAATCCTGATGATCGACCAGCAGCACCCGCAGCCCGTCCCCTGGCGGCGGGCCGGGATCCGCATCCGGCCGCCGCCCTGCTCCGGCAGGCGACACCTCGCCGTCAGTGGCTGGAGCGGCCGCGTACCGTTCGGGATCCGAAAGGGTTTCCAAGAGCGCCCGCGCCTTGATCCGCGTTTCCTGCTCCTCGGCCTCCGGATCGGAATCGAACAGCAGGGTCGCGCCGGCCCGGACGGCCGCCACCCCGTCGCGGATGTGGGCGGTGCGCAGCGTGAGGCCGGTGTTCATCGAGCCGTCGAACCCGATGGCGCCGACCGCGCCGCCGTACCAGCGGCGCGGGGAGTCCTCGTGGTCCTCGATGAACTGCATCGCCCAGGTCTTGGGCGCGCCGGTCACCGTGACCGCCCACATGTGGGTGAGGAACGCGTCGAGCGCGTCGAAGCCGGGCCGCAGCCTGCCCTCGACGTGGTCCACCGTGTGGATCACCCGGCTGTACATCTCGATCTGGCGGCGGCCGATGACCCGGACGCTGCCCGGCACGCAGACCCGCGACTTGTCGTTGCGGTCCACATCGGTGCACATGATCAGCTCGGACTCCTCCTTGGCCGAGTTGAGCAGCGTGCGGATGTTCTCCGCGTCCGCGAGCGGGTCGTCGCCGCGGGCGATCGTGCCGGCGATCGGACAGGTCTCCACCCGGCCGGGCGGGTCGCCGGTCACCCGCACGTACATCTCCGGCGACGCGCCGACCAGGTACTCGCCCTCGCCCAGGTTGAAGAAGAACTCGTACGGGGCCGGGTTGCGCTGCCTGAGCCGCTCGTAGAACGCGGCCGGCGACCCGCACTCGCCGTAGAACGTGTGGCTGGGCACGACCTCGAACAGATCCCCGCGGGCGAACCGCTCGCGCGCCTCGGCGACCACGCCGGCGTAGCGGCCCGGCACGGGCTGACGAGGAAGATCCCGGCCCAGGTGGCCGGGGCGGCCCGGGTCGCCGGTGAACGGCGTGAGCCTGGGCAGTCCCGCGGTGCTGGCACCGCGGCACTCGAACTCGTAGCTGTACCTGGTGGCCGTCTCCCGCTTGCGGTCCAGCACGTACACCTGGTCGGGCAGGTGCAGGACGAGATCGCGCTGGCCGTCGCCGCGGTCCAGCTGCAGCCTGATCGCCTCGAACTGGAACGCCAGGTCGTAGCCGAACGCCCCGTACAGCCCGAGATGGCGATCCGGCGAGGCGAACGCGGCGATCACCTCGCGCAGCGCGGTGAACACGGTGGCGCGGCGGCTGCGCTCCTCCTCGGTGAAGGAACGTGCGGGCTCGGGGATGATCACCCGCACGCTGCCGGCGGCCGGCCCGTCCCCATCCGGCTGGCCCGCCGCCCGGTGCAGCGCCGCGCCGATCACCGGCAGCAGCACCGTGCCCCGGTCGTTCAGCGCGTGCGCCGTGACCTGCCGCCCGGTGGCCGTGATCTCCAGGCAGGGGTCCACGTAGGCCATGTGCCAGCGGCTGTACCGGCCCGGGTACTCCATGCCGGAGCTGAGCACGCCGCCGCGGCGCTGGTCGACCTGGGCCGCGATCTGGCTCAGCAGGACCGGGCTGAACGGCGCGGAGGTCCTGGTGACCCGCACCCCGCCCGCGGTGACGAACTCGGCGTCGCCCTCTTCCGCGGCCCACGACTGGCTGGACGCGGGCTGGCTCGGTACGGGCTGTCCGGGATCCACTCTGGCCCCCTGTGCTCGGGCCCGGCAGGCCGTCGATGCAACAAAGCGATCGCCGCTGCCGGGCGATCGCTACGGTCTCTGCGCGCTGCGCGAACCTGCTACCGCCTACTGGCGGCGCCACCAGATCAGGCTGGGGTTCGCATCCATGGGGCGAGCCTAGCGGCACAGGGCGGCGCAGCGCCAGCGGCTTACGGGCGGCTGGGCGGCTGCTGCGAGAGCGAGCGCATCACGACGAGCATCTCGTCAGGGCGCAGCGCGTCCACCGGCAGCGGCGTCGTCCCTTCCCTGGCCGGCCGCAGCGCGTCGGTGATCAGGGCGAGATACCGCTGCCAGATCTCGGGCTTGACGTGCTCGGCGTACCCCGCCGCCGACGTGATCATGAACTCGATGAACAGCACGTCGGTGGGCTGGATGTCGGCGCGCAGCTTGCCGTCCTGCTGGGCCCGCTGCACCAGCCGGGTGACCAAAGGCTGCATCCGCGCCTTGCCGCGCTCGACCCGGTCCCGCCCGTAGGTAGCGAACATGATGATCTCCCGCAGGCCGCGGTCGGTGGCCAGCTGCTCGCACGCGTTCGCCAGGAACGACACCAGGCCGGCCCATGAGTCGGGCTCGGCCAGCGCCTTTTCGGCCAGCGCGACGATCGCCTCGATGCGCTCCTCGAACAGCGCCTCGACCAGCGACTCCTTGTCGGGGAACCGCCGGTAGACGGTGCCGACCCCCACCCCGGCGTGCCGCGCGACGTCATCCAGGCTGGCCTGCAGGCCCCGGCTGGTGAACACCTCTGCCGCCGCGCTCAGGATTCGCCGCCGGTTCAGCTCGGCGTCCCGGCGCAGCGGGCGGGCGGCCGCCCGCTCCCGAGCGTCAGTCATTTTTCTTCCTTACGATGCGGAGCGGAGGTTGCGTCTCCGTTTAACCGTAGTGTAGCTTGCCAAGTGGAGATAGGACCTCCAGATACGTAAGGATCAGAGGATCATGAGTGAAGTCAGCGCAACCAGCGGCCACGCCCCTGACGGTTCCGGCGGACAGGCGGGCGCCAGCCCCGATTCCCGCCGGTGGCTGATCCTCGGCGTCGTCGGCATCGCCCAGCTGATGGTCGTGCTCGATGCCACGATCGTCAACATCGCGCTGCCGTCCGCGCAGCGATCCCTCGGCTTCAGCACGGTGGACCGGCAGTGGGTGGTCACCGCCTACGCGCTCGCCTTCGGCAGCCTGCTGCTGTTCGGCGGGCGGCTCGGCGACCTGATCGGCCGCAAGGTCACGTTCCTGGGCGGCCTGCTCGGCTTCGCCGTCGCGTCGGCGGTCGGCGGCGCCGCGACCAGCTTCGGCATGCTGGTCGTCGCGCGTGCCTGCCAGGGCGCGTTCGGCGCGTTCCTGGCCCCCGCGGCGCTGGGCGTGCTCACCACGACGTTCACCGACCCCAAGGAGCGCGGCAAGGCGTTCGGCGTCTACGGCGCGATCGCCGGCGGCGGCGGCGCGGTCGGCCTCGTGCTCGGCGGCGTCCTGACCGAGTACCTGAACTGGCGCTGGTGCCTGTACGTGAACCTGTTCTTCGCCGGCATCGCCGCGGTCGGCGCCGTGCTGCTGCTCAAGCGGCTGCCGTCGGCGGGCCGGCCCCGGCTCGACCTGCCCGGCGTCGTGGTCGTCTCCGCGTCGATGTTCTGCCTGGTCTACGGGTTCTCCAACGCCGCGAGCCACAACTGGCACACGCCGTCCACCTACGGCTTCCTGGCCGCGGGCGTGCTGCTGCTCGCCGCGTTCGCGCTCTGGCAGGGCCGCGCGGCGCACCCGCTGCTGCCGCCCAGGGTCGTGCTCGACCGCAACCGCGGCGGCGCCTACCTGGCGGTGCTGGTGGCCGGCGCGGGCATGTTCGGCATCTTCCTGTTCCTCACCTACTACATGCAGCAGACCCTGCACTACTCCCCCGTCATCACCGGCGTCGCTTTCCTGCCGATGATCGGCATGGTGATCGTGTGCGCGAACATGTCGAACATCGCGCTGCTCCCCCGGTTCGGCCCCAAGCCGCTGGTGACGCTCGGCATGCTGCTGGCCGCGGTGAGCCTGGTCTGGCTGACCAGGATCGGGCCGGACTCCAGCTACGCGGCCGCGGTGCTCGGGCCGCTGATGGTGGCCGGCATGGGCTTCGGGTTCGTAATCGCGCCGGCGATGAACACCGGCACGTTCGGGGTCGCGCCGCAGGACGCGGGCGTAGCCTCCGCCACCCTCAACACCGGCCAGCAGATCGGCGGCTCGATCGGCACCTCGCTGCTCAACACGCTCGCCGCCAGCGCGACCGCGGGCTACCTGACCAGCCATCTGGTCGGGGGGCGTCCCGCTCCCGCGCTTGTGTCCGCGGCCCTGGTGCACGGCTACACCACCGCGTTCTGGTGGTCGGCCGCCATCTTCGCCACCGGCGCCGTCGTCTGCGGCTCGCTGCTCCGCCGCGGCCCGCTCACCCGCTCCGCCGCTACGGCGCCCGCGGAGGCCGGCGCCCCGCAGCCCGCCGCCGACCCGCCCGTCATCCACATCTGACGCGGGCTTCCGCAAGCAAGCTCCACAAGGGGAAGGGTTTGGGTCGCTATAGCGACCCAAACCCTTCCCCTTAACGTGTGACGGCCACCCCCAGTGCTTCGCGGCCAGCCTGCCGTTCCCTCGCCGGGCCACCCCCGACCCGGTCAGGGAACCGCAGTACCCCCTGGTCCGCTTGGCTAGGACGTACCTACGCCTGTTGGGCGTCTATTTGCGCCCCCCTTGCCTCGCCGATCCTGTCGCCGCCGCTGAGTGCGCGGCGGGACT
>DASXME010000100.1:0-1541 GCA_036495825.1 Streptosporangiaceae bacterium
TACTCGCCGCTGGAAGCCGGGCTGCGCACTCTTCCGTGGACGGCGATGCCTTTGCTGGTCGCGCCGGTCGCCGGACCGTTGTCCGACCGCATCGGCGGGCGCCCGTTCCTGGTGAGCGGCCTGGCGCTGCAGGCAATCGGCCTGGCCTGGCTGGCCGCGCTGATCAGCCCGCACATGTCCTACCTGACGCTGCTGGCCCCGTTCGTGTGCAGTGGTCTGGGAATGGCGCTGTTCTTCATTCCGGTAGCCAACGTGGTGATGGGCGCCGTTCCTGCCGTCGATCAGGGTGTGGCATCGGGCGCCAACAACGCCATCAGAGAGCTCGGCGGCGTCCTGGGGATCGCCGTGCTCGCGACCGTGTTCGCCAGCCACGGAAGCTATCTCAGCGCTGTGGCGTTTGCCGACGGGCTGCGCCCGGCCACGTGGGTCGGTGCGGCTGTGGTCGGTGTCGGCGCTCTGGCCGCGGCCGCCATTCCCCGGCGCCGTCGCAACGCGAAGGCCGAGGCGACGTCGGAGGTTGCTCCGCGTCAACCGCACGTGTTCCAGCTCGACGCCGAATCGGCCGAGGCGGCAGCGGGGCTCAAGCGTGCCGGCGGGTTGCTTGCCGCCCGGCTCGGCGGACAGAAGGAGGAAGCGTGAACCGGCTGACCGACCACGTGGCGGGGCCGGTACTCGCGCCCCACGACGACGGGTACGACCAGGAACGCGCCGGCTGGCAGACCGCCCGCCAGCATCGACCCGAGCTGGTGGTGGGCGCCCCCGTGCCCGCCGACGTACAGGCGGCCGTGACGTACTCGGGCGACCACGGGCTCCCGGTGGCAGTGCAGGGCACCGGGCACGCCTCGGCCGCCGTCGCCGCCGAGGGTGGAGTGCTGATCACCACCGCGCGGATGAGCGCCGCCCGGGTAGACGCCGATGCCGGCACCGCGTGGGTGGCCGCGGGAACACGCTGGGATCAGGTGATCCACAAAGCGTCAGCGGCCGGACTCGCACCCCTGGCCGGCTCGGCCCCACACGTGGGCGCGGTCGGCTACACCCTCGGCGGTGGCCTGGCTCTGCTGTCGCGGACCTTCGGTTACGCCGCCGACCACGTACGCGCTCTCGACGTCGTCACCGCCGACGGCCGCCTGCGACACGTCACCCGAGACTGCGAGCCGGACCTGTTCTGGGCGTTGCGCGGCGCCCGGGACAACTTCGGCGTGGTGACCGCAATGGAGATCGATCTGGTGCCGGTCACCACGCTGTATGGCGGAGCACTGGTCTTTCCTCTGGAGAAGGCCGCCGATGTGTTCGGCACCTACCTGCAATGGGCCGCCACGGTGCCGGAGACGATGAACTCCTCAATCGCGCTGATCTGTCTGCCGGATGCTCCAGCGATCCCGGAGCCGTTGCGCGGTCGCCGCACCATCCATATCCGCATCGCCTGCGCCGCCGACGATCCCGCAGCCGGCGAGCGCCTAGTGGCGCCACTGCGGGCCATCGGCCCGATCAGCGGCACCCTCGGCACGCTGGCCTACACCGAAGCCGGGACGATCTACAAC
>DASXME010000101.1:0-15050 GCA_036495825.1 Streptosporangiaceae bacterium
CCCAGAATCGCCTCCGCCGGGGTCCTCGAGCGCGGTCAGGATCGCGGCCAGCGTGTCCGAGCCGACCTCGACCTCGCGGCCCCGCCAGTCCCGGTACGAGGCCGCCACGCCGCGCGCGGCCGCGCGGCGGACCAGTTCATCTCTTGTCATCCGGTCAGGATCCCATCCCGCCATGATCGCCGACGGCCAGGATGCGCCACGCCCCGGGCGGCCCGGGATGGCAAGGGCGTCGATGTGGCCAGCGCAGCCCACCGGTGGGCGGCAAACCGCACATCGACGCCCTTCGCGGTCCAGCCCGCGGGGCGGGCATCCGGGCAGCGAGCGGGCGGCCAGCGGGGCGCGGTTAGGGGACGGACTGGGCGGCTGCTTTGCCGGAGCGGACGGGCAGGATCATCAGCGGGGTGCTGCCGCCGGTGATCTTCGCGGAGCAGACCGGCGTGCTGTAGCTGACGTACAGCGGGTCGAACTGGTCCGGCGGGTAGATCCGCAGCCAGTGCGCGGTGACCTGGTGGCAGCTGGCCGCCGGGAAGTTGCCCGCGTCGGCGATGCCGAGCCAGGCGTGCGCGGTGCCGCTCGCCGCGAGCGTGACTGTCCGCGAGCCGAACGTCGTCTGCCGTGCCGCCGAGTCGCCGATCTGGCTGCCCGGGTGGCCGGTCACGAACGAGACACCGGGAAAGCCGTACATGACGCAGCTGTGCCCGGAGACGTTGGTGAAGTCCAGCGGCACGTAGTCGGTCCCGGCCGCGGCGCTGCCCTGCGCCGTGTCCACCGTGACGTGCAGCGCGGATGACGGGCACTGCGATCCCAGCGCCGCGCCCGAGCCGGCCGGCGATGCCGACGCGGCGCCGCCAGATCCTGCGCCGCCCGGCGACCCGGCCGACGGAGCCGACGCGCCCGACCCGGCCGCGCCGGGCTGGCCTGAGGTCGAGCCGCAGGCCGCCAGCAGCGCCGCCGCGACCAGGGCGCCGCAGGCGACGCCGGTCACTGCGGCGGCCCGCCGTACCGCGCGAGACGTGTTGATCATTGACATGCCCCCCGTATTAACCCAGCGTGAACTCTTCAAACCTCTATGACGTTCTTCCCCGGCCCCCGGTTGGGATATGTTCCCGGCCGCGGGGAAAGCACGCCGGCGCTACCAGATCTGCGGGTGGTTGTCCTTCCACGGGCGCGCCGCCTCGAGCTGGGCGGACAGCGAGATCAGCGTGCCCTCGGCCCCCATCCGGCCGGCCAGCATCACGCCGATCGGCAGGACGCCTGCGTTCCAGTACAGCGGCACGCTGACCGCGGGCTGGCCGGACACGTTATAGGTCGCGGCGTACGGGGTGAAGCGCTTCTGCCGCTCGAAGTTCTCGGCCGGCTCGACCTCCTCGAAGTATCCGACCTCGGCCGGCGGCGCGGCCAGCGTCGGGGTCAGGATCGCGTCGTAGCCATTCAGCATGGGCAGCACCGACCGCATGATGATCTGCAGGTAGGCCTGGGCCATCAGCAGGTCGGCCGCGGCGACGGCCCGGCCGCGCTCGCGCAGGTACCGGGTCAGCGGCCGCAGCCGGGGCTCGTCGGCCGGAGGGACGGGGACGAGGGTGGCCATCGAGTACCAGAGCGTCTCGAAGGCGGGCACCAGGTCTGCGCCGAACGGCATCGCGATGTCCTCGACCTCGTGCCCGAGCCCGGCCAGCAGGCGGCTCGCGTCCTCGTAGGCGGCGATGCAGTCCGGATGCACCTCCCCGTCGCCGACCGGATGCGCGTGCGTGCGGCCGATGCGCAGCTTGCCGGGCTCGCGGCCGGCGTAGCCGAGGAAGGTCTCGCCCGGCGGCAGCGGCGGCTGGGCGTACATGTCGCCGGGCAGGTTGCCGGTCATCACGTCCAGCAGCAGCGCCGCGTCGGCCACGGTGCGGGCCAGCGGGCCCTCGGTGGTCAGCCCCATCAGGTCCGGCATCAGCGGCGCGTTGGAGATCCGGCCGCGCGACGGCTTGATCCCGAACAGGCCGCAGACGCTCGCCGGGATCCGGATCGAGCCGCCGCCGTCGTTGGCGTGCGCCGCCGGGGCCAGCCCGCTGGACACCGCCGCCGCCGCGCCGCCGCTCGACCCGCCGGCCGACCGGCCCAGATCCCAGGGCGTGCGGGCGGGCGGCCCGACCTCGGTCTCGGTGTAGCAGGGCAGCCCGAACTCGGGCGTGGCGGTCTTGCCGATGATGACCGCGCCTGCCGCCCTGATCGTGGCGGTCACGTTGTCGTCGCCGCCGGCCACGTTGTCCTTGAACACCACCGAGCCGTAGGTCTGCCGCACCCCGGCCACCATGTTCAGGTCCTTGATCGGGATCGGTACCCCGGTGAGCGGCGGCAGGGCGGCCGGGTCGGCGGCGTCGGCCACCGCCTTCTCGGCCACCCGCGCCTGCTCTCGCGCCAGTTCGTGGCAGATCGTGTAGTACGCGCCGACCGCAGAATTCTTCTCATCGATGCGGCTGAGGTAGTGGTCGGTGACGGCAACCGGTGACAGTTCGCGAGCGCGGATCGCCGCCGCTAGTTCGGTAACTGTGAGATCGTGAATCTGGGTCATGTTACCGAATAGTAAACCCAGAAAATGGTGGAGAGGATCCCCCTACCCGCGCAGCGCCAATTAAATCCCGCTAAGGCTGCGACAATTGCGTGAAGGTACGGCTACTTGCGCTGCGTCCTAGATCAGTTACGCTGAGGCTGTGGACCCGATCACTGGGCGACGCGCAGGCCAGATGAGCGGGCAGGAGACGGCTGGCTCCGGCTCATCGGCCTCGTCAGGCCCCGAAGGACGCAGCGGCATGTCGCTAGATGAGGCCGAGCCGCCCTTCTGGGCTATCGCCGACAGCAACCGTCGCAGGCAGCAGCAGGACCCGCCGCGGGACGCGGGAACCCCCGTGAGCGGTGCTGCGCCCGCCGTGCCGCCGACCGGCGATTCCGGGGCGGTCACCATGGGCCGCACCAAGATCAGCCACATCGCCCGCGACTCGCGGATGCCCTCCTGGCGGCGCCGGATCATCATCGCCGTGGTGGTCGGCGTCGCGGTCACGGTCTGGCTGAACTGGCGAATCGGGCTGACCGTGGCCGTGCTCGCCGGGATTGCCGACGCCGTGATCACGGCCAGGTCCACGGCCTCGAGCAGCGCGGCCGGCATCACGACGGGCGCTCAGCGGCAGACCAAGAAGCAGCTTTCGCAGATGGAGCGGAGCGGCTTCCGCGCGCTGCACATGCGTTCCATCCCGGGCAGCACCGAGGTGATCGACCACCTCCTGGTCGGGCCGACCGGGGTGTACGCGATCGACTCCGAGGAGTGGGACAAGCGGCTGCCGGTGCGGACGAAGAACGCCAGGCAGCTGTGGCACGGGCCGTTCAGCCAGAAGGACCGGCTCGAGCATGCCCGCTGGGAGGCGGCACAGGCGAGCGAACTGGTCGGGAACGCGCTCGGCGAGCGAATCGAGGTCAGGCCGGCCATGGCGGTGTACGGCCCGGCCATTCCGTGGGGCGTCGCGACCATCAGGGACGTGGACGTATTCAGCGGCGGCAACCTTCGCAAGTACCTGCGCAAGAGGCCATTCGGCGGGCGCGTGACAACGCAGCATCTGGCCGCGCCGGAAATCGAGCGGATCTACGCCGCCGCGGAACGGGTACTGCCGCCCACGCGCTGACCTGCACTCGCACGGCAGCACCGAATCTGCGCGCAGGAATCTGCATTCTTACCTCGCATACCGCGGTCGGCCGGCGTCTGCCTGGTGAGCCCGCCCACCGGAGGGCGTCAAAGCGCGCTTTGACCGCCACCCGCGGGTGCCGATGTGCCGCCGACCGCCATGGCGCCGGACCGGAACGCTGTCAGGCGACTTGGCCGCCCGTGCGGAGCGCCGGGGCGGCGGCGTACTGGGGAGCGTCGCCGTACTGGGGAGCGTCGCCGTTGGGCGGGCTGGCGTGCTTGGCGGCGAGGTAGCCCATCCAGTCCCTGGCGCCCTGCTCTTCCCAGAAGAAGCCGGCCGGCCAGTAGATGCGGAAGTCGGCGGCGGCGTCCTGCAGGGTGCCGAACGGCTCCGCGGACTCGTGCACCGAGCCGGTGATCTTGGTGACGGCGACGACCGACCCGTCCGCGGTGCGCCAGAACCACGCGTTGCGGTCCTCGACCGGGTCGCCGCTGGCGTCGGGCGCGCAGGCGCGAGCGGTCTGCTGGTCACGAATGGTGACGCGGGGGTCGGGCCACTGGCGGTCGGTCCAGCGGTAGTCGCTCATATCTGCGTCCAGTGGCGTAGGTCTGCGCGGCGTGCGGCCCGGAAGTATGCCGTAGGGCGTCTCTCCGGCCAAGAAAGTACCTTCGGGCAGCCTGGCCAGCATACGTGCGGGTGACGGGCGCCCGGGGCGGTTCGCAGGGACCCGCCATCACGGCGAGAATTCGCGTGCCGGGCGGCTACCCTGGGGGGATTCACCGCTGCGAGGGGAGCTAAGACCATGCCGCCGCTTCGATCCCGGACCGTCACGCACGGCAGGAACATGTCGGGCGCCCGGGCGCTGCTGCGCGCGACCGGGGTCGCCCGCGAGGACATCGGCAAGCCGATCATCGCGGTCGCCAACAGCTTCACCGAGTTCGTGCCCGGGCACGTGCACCTGCGCGAGGTCGGCCAGGTGGTCGCGGACGCTATCAGGGCCGCCGGGGCGATCCCCCGCGAGTTCAACACGATCGCGGTGGACGACGGTATCGCGATGGGGCACGGCGGGATGCTCTACTCGCTGCCCAGCCGGGAGCTGATCGCCGACTCCGTGGAGTACATGGTCAACGCGCACTGCGCGGACGCGATGGTGTGCATCTCCAACTGCGACAAGATCACGCCCGGCATGCTGATCGCCGCCATGCGGCTCAACATCCCGGTGGTCTTCGTGTCCGGCGGCCCGATGGAGGCCGGCCGGATCGCGCCCGCCGTGTCCGGCCAGGCAGCAGCAGCCCAGGCGGCAGGCCAGAGCGCCGCGGAGCAGCAGTACAGCCAGCGCAAGCTCGACCTGGTGGACTCGATGGTGGCTTCGGCCGACCCGTCCGTCTCGGACGAGACCCTGGCCCGGATCGAGGAAGCGGCCTGCCCCACCTGCGGGTCCTGCTCGGGCATGTTCACCGCGAACTCGATGAACTGCCTGACCGAAGCCATCGGGCTCGCGCTGCCGGGCAACGGCACCACGCTGGCCACGCACGTGGCGCGGCGCGAGCTGTTCGAGCGGGCGGGCCGGACACTGGTCGAGATCACCGAGCGGTACTACGCCGGCGGCGACGAGTCCGTGCTGCCGCGGGCGATCGCCAGCCGCGACGCGTTCGAGAACGCGATGGCGCTGGACGTGGCCATGGGCGGGTCCACCAACACGATCCTGCACCTGCTCGCCGCGGCGCACGAGGCCGGCGTGAGCTTCGGGCTGAAGGACATCGACGAGCTGTCCCGCCGGGTGCCGTGCCTGTGCAAGGTCGCGCCGAGCAGCGATTACCACGTCGAGGACGTGCACCGGGCCGGCGGCATCCCGGCGATCCTGGGCGAGCTGGACCGGGCCGGGCTGCTCAACCGCGGCGTGCACACGGTGCACAGCCGCTCGCTCGGCGCGTTCCTGGATCGCTGGGACGTGCGCGGCGGGCAGGCCGGCGCCGAGGCCGTCGAGCTGTTCCACGCCGCGCCCGGCGGGGTGCGCACCACCCGGCCGTATTCGCAGGACACCCGCTGGGACAGCCTGGACGGCGATGTCGCGGGCGGCTGCATCAGGGACGCCGCGCACGCCTACTCGGCCGACGGCGGGCTGGCCGTGCTCTACGGCAACCTCGCCCCGCACGGCGCCATCGTGAAGACCGCCGGGGTGCCGCAGGAGCTGCACAGGTTCGCCGGCCCGGCCCGGGTGTTCGAGAGTCAGGAGGACGCGGTCGAGGGCATACTCGGCGGCGCGATCAGCGCCGGCGACGTGGTGGTCATCCGGTACGAGGGCCCGCGTGGCGGCCCTGGCATGCAGGAGATGCTGTACCCGACCAGCTACCTCAAGGGCCGCGGCCTCGGCCGCGCCTGCGCGCTGATCACCGACGGCCGGTTCTCCGGCGGCACGTCCGGGCTGTCGATCTGCCATGTCGCCCCGGAGGCGGCGGCCGGCGGCGCGATCGCGCTGGCGCAGGACGGCGACCCGATCGTGATCGACCTGCCGCGCCGTGAGCTCCGGCTGGACGTGCCAGACGCCGAGCTGCGGGCCCGCGGCGAGCGGCTCACCGCCGAGCTCGGCTCGTTCCGGCCGCGCGACCGGCGGCGGCCGGTCAGCGCCGCGCTCCAGGTCTACGCCGCGATGGCCACCTCGGCATCGGCCGGCGCGGCCCGCGACATCAGCCTGCTCGGCCCGTGAGCCGCGCCGCGTGAACGCCGACTCCTCGGCCAAGGCAGAGAACTCCGTCCGGGATGCACGGGCTTCGGACGCGGCCGACCTAGCGCGGATTCAGGTGTCGCGGTGGCAGTCCGGCTATCCCGGGCTCGTCCCGGATGGGGTGCTGGCCGAGCTGACGAGCGCTGAGGCCGAGGAGCGCTGGCGGGAGCACTGGGCAGGCTCGCTGGTGAGCCCGCCGAGCGGCAGGCACCGGGTGCTGGCCGCGATCGCCGCCGAGCCGGACGGGACCCGGCTGGTCACCGGGTTCGCTGCGTTCGGGCCTGCTACCGACCCGGACCGGTGGCCCGGCACAGATGCGGAGCTCTACGTGCTGTGCGTGGAGCCGGGGCATCGGGGCCGGGGGCACGGCAGCAGGCTGCTGAACGCGGCCGTGGCGGCGCTCGCCGAGGACGGGTTCGGCACCGTTCGCACCTGGGTGCTCGCGGCCGACTCCACGGCGCAGGCGTTCCTGCAGTCGGCGGGCTGGGCGCCGGACGGCACGCGCAGCCATCTCGACATGGGCACCGCCGTGGCGATGATCCGGCTGCACACGGCGATCAGTCCCGATCCCGACGCCGGGTAGCCTTGGCCGGTACTTGCGGCGTTTGCTCAGCAGGTGCGGCGTTTGACCAGCGGGGTGAGGGGACGGCAGTGGCCAAGGTGCGGGACTGGGTAGCGGGGGCCCGGCCGAGGACGCTGCCCGCGGCGATCGTTCCCGTGCTGGCCGGGTCGGCCGTGGCGGCCGGCTACGGGCGGTTCTCGGTGTGGCGGGCCGGGCTCGCGCTGTTCGTCGCGCTCGCGCTGCAGGTCGGGGTCAACTACGCGAACGACTACAGCGACGGCGTGCGCGGGACGGACGAGAACCGGACCGGCCCGGTGCGGCTGGTGGCCGGCGGGCTGGCGCCGCCGCGGCAGGTCCTCGGCGCCGCGATCGGGTTCCTGGCCGCCGCCTGCGCGGCCGGCCTGGCCCTGACCGCGGTGACCACGTGGTGGCTGCTGCTGCCCGGCGCCGCGGCGGTGACCGCGGCCTGGTTCTACACCGGCGGACGGCGGCCGTACGGCTACCGCGGCCTCGGCGAGGTCGCGGTGTTCCTCTTCTTCGGCCTGTTCGCCGTGGCGGGCACGGCCTACGTGCAGATGCGCGAGCTGTCCTGGCTCGGGCTGGCGGCCGCGGTGCCGGTCGGCCTGCTCGCCTGTGCTCTGCTGGTGGTCAACAACCTGCGCGACATCGGGACCGACACGACCGCGGGCAAGCGCACGCTCGCCGTTATGCTCGGCGACCGGCGCTCCCGCGTTCTTTACGGGGCGTGCGCGCTGCTTCCGTTCGGTGCCGCGGTCGCGATCGCGCCGGTGCGGCCGCTGGCCCTGCTGACGCTGGCCGCCGTGCCGCTGGCGCTGGCGCCGGTCCGGCTGGTCGCTTCAGGGGCGTCCGGCCGGATGCTGGTCACCGCCCTCGGGCTGACCGGGCGGGCGCAGCTCGCCTTCGGGGCGCTGCTGGCTATCGGCCTCTCGGTCCGGCTGTAGCGGCGGAGCCGACTGTGTACCGTTCGGAAGAATAAACGAGCCCACGGCCTGCGGCTGGGACGACTGCGGGCCGCCATCGGGGGGCGGCGAGATCGCCGCGGCGGCGTCCTGGCCCGCGGTGACCTACGGCGCGGGAGTGCCGCCGGCCAGTCCGGACACCGCAGCCGCCACGCCCGAGGTCACCGTGCCCGGATCGAACGCGGTGGACAGGCTCTTGAGCGCCGAGGTCACCTCGCTCGGGATGACCCAGAACGTGTTTCCCTGGCCCGCCGCGAGCTGGGGCAGCGTCTGCAGGTACTGGTAGGCCAGCACCTTCGGATCCGGGTCGCCGTCGTGGATCGCCTTGAAGACCGTGCCGATCGCCTCGCCCTGCCCCTCGGCACGCAGGATCGCGCTCTGCTTCTCGCCCTCGGCGCGCAGGATGCTGCTCTGCTTCTCGCCTTCCGCGGTGAGGATCTTGGACTGCCTGAGGCCTTCGGCGGTGAGGATCGCGGCGCGCTTCTCCCGCTCGGCGCGCATCTGCTTCTCCATCGCGTCCACGACGCTCTTCGGCGGATCGATGGCCTTGATCTCGACCCGGGTGACCCGGATGCCCCACTTGCCGGACGCCTCGTCGAGCACCCCGCGGAGCATGTTGTTGATGCTTTCGCGCGAGGTCAGGGTCTGCTCCAGGTCCATCGAGCCGATCACCCCGCGCAGCATGGTCGCGGTGATCTGCTCGATCGCCCCGATGTAGTCGACGATCTCGTAGTCCGCCGCCCGCGGGTCGGTGACCTGGAAAAACAGCACGGTGTCGATGAGCACGACCAGGTTGTCGGCGGTGATGACCGGCTGGCCCTTGAACGACACCACCTGCTCGCGCAGGTCGATCAGCGGCTTGACCCGGTCCACGAACGGGATGATGAAGTTCATCCCCGGCTCCAGGGTCTTGCGGTACCGGCCCAGCCGCTCGATGTTGCGCGCCCGGGCCTGCGGCACGATGCGGACCGAGCGCAGCACCGTGCTCACGGCCAGGATCACGACGATGAGTGCGATGACCACCACGGCCAGATCCATGGCTACTTCCCTACTCCCGTGGGTACACGAGGGCGGTGACGCCCTCGATCTGCAGCACGTCGACCTTGGCGCCCACCGGGATCACGATCGAGTCGTCGTAGGCGCGCGATGTCCATACCTCGCCGCCGATCCTGACCCGCCCGGCGTGGCCGGTGACCTCCTCGACGACGATGGCGGTCCGCCCGACCAGGGCGGCCACGCCGGTGCGCAGCGGCGGCGGCTGCTTGATGTGCCGCATCGCGATCGGCCTGATCACGCCGAGCCCGGCCGCGGCGACCACCGCGAACGTGCCGAGCTCGGCCGCGGCGCCCAGCCCTGTGGTGACGCCGACCACCGCCGCGGCGACCGCGGCCACCGCGAGCAGGCCGAGCGCGAGCGTCACCGTCATCAACTCGGCCACCCCGAGCACGGCGGCCAGGATCAGCCAGATGACCCAGGAACTCATGGCAGCTCCGGACCTGCAGGACGCCCGTGCGGCCGTTCCGCACGCTTTCCCTGACAGTAACTCCGCGTGGCCGCGGTTGCATCAGTCCATACCCCGGGCGGGTCAGCTGATGCCAGATAGAGACGTCAGGTCAGGCGCCGGCGGACCCACCAGAAGCTGAACCCGGCCAGGGCCAGGGCGAGGGCCAGGAAGATGGCCGTCTCGTACCACTGGAAGGCCCAGTAGCGGCTGGCCGGCTGATACGTCAGCACGTCCCTGAGGCCGAAGTGCTTGACACATGCTTGAAGGAATCCTGGGTGCGGAGACCTGGCCAGCTGGACCGGCGGCTTGCCCGGGCAGGTGCCCACGCCCTGGAGGACCAAGGTCCCGTTAGAGTTCTGCTGGAAGCCGAAGCCGCCGTTGCTCCCGATGCCGCCGTTCTGGCCGATGACGTGCCCGGCGGCGTTGATCGTCTGCTGGGACAGCGTCCAGCCGCCGGGGACGGCAGTGGGTCCCGCGCCGCCGGCCGGGAATGGCATGGTGGACCTGATGGGCGCGACGAGATGCGGCCGGACCAGGTAGCCGATGGCCAGCCGGGCGGCGACGACCGCGGCCAGGGTGGCGGCCATGGTCGGCACGGCACGCCGGATGAGCACCCCGGCAGCGACGCCGAACGCGAAGGCGAAGGCGGCGTAGCCGATCGGCGTGAGGCCGCGCTCGCCAAACATGGCGGGCGTGAACCGGTTCAGGTTCACCCGGTCGAACGGGCTCGACCACCAGGTCACGATCAGGCTGAGCAGCCCGGAGACGGCCATGCTAGCCAGGCCGACCAGGCCGATCTTCACCGCGAGCCAGCGCCCGCGGGTCAGGCTCTGCGTCCAGACCAGCCGGTACGTGCCGGTCTCCAGCTCGCGGCTGATGAGCGGCGCGCCCCAGAACATCCCGGTCAGCGCCGGAGCGACGAGAACCAGCGTGTTCAGCGTGGCCTGCAGGAAGTGGTCGTTCAGCAGGAACGCGCTCGATGCCGACGAGCAGTCGTTGTGGCTCTGGCACGGCGCGACGTTCACGTCGTACAGGTGAACCAGGTGCGGGCCGGTGATGATCGCCACGATGGCCACCAGCGCGAGCAGGCCGAAGGCCAGCAGTACCTGGGCGCGGACCTGGCGCCAGGTGAGCAGGATCGCGCCCAGAGCCGTGGACCTGGCCCGGCCGACAGGCCCGGCCTCGGCGGACGGATTGACGGACCGCAGCATCGTCGTCTTCCCCTTCATCGCAGCACTTCCAGTCCGGGCCGGCTTGCGTTCTGGGCTCGGCCCGCCCGGCTCATGTAGGCCAGCACCACGTCCTCCAGGCTGAGCTGCCCGACCGTCCAGGCGGGGTCGTGGACCGGACCTTCGCCGCGCACGATGAGGCTGCTCTGCCGGTCGGTGTGGCTGGCCTCGATGACGTCCTGCCCGGCCGGGAGCCTGGCCGGGTCGCAGCGGGGGCCGGTGAGCCGGCGGTGGGACGCGAGGAGATTCTCGACCTCCCCGGTCACCTGGACGTGCGCCGCGGCCAGCACGATCAGGTAGTCACAGACCCGTTCCAGGTCGGCGACCAGGTGCGAGGAGAGCACCACGCTCATCTCGCGTTCGGCCACGGCCTCCATCAGGTGCTGCAGGAACTCGCGCCGGGCCAGCGGATCCAGGCTGGCCACCGGCTCGTCCAGGATCAGCAGGTCGGGGCGCTTGGCCAGGGCCAGGGTCAGGGCGAGCTGGGCGCGCTGGCCGCCGGACAGCTTGCCGGCCCGCTGGCCGGGGTCCAGGCCGAGCTGGGCGATCCGGCGCTCGGCCATCTCGTTGTCCCAGCGCGGGTTGAGCCAGGCGCCGAGGCGCAGGTGCTCCCGGATGGACAGCGCGGCGTAGACCGGCGTGTCCTGGGCGACGTAGCCGATCCGGGCGAGCTGCTCCGGGTCGTGCGCCGGCGGGCCGCCGAGCACCGCGACCGTGCCCGCGGTCGGCCGCAGCAGGCCGACAGCGAGCTGGAGCAACGTCGACTTGCCGGCCCCGTTGGGCCCGACCAGGCCGGCCACCCGGCCGGGCGGCACGGTCAGTGTGCAGCTGCGCAGCGCCCAGCGCCGCCCGTAGCGCTTGCTCAGGCCCTGGGTCTCCAGCGCGACGGTCATGCTACGTCCTCTCCGGCGACGGCCCGAAACGTGTTCATGAACAAGGCCTCGATGCTCTCGTCGTCCAGCCCGGCCTGGCGCGCCCGGCCCAGCCAGCGGCGCAGGTCCTGGCGCAGCGGCCCATGGGCGGCCAGCGAGGCGTCGCTGAGTGTCTTGGTGACGAACGTGCCCACCCCGGGCCGGGCGGCGGCCAGGCCCTGGTACTCCAGCTCCCGGTAGGCCTTGAGCACGGTGTTGGGGTTGATGGCCAGCAGGCCCACCACGTCCTTGACCGTGGGGAGCTGGTCGCCCTCGCGCAGCAGGCCGAGCCGCAGGGCGTGCCGCACCTGCTGGATGAGCTGCTGGTAGGGCGCGACGCCGGACCGGGCATCCAGGTGGAACTCGATCACACTAGCTCCTCATTCATCTAGTCTCCTAGCACAATAGCACTCTTTTCGCCTGGCTACGCCGGGCGTGAGGATGGGGTTAGCGAAAAGGGAGGCCACCATGGACGGCACGGGCGCGCGCTCGTACAGCAACGGCCCGGCGGATCAGCCGCTGATCGGCGAGACGATCGGCGCCAACCTGGAGCGGACCGCGGCCGCGTTCGGCGACCGCGACGCGCTGGTGGACGTGCCGAGCGGCAGGCGGTGGACCTACGCGCAGCTGAACGCCGACACCGACGCGCTGGCCAGCGGGCTGATCGCGGCCGGCACCGCGGCCGGGGACCGAGTGGGCATCTGGTCGCCCAACTGCCCGGAGTGGGTGCTGCTCCAGTACGCCACGGCGAAGATCGGCGCGATCCTAGTCAACATCAACCCGGCCTACCGCAGCCACGAGCTGTCCTACGCGCTGCGCCAGTCCGGGGTCAGCCTGCTGGTCAGCGCGGAGCAGTTCAAGACCAGCAACTACCGGGCGATGATCGACGAGGTGCGCGGCGACCTGCCCGGACTGCGCTGGGTCGTGCACCTCGGCGACCGCGACTGGGCCGCGCTGACCGCGGCGGAGGGCACCGGGACGGCGGCGCAGCGGCGCGCCGCCCTGGACGAGCGGGCGGCCGGCCTGTCCTTCGACGACCCGATCAACATCCAGTACACCAGCGGCACCACGGGCTTCCCCAAGGGTGCCACCCTGTCGCACCACAACATCCTCAACAACGGCTACTTCGTCGGCGAGCTGTGCCGGTACACCGAGCAGGACCGGGTCTGCATTCCCGTTCCCTTCTACCACTGCTTCGGCATGGTGATGGGCAACCTGGGCTGCACGACGCACGGCGCCTGCATGGTCATCCCGGCCCCGGGGTTCGACCCGGCGGCGACGCTGCACGCCGTGCAGGCGGAGCGGTGCACCTCGCTGTACGGGGTGCCGACGATGTTCATCGCCGAGCTCGGCCTGCCCGGCTTTGCCGGCTACGACCTGTCCTCGCTGCGCACCGGCATCATGGCGGGCTCGCCGTGCCCGGTCGAGGTGATGAAGCGCGTGGTCAGCGAGATGCATATGACCGAGGTCACGATCTGCTACGGGATGACCGAGACGTCGCCGGTGTCCACCCAGACCACCGCCGAGGACGACACGGAGCGGCGGGTGTCCACGGTGGGCCGGGCGCACCCGTACCTGGAGGTGAAGGTCACCGACCCGGAGTCCGGCGTGGTCGTGCCCCGCGGCGCCACCGGCGAGCTGTGCACCCGCGGCTACTCGGTGATGCTGGGTTACTGGGGCGAGCCGGCCAAGACCGCCGAGGTGATCGACGCGGCCCGCTGGATGCACACCGGCGACCTGGCCACCATGGACCAGGCCGGCTACCTCAGCATCGTCGGCCGGATCAAGGACATGATCATCCGCGGCGGCGAGAACGTCTACCCGCGCGAGGTCGAGGAGTTCCTCTACACCCACCCGGCCGTCGAGGACGTGCAGGTGATCGGCGTGCCGGACGCCAGGTACGGCGAGGAGCTGTGCGCCTGGGTGCGGCTGCGGCCCGGCCAGGAGCTCACCGAGGACCAGCTGAAGGCGTACTGCGCCGGCCAGATCGCGCACTTCAAGGTGCCGAGGTACGTGCGGTTCACCGACGAGTTTCCGATGACCGTCACCGGCAAGGTGCAAAAGTTCAGGATGCGGGAGACATCGGTCGCCGAGCTCGGCCTGGCGGCGTCCGCCACGCCTACGGCATGACCCCGGGCGTCCGGCTAGCCTGGCGGTAATTCAGTGCCCGTTCTGAGCAATCCTTCATGTAGCTGTGAGCTTTCGGCAGGAAAGTTAGGTCCATGAGTTCCGTACCGGCAGCCTTCCGGCCCGGACAGCCTGCGGCGGCCGCACGCCGCAACCGGGGCCGCCCGGCCGCGCCGCCGCCCCGGCCGGGCCTGGTCAAGGCGGCCCTGGTCGTGGCCGGCTTCGGCCTGGGCGCCACGACGGCGCTGGCCATCACCACCGAGACCGGCAGCGAGTTCACCGCGGCCGGCGGGCAGGCCACGTTCGCCGGGAGCCTGACCGGCCTGGTCGGGACGTACCTGGCCCTGATGATGGTGCTGCTGGTCAGCCGCATCCCGTTCGTCGAGGGCGTGCTCGGCTACGACGGCCTGCAGCGCTGGCACCGGCGGCTGGCCCCGTGGCCGATCAGCCTGCTGATCGCGCACACGCTGTTCATCACCGTGGGCTACGCCCAGGCGGCGAAGACCGGCCTGTGGCACCAGGTCGGCTCGCTGCTCACCCGGGAGCCCGACGTCTGGATCGCCACGGTCGGGCTCGGCCTGATGTGCCTGGCCGGGGCGATCTCGATCAGGGCCGTGCGCCGCCGGCTGCGCCGCGAGACGTGGTGGTCGGTGCACCTGGTCATGTACCTGGCCCTGGCCCTCTCGTTCGCGCACGTTCTCGTGCTCGGCCCGGCCTTCGTCGGTCACCCGCTCACCCAGGCGGTGTGGTGGGCGGCCTGGCTGTCCACCGCGGGCCTGGTCCTCGGCTACCGGATCGGCCTGCCGGTGCTGCGCACACTGCGGTACGGCCTGCGGGTGTCCGAGGTGCGGGCCGAGGGCCCGGGCGTGGTGTCGGTCATCTGCACCGGCCGGCACCTGGACCGGCTGGCCGTGTCGGGCGGCCAGTTCTTCTGCTGGCGCTTCCTGGCCCGAGGCATCTGGTGGCAGGCGCACCCGTACTCGCTGTCGGCCCTGCCCCGGCCCCCCTACCTCCGGCTGACCGTCAAGGGCCTGGGCGATCATTCGGCGTCGCTGGCCCGGCTCAGGCCGGGCACCAGGGTCATCGTGGAGGGACCGTACGGCACGTTCACCCGGCACTTCCAGCAGCGCCGCAAGGTGCTGCTGATCGCGGCGGGCATCGGGGTCACCGCGCTGCGGGCCCTGCTGGAGGACCTGCCGGGCGGCGGCCGGCCGACCGTGATCCTGCGCGGCACGCGGACCGACGATCTCGTGCTCGCCGCCGAGGTCCGCGATCTCGTCCGGCACCAGCACGGCCGGTACCACGAGCTGGTCGGATCCCGCGAGCAGGCGCCGCTGGACGCGCAGTCGCTGC
>DASXME010000102.1:0-7992 GCA_036495825.1 Streptosporangiaceae bacterium
CCGGCTGGTCGAGTCGGTGATCGGGCGGATCGGCGAGCTGGCCGGGCCCGCCGAGCGGCCCAGCCGCATCCACGGCGACTGCTGGTCGGGCAACGTGCTGTGGTCGGCGGGCCGCGGGTGGCTCATCGATCCGGCCGCGCATGGCGGCCACCGGGAGACCGATCTGGCCATGCTCGCCCTGTTCGGCGCGCCGCACCTGGACCGGATCCTGGCGGCCTACGCGGAGGCGGCGCCGCTGTCGGACGGCTGGCGGTCCCGGGTGCCGCTGCACCAGCTGCATCCGCTGCTCGTGCACGCCTGCCTCTTCGGCGGCGGCTACCGCGACGCGGTCCGTGATGCCGCCCGCGCCGCGCTGGCCGCCTGACCCGCGCCGGTCCGCTGCCGGTCCGGCGGCCCGATCACGACCGGTCAGGAAAATAGCCGCCAGCGGCGCTGCTCCACGACGTCAGCCGCGCCGCCGGAGAGCGAACCTCCCGCGGACGGGTCGCCGGAGAGGGAGTCGCCCGCGGGCGAGTCGTCAGCGGACAAGTCGGCCGCAGGAGGGCTCGCTTGCCCGCCGACAGGCCCAGCGCCCGGCGGCCCGGCCTGCTCGGCGGTCGGCTGCTCCGGCGTCCAGCCGTGCGCCGGGTTCCACGGCTCCGGCTGACCGGTCGGCCCAGTCTGCTCCGCGGGCCATGTCTGATCCATGCCCCCCTGTTCCGGCGGGGCGGCCAGGTCCTCGTCATGACCGTCGGGGTCGGCCCAGCCGGGGCCCTGCGCTTCGGGAGCCAGCGGGAGGGCAACGCGGAACGTCGCGCCCTGGCCGGACTCGGTGTCGATGGACACCCTCCCGTCGTGCGCCTTGACCAGCGCGGACACGATGGCGAGGCCGAGCCCCGTTCCGCCGGTCTTGCGCGTCCTGGCCTGGTCCGCGCGGTAGAACCGCTCGAACACCCGGTCGGCCTGGTCCTTGGTCAGCCCCGGCCCGTGATCGACAACCTCGAGGATGACCGCGGGGGCCGGCTGGTGCGCCGCCGCCCCGCCGGAGCCGCCCGGCGCGCCCGTCCCGCCGGGCCCGGGCGGCATCCATCCGCCCAGCGTCCCGGACCGGACGTGGACCTCGATCGGCGTACCGCCGGGGGTGTGGGTCAGCGCGTTGTTCATCAGGTTGCCGACCACCTGGCGGAGCCTCGCCTCGTCCCCGATGACCAGGAAGGCGGTGTCGTGCCCGACCGTGAGCCGCACCTCCCGGTCCGGCGCGATCATGCGAGCGTCCTGCACCGCGTCGGCGGCCAGCGCCAGCACGTCGACCGGGCGGCGGTCCAGCGGGCGCTGCTGGTCAATCCGGGCGAGCAGCAGCAGGTCCTCGACGAGCAGGCCCATCCTGGTGGCCTCGTCCTCGACCCGGTGCATGATCCGGTCGAGATCTTCGGGGGCGAGCTCGCCGTTGCCGTTGGCGGTCACCCCGCCGCGCTGGCGGTAGTACTCGGCGTAGCCCTTGATGGCGGTCAGCGGGGTGCGCAGCTCGTGGCTGGCGTCGGCCGCGAACTGCCGCATCCGGCCTTCTGACCACCGGGCGGTCGCCTCGGACTGCGCCTGCGCGCGGAAGGCGGCCTCGATCTGCGCCAGCATCGCGTTGAGCGACTGGCCCAGGCGGCCGACTTCGGTGCGCGCGTCGTGCTCGGCGACGCGGCGGGTCAGGTCCCCGGCCGCGATCTCCCCGGCCGTCTGCTCGATCTCGGCGAGCGGCTGCAGGCTGGCCCGCACGACCGCGACGCCGACGACCGCCAGGCCGAGCACCACGATCACGCCGACGATCAGGTCGATGCTGACCAGCCGGCCCACGGTCTGGTTGAGGTTCCCCAGGTCCTCGGCGGCGATCAGCGTCCCGGCCAGGGTCTGGCCGTTGAACGTGGGCAAATCTACCGGCCGCACGAGCACCCGCCACTGGTCCCCGCCGGAGATGGCCGGGACCGTCACCAGTTTGCCTGCGTTCGCGTTGAGCCAGCTCGCGCTCGTCGGGATGTCGGGCGGCGAGAGCTGCTGGCTCTGGGCGGGGCCTAGCTCCTGACCGGTCGGCACGAATGCTTCCAGGTACGGGCCGAATTCGTTGAGCGGGGCGGCCGTGCCGTTGATCTGGTGGAGCAGGCCACCCTGGGCTTGCCGCGACAGCAGGGTGACCTGGCGATCGGCGTTCGCGTGCAGGTAGTCGCGGAACACGAAGGCCCCCGCCACGCTGATCCCGGCGAGCGCGGCGATCACCAGCACGAGCAGCGCCGCGATTAGCTTGATCCGCAGCGGCGTCCGGGCCGAAAGCCGGGTGACGGCCTGCCACGGCCCGCCTCTGGCCGGCTTGGGAGGGTCAGCCGCAGGCGGCGGAGGCGGCGGGGCCGTGGTCATCATGGGCTGGAGGCGGGCAGCCTGAGCACGTACCCGACGCCGCGGAGCGTGTGGATCAGGCGCGGCTCGATGGTGTCGATCTTGCGGCGGAGCACCGAGACGTACGATTCGACGATCCCGGTGTCCCCGCGGAAGTCGTAGTCCCAGACGTGATCCAGGATCTGCATCTTGGACAGCACCCGGTTCGCATTGCCCATGAAGTACCTGAGCAGCTTGAACTCGGTGGGGGATAGCTGAACCTGGCTGCCGCTGCGCCATACCTCGTGGCTGTCCTCGTCGAGCTCGAGGTCGGCGAACTTCAGCCGCGGAGTCGGTTCGGCCGCGTCGCCACGGGTGCGGCGCAGCACCGAACGGATCCTCGCGATGACCTCTTCCAGGCTGAACGGCTTGGTCACGTAGTCGTCGCCGCCGAGCGTCAGGCCGCGGATCTTGTCTTCGGTGGCGTCCCGCGCGGTGAGGAAGACCACCGGGATGCGGGCGCCGCCGCCGCGCAGCCGCCTGATGACATCGAAGCCGTCCATGTCGGGCAGCATCACGTCGAGCACGATCAGGTCGGGCCGGTGCCGCTGAGCCGCCTGGACGGCTTCCCCTCCCGCGGCCGCCGTCACCACCTCGAAGCCGGCGTAGCGCAGGCTGGCAGAGAGCAGCTCAAGAATGTTCGGCTCGTCTTCGACGACGAGAAGCCGGGCGTCCGGCTGCCGCTGCCCGTCGGTGGCGATCGCAGTCATACCGGCATTGTTACCCGGCGAGCCTGGAAGTTACCTGAATGCAGGCTGGGGGAACCCTGCCGTGCTTCCCTGCGCAACCTCTGCGCGCCGTTGCGTCCCCGCAGCTCAACTGCCCGGCGAGGCGCGGTATTAGCCTGGAGCACCCTCGCTGACCGCTAGCCAGTGCGCGATCGCCACGGGCCTGGAGCCGACGCCGAGCTTGGCGTAGATCCGGTTCACGTGATTCTTCACTGTCTTCTCCGCGACGGTCAGCGCGGTAGCGATCTCACCGTTGGAGTGGCCCGCCGCGATCAGCGTCATGATCTGCGCCTCCCGGGAGGAGAGGCCATGCGCGGGCCTGATTGCGGGGATGCTGTCGGTGCTCATACGACCTCCGGGCGCCCCGTAACGGATCGTGATGATGCGCATGATACCGAATAAGTCCGAAAGAACCTATGAGCATGAAATGAGCAATATGAACGACTTAGGGTAGTCACATTGCGTGTTCACTAGGTAGCTTAGTGAGCGAGCGAGGATCCGCTCAGCAGGTTCCTCGGCACCGCGCGGTCGGCGCCGAGGTCGGCGAAGAGCTCGCGCGCCCGCGCCGAGTCCCACTCCACCGCGTCCCCGGCGCTCGTGGCGAGGTTGGCGTTGGCGATCGGGACGGTCGTCGTCTCCGGGTTGCGCAGCGCGAATGCCACCTGGATGAGCTGGTACAGATGGGTACCCGAGTCCACGGTGAGCGAGCCGACCGTCCCGAATGCCGCGGGCACCGACGCGAACGGGTTGAGTGTGGTCCCGGTGCTGGTCAGCTTGGCCAGCAGCGCCTTCAGGAACAGCCGCTGGTCCTGGATCCGCTGCAGGTCCTGGTTGGCGAAGTCGTGCCGGTCCCGCACGTAGCCGAGCGCCTCGCCGCCGTTGAGCGTCTGGCAGCCCGCCTTCAGGTTGAGGCCCGAAGCGCTGTCCTTAAGCGGCCCCGGCAGGCACATGGTCACCCCGCCGATCGCGTTGACCACGTTGACGAAGCCGCCGAAGCCGATGTCCATGAAATGGTCGATGCGCAGGCCGGTGACCTCCTGCACGGTCTGCGCCAGCAGCTTCGGCCCGCCGAAGGAGAAGGCGGCGTTGAGCTTGTTGTGCCCGTAGCCGGGGATCGGCACGTAAGAGTCCCGCGGCAGGCTGACCAGCACGGGCCGCGTTCCGTTGGCCGGCACGTGCAGCAGCATGATCGTATCCGAGCGCTGGCCGCTGACGTCGCGGCCGGTGGAGTACTTCCGCTCGTCGGCCCGGCTCAGCCCCTGCCGGCTGTCCGAGCCGGCGATCAGCCAGTTCGATCCCGCCGAGGCCACCGGGCGGCCAGAGAAGTTGGCCAGCACGTCCGACCGCTGGATCTTGGAGTCGAGGTAGAAGTACAGGCCGCCCGCCACGATCAGGATCAGCACGATCAGGCTGGCGATGAGCTTGATCCACCGGCCGGGCCTGCGCCATCCGCTCCGGCGGTACCCGCCGCCCGTCCGCGCGGGCCGGCCCGTCTGGGGCGGCGGCTGCGCGGGCCAGCCATCCGGCCCGACGCCCGGCTGGGCGCCGCCGTCTTGGTAACCGCCGGATCCGCCCGCGTAGCCACCCGAGCCGCCGCCGCTGGCACCGCCACGGCCGGGCAGCCGCACGGTGGGGTCGGCGGGCCCAGCCTCGGCCTGCCCGCCGCCCGCCGCCCGCGGCGGGTCATTGCGGAACCAGCCGTCCGGAAACTCGCTCATCCGGTCCTCCGCGCGTAGATGCTCAGCTCATGACGGAGCGGGAGGCAGCCGAAATGGCGGCGTCCGCCCCCGCGGACACGATCAGTTACCCGACCGCGTCTACCCGCCCTCCGCGGCTCCATTCTGCTACCGGCACCGCACTGACTCGGCCATCTGCGCCGAGATCCAGAAACCTGGCAGCCGCCGCCTGCCGCCTATCCCATGATCATCGCGACTTGTCATGCGTTCGGTGCCCGCAAAACTGGACAAAATGGGTCACAGATTGGTCAGAGTGAGTGATAAGTCGCGCGGGCGACCTTGCGCCTTAGCCGGGAGGGAGCCGACTGGCGGCCTGGTACTTGTACGGGGTCGTCTTGGCCAGTTCGACGAAGCCCAGCCGCTGCAGGATGGGCCGGCTGTCGGGGGAGGCGTCGACCTGCAGGTACCGGTAGCCGCGCTCCTGGGCCAGCGCGGCCCGCCAGGCGACCAGCGAGCGGAACACCCCGCGCCCGCGCCAGGCGGCCAGCGTGCCGCCGCCCCAGATGCTGGCGAAATCGCTATCGGGAGAGAACTCCACCCGCCCGGCCGAGATGGGCGTGCTCCCGGCCATGGCAACGACCGCCGTCACCGGGCTGGGGCGAGCGTCGAGTGCCCTGAGGACCGCCCGCCCGATGTGGCCGTGGCTGCCGCCGAAGACTTCGTCGTGCACGGCCACCAGCGCGTCCGCCCCGGCCAGGTCGGTGACGGGAACCAGGTGCACGCCTGCAGGCGGGCTCGAGTCCAGCGCCAGCTCGGCGATCTCGGCCACCAGCAGGGTCTCGGGCGGATCCGGCACGAACCCGGCAGCCCGGAGCCGGTCCGGCAGGTCGGCGGGCCGGTCGTAGGAGTACTGCTTCCACTCCCAGGCGTCGTCGCACGATGCGAACCGCCGGATCTGCGCCGCGATGACCTCGTCGGCGTCGGTCTCGGTGAGGTTGCTCCAGATCACCCCGTTCCAGCCATCGCCGTCGGCCACGGCCACGACCCGGGTGATCCGGTCGTCGCTCTCTACCAGGACCTCCGGGCCCTCCGCCTTCGGGTGGCGGCGCACCTGCTCGTCGAATGCGGCTAGCGCCGCGGCAGAATCCATGACCGCATCTCAGCAGCCGGCCTCACCCCCCGGCAACATCATTACCGCCCGCCGAGTAGGCGACACGGTTTAAGGACCTATGACCATGACGGCCAGAAGTGTCTAGTTCAATAGACAGACTAGTGTCTAGTACACTAGACTATGCTGGTGGTCCAAGGAATGAAGACTGCCGCTCAGACGGAACGACTGCTGCGAAGGGCGGTACGCAGGCTCGGCAATGGCTGGACAGTCTCCGAGGTGCCGGGCAAAGGCGGCCGGCAGCGGGGTAAAGGGTCGCACAAGATGATCGGTCTGTACGACGGGAATCAGGCCTTGCTGGCCTGGACAACCATCCCACAGCACCCCGGTGACCTCTCTCCGGTGGTGACGAGGGAGATCGAGGCGACCTTCGAGCCGTATTTCGGAAAGGGATGGATGGACAAGTGACGCCGGTATATCAGCTCAGGGTCTGGGAGGAGGACGGCTGGTGGCTTGCCCGGGTCATCTCGGCCAGTCAGAACGCCGATCCCGCTCCGCTGAACGCTCTCACCCAAGCCCGTAGCCTGGCCAGGATTGAGTCTATGGGTCGCGATCTGATCGCGACGATCCTTGATGCCGCTGAGGAGACTTTCCAGATCGATGTCCAGTTCATCCTTCCTGATGACGCTAGCGATCACGTCTGCGAGGCCAAGGCAGCCCGCGCCTGGCTAGATTCAGCTCAAGAGCTCTGGCTGGAGCGATCGGCGGGAGCTGCCCGCGCCCTCGCCGGCAAGGGCTACTCGCTACGGGAGACGGCGACGCTCCTGGGCTTGTCTCACCAGCGTGTCGACCAGCTTCTCGTAGATCATGTCGGCGAGGTGCGCAGCAACATCGTCCTAGTCGAGTCCAGGAGCTGGCATTTGCCTGGCCCCCCAGTCCCCTCCGATGTCGACGCCCTTCTGGTGATCCGCCGCAACTCTGCAGAGCGGGGCACAGCGGCCACCTCTCCTGTCGACACTTGGGTCAAACTGCTCCGGGACCGGTTCACGGCACTCTTCCTGGCAGAGGAGTCCCGCTCGCCGGGACCATCTGATGCTGCCGAATGCGAATGCGTTAATGCAGACCAGGCATAGAACTGGCCGGTTACCAGCGCTGACATATGACCGCGTCAGCCAGCGGTGAGAGGCGCCTGCCGGGTCAGCCGGTCCACAGGGAGTCGAGCGCCGCGTCGACGCGGGCGGCGAGCCGGCCGGTGCGGGGGAGCAGCGGCTCGGGCGGCGTGGCGTCGGTCGTCTCGCAGGCGGCCAGGGCCTTGCTGTCGAGGAACCGGCTCAGCTGGCCGTAGCCGTGCCGGTCGTCGCCGGCCATGCGGTGGATGTGCAGGCGCAGCGGCGCGTAGAGGAACAGCTGGTCGCGGGCCCTGGTGACGGCCACGTAGAACAGCCGCCGCTCCTCGTCCAGGCCGGCCCGCGACGACAGCGCCATATCGCTGGGCACGGCCCCGTCGACCAGGTGCGGCAGGTGCACCACCGGCCATTCGAGGCCCTTCGCGGAGTGGATGGTCGAGATGATCACGAAGTCCTCGTCCATTCGCGGCGGCCCGGCCAGGTCGGATGCGGAGCCGGGCGGGTCGAGCGCCATCTCGGCCAGCGCGTCATGCAGCGACGGCCTGCTCGCGGCCGCGTCCGCCAGCCGCTGCAGATCCGCGATCCTGATCCCTGCGTCGGGGTAGCGCTCCCGTAGCGGCGAGACCAGCGCGGCCAGGATCGCGGTGGCCCGCTCTCCGCTGCGCTCCAGCACGGCCACGTCGGCCAGGCTCCCGATGGTCGCCGCCAGGCCGTCCCGCGCCCGCCGCGGAGCGGCGTCGACGGCGGCCTTCCACCGGTCGAACGGCCCGGGCTCGGCCGGCTGCAGGATCTCGATGACCCGCCGGGTGTGCACCGGCCCGATGCCCTCGTGCAGCCGCAGCACCCGAAACCAGGCGACGTCGTCGGCCGGATTGGCGACCACCCGGGCGGCGGCCAGGAAGTCCTTGACGTGCGCCGCCTCGGTGAACCGCAGCCCGCCGTACTTCACGAACGGG